>CAZSJU010000022.1:9962-12357 GCA_964607235.1 uncultured Anaerolineae bacterium | reverse complement strand
GTTTGCGCCCATTCTACGGCCGCCCGAGCGGCTTGTATTTTGGCGTCCAGCAACGACGGATCCAAGCGAACCAATACATCGCCACGGGTAACGCTTTGTCCTGCGGTCACTGGCATCTCTGCGATGCGCCCGCCAGACTCACTGGCGATTGAGAGCGCTTGAACCTGGATGACGCCGGAGGCCTCGAGTGTGTCATCCTTTTGTTCCGGCGCGAGGCCCAAGAATTCTTGGGCTTTATGTTTGAGTTGCAAGAGGGACGACAACGGTTCATCGCCCGGCGCTTGGGACTGTAAACTTGAGACGCTCACGCCGGCGATAGCGACTATGGCTACCAGGCTTAACAGGCTTATCCATACGCGGCGCGAGGGCCAGCGTGTGCGCTCGGGCTGTTTTATGTCTTTATCCATTTTGTCTCTCCCGGACTGCAGATCATCCCTATATCTATGCTCCCCGAGGCTTGACGGCCGAGATAAAGACGTCTTCCAGGGTTGGGGCGATCCACTGGATGGCATTGACCTTGATGCCTGCTTGTTCCAACAAAGCTGTGACAGGTTCCTTGAACGCTTGCGCATCCGGCACGACCGCATGAATTTGGGCGCCATAGAGCGCGACTTCGTCAAAGGGGATTTGCTCGCGCTCTTGTGCGGCTTTTAGCACCAGCATCGCGCGGTCTGGAAGAGGTGTGTTGATTTCTAGGACCTCCCCTCTCATTTCGGTTTGCTTGAGACGTTCCGGTGTGTCCAGTGCCACGAGTCGCCCCTTGCTGAGAAACCCTACCCGTTCGCACAATTCAGCTTCGTCCATATAATGGGTGGTGACGAGCGCGGTCACACCTTGATGGGCCATCGTGTAGATCAGTTCCCAAAATTCACGGCGACTGATAGGATCTACGCCGGCTGTTGGCTCGTCCAAAAAGATGACTTGGGGGTTGTGAACGATGGCACAGCCCAGGGCCAACCGTTGTTTCCAGCCGCCGGACAGGCTGGACGTGAGTTCGCGTTCTCGTCCTTGCAATCCGGCCATCTCGATGATCTCAGCTTCCCGGCGCCGGAGTTCAGCGCGCGATAACCCAAAAGCCCGCCCGTAGAACCGGATGTTTTCGCGGGCGGTCAGGTCATTGTAAAGGGTAAAGCGTTGCGACATATAGCCCACGTGGGCTTGCATCGCTTTGGCCTCGGTCGCGGGGTCGTAGCCCAGCACGCGCGCCCAGCCTTCGCTGGGCTGGAGTAGACCTAGTAACATACGGATGGTGGTTGTTTTGCCCGCTCCATTAGGCCCTAACCATCCGTACACTTGGCCGTGCTTTACGTCAAAGCTGACGTGGTCGACGGCGACAAAGTCACCAAAGCACTTTGTCAGGTTCTCGACGAGTATAGAGCGGTTTTCTGTTTGATCACGTTGTGTTTGGTGCGCCATTTGTTCCCTCTTCCTGGGCGGCCCGCCGGCGTATCAAGCTGATAAATGCCTCTTCCATGCGCGGCTCGATTTCGCGCATGCCCTTGCAAGTGATGCCTTGCGCGGCGAGAGCCCGCTCGATCGCCGTCTGGCGTTGACTGACATGGTCCACAAAGATGTGCAGCATCAGTCCATAGGTTTGAACTTCCAGAACACCCTCCATTGTTCTGACCAGTTTTTTGGCCGGAGCGAACTCGGAAGGGGTGAACTCGATCAGACGTCCCGGCACCATCGTCTTGATATTTTTGGGTACATCCAGGGCAAAGAGTTGGCCTTTGTATATGAGCCCTACCCAATTACAGCGTTCTGCTTCGTCCATGTATGGGGTGCACACAAAGATGGTGACCCCTTTTTCGGCGCGCAAGTTGCCTAAAAGGTTCCAGAATTCACGCCGGCTGACGGGGTCTACGCCCAGAGTTGGCTCGTCTAGCATCAGCACTTGGGGCTCATGAACGAGACTGCACGCCAGGGCCAGTTTTTTCTTCATCCCGCCGGAAAGCTGGCTGGACAATCGCTTGGTAAAGTCGCTCAGCCCTGCAAACTCTAGTAGTTCAGGGATACGCCGGCGTTGTTCCTTGCGACTGACGCCTTGAACATTGGCAAAGAAGCGCATGTTTTCTCTGACTGTCAAGTCGGGCGGCAGTGCGAACTGTTGTGCAATGTACCCTACCCGTTCGCGGATAGCATAGGTGTCGCGCATCGAGTCATAACCCAGAATGCTACTTTCACCGGCGGTGCGTGTAAGCAGCCCCAGGATCACGCGGACGCTCGTCGTTTTGCCTGCCCCGTCCGGGCCGATCAAGCCAAAGGTTTCCCCCCGTCTCACCTGCAAATCCACGTTATTGACAGCGGTCACTGTACCGCTGTGAGTTTTGAATTGTTTGACCAATCCTTGCGCATAGATTGTGACCTGATTTTGCATACTTTTTCCGCTAGTCGT
>CAZSJU010000022.1:0-9862 GCA_964607235.1 uncultured Anaerolineae bacterium | reverse complement strand
CCAATCCTTGCGCATAGATTGTGACCTGATTTTGCATACTTTTTCCGCTAGTCGTCAGTCCAGGCGTTTTTTGAACGTCGCCGTGGCTGACAACATTGCCATGAGCGCATAGACGATCAAGGCGATGACGTCGCTCCACATGAATGCCAGGCCGACCCCTTTGGTGATGATACCGCGTGTGATACGGATGAAAAAAGTCAATGGGATAAGGCTAGCGACGATGCGTACCCCGACCGGCATCGGCGCCAGCGGATAGATAAAGCCTGTCAACAACATACTTAGCATCATCAATACCACGGTGATTTGTTGCGCTTGCCGTTGGGTGTTAGAGATGGTCGAGATCAATAATCCCAGACCCAGGCCGGCGATGGTGAATAACAAGGCCAGCCATGCGAACAGCCAGGGGCTGCCGTTAAAAGGCACGCCGAACCAAAAAACCCCCAACAAGATAATGATCAACATGTCAATGAGCGTGAGCATGATTCTGGGGATCATTTTGCCCACGACGAGTTCTATGGGGCGGATGGGCGTGATGAGGAGTTGTTCCATTGTGCCTAATTCGCGCTCGCGCACGATGCCGATGGCCGCCTGGCTCGTGGCCAGCGTTTGTAACAATATTGCCGCGATGCCGGGCACCACGAACGTCATGTCGTCCATGTCAGGATTGTAGAGCACGCGTGTTGAGGTCGTGATGGGCCGTATGCCCGATTCGGATAGGGACAGGCCCAGGCCGGTGCCCATACGGCTGATCTGTTCTACCATCAGGTCCGTCGCATACGCCTGGGCGATCGCCGCCGCCGCGCTATAGCCCGATTGCACGGTGAAAGAGTCTGAGCCGTCGAGGATCAAGAGCACTTGCGCCTCGTTGCGTTCGATTTTACCGGCCAGGTCAGGCGGGATGACGACACCAGCTTTGACCTGACCCTGGTCGATGGCCTGGATGACATGTTTTTCGTCGGCTACATACAGCTCGATATCGAAATAAGTCGAGACTGCCAACGCGTCGATAAAGGCACGACTCTGGGCGTCCAGGCTCATATCCGCGACGGCGGTGGGGATGTGATAGACGGTCAGGTCTACCGCGTAGGCAAAAAGGAACAACTCGATGAGCGGCAACCCCAGGATCAAGAGCAAGGTGCGCCAGTCTCGTAAGAGTTGGATCGTTTCTTTTTGGATGATGGCGCTTGTGCGTCCGAGTGACTTGTGCATCTTTTTCCCAAGGGTACGAATTGTGGCTAGTCCAGTCCTTGCTTGAAAGCGCGGGAAGCAAAGCCCATGATGATGATAATATAGACAAGCAACGCCGCTACTTGATCCCATAAAAATTTGACACCGACGCCTTTGCTGATGATCCCCCGGGCAATGGGGATGAAATAAGTCAGTGGGAACAAGTTGCCCAAGAGACGCAATAGGGCGGGCATCGTGTCGCGTGGAAAGATGTAACCGCCCAACACTAACCCGATCAGCGTGATCATCAGGGTCAGTTGTTGGGCCTGGCTTTGGTTTTGTGAAACCGTTGAAATCAACAGTCCCAATCCCAGTCCGGAAAAGACGTACATTAATGCCAGCCAGAAAAAGAGCCAAAAGTTGCCTTGAAAGGGCACGCCAAACCCCCAGACGCCCAACGCGACGATGCTCAGCATATTGATTATGGCAATGATCAAGTTGGGGGCAATTTTGCCCAGCATCAGTTCGACCGGTCTTATGGGCGTCACTAGAATCTGTTCGATCGTGCCGACCTCGCGCTCGCGTACGACGGCGGCGACCGTCAGCGCGATGCTCTGGGTTTGTAACAGTACCGCCGTCATACCAGGGATGACGAACCAGAGGTCCGTCAGATTGGGATTGTAGAGAATGCGGATGAGGGCGTCGAGGGGCAACAATCTGCGTCGTCCCTCCAGTTTGCCCGAACGGGCGACCTTTTGCATCAGTACTTCTAAAGCGTGCATCTCGGCCACTGCGGTGGCAGCATTATAGGCCGACTGGGAGGTAAAGAGATCTGAACCATCTACAAGGAGCAACACCTGAGCGTCACGGCGCTCTATGTGGGTGCTAAAGTCGGGTGGGATCACAATGCCGACCTGAGCTTGCCCTTGATCGATGGTGCGGATCACCTCGGCTTGATCAAAGACGTAACCGGTGACGTCAAAAAAGCCCGAATTGACCAGCGCCTCCACGTAAGCTTGGCTGGCATTGTCCAAGCTCTGGTCTGCTACAATGGTTGGGATGTGGTCGACGCTCATATTGACCGCGTAAGCAAAGAGCAACAACTGTACCAGGGGGACGCTGAGCATAAGCAGCAACGTGCTTTTGTCTCGCAAGGTCTGTATAAACTCTTTTTGCATCACAGCCCAAGTCCGTTGTAGCATTGAGGCTCCTCTGCTGAGTAAGGCCTATCAATTGTGTCAGCATCTTATACCATTTTCCCCGTTCCTTCAAGGAATAGCGGATCCCTGCTTGGCGCGAACAAGCCAAGCTTTAAACCGTTTGCTTGCATGGGCGAACTGGGGTAGAATGAACACGTTTGTTCGATGGTCAAATAACAAAGTGGGAGAGCGTATGGGTATAGTGCTGACGTGGGATCAAGCGCTCATCGAGCGGGCGGTGCGACGGCGTTATGGAGAGACTGTCGTGTTTACCAATGGCATTTTTGACCTGTTGCATGTGGGACACCTTGATTACCTGGAACATGCCAAGGCATTGGGTGACTATTTGGTGGTCGGTGTCAACGGGGATAGTTCGGCCTACCATATAAAGGGTTTGGGCCGCCCCCTGGTACCTTGCCAAGAGCGCGCCCGCCTGCTGTCCGCTTTGGCGCCGGTGGATGCAGTCGTGGTTTTTAATCAGGACACGGCCAATCAGTTGGTGGAGGCTTTGCGCCCTGACATCTATGTCAAGGGGGGAGATTGGGGACGGCACAAGCTGCCGCCCGAAGTCGCTGTGGTCAAGAGTTATGGGGGACGCGTCGAGTATATGCCCTTGCTGACAGATCGCTCGACGACCAACTTGATAGAACGCATTCTGAAAAGTTATGGAAGTGAGCTTTAACTGCCCGATGGTTGGTTGATGATATGAGTGATTCTGGCCCTGTCCTGCTTCCTGTGGAACAAGAAACAAAGCCCACTCAACCTTTGCCTTTGGCTTCGGTCGATGTGACGTCCTCTGCGAACGGGGGCATCGCCAGGGCGGCCGTGATTATTGCCATCGGTAATTTTTCCAGCCGGGTGTTAGGATTGATGCGCGAGACGGTCAAGGCTAACTTGTTCGGGGCGACTGGCATGGTCAGCGCTTTGGAGGCAGCGACGGTTATTCCTAGCAGCGTGTACAATTTACTCATCGGCGGCGTGATTAGCTCAGTTCTAGTCCCGGTCTTTAGCGAATATACACCCAAGGGGCGGCGGGAGGATTTGTGGTACCTGGTTAGCTCTTTGATGACGTTGGTGACGGTTATACTGGTGGGGCTGGTTTTGCTGTCCCAGTTGATGGCGCCCTGGGTGATAAAGCTGCCTAGCGGGGGATTGTCTGAGGAATTTCTCCTGGTCGGTACGCGCTTGTTGCGGGTGAGTATGCCGGCGGTGATCTTTATGACCCTGTCCGGTATCTTGAGCGGGTTGCTATACGCACTCAACCGTTTCACCTTGCCTGCCTTTATGGCCGTAGCGGTCAATGCTTGCGTCGTGATCGCGGCTTTGCTGTTTGGCCGACGGTGGGGCGTGATGAGTATGGCCGTGGGGCAATTGGTTGGCGCATTAGCTCAGGTGCTGTTGCAATTGTTCGGCCTGCGCGATGCGCGTTTGCGCCTGATCTTTGATTGGCGCCACCCTGGCCTGCACCGGATTGTCAAATTGTACATCCCGCTGATGTTGAGCCTGGTGGTGGGCGAGGTGGTGGCGATACTGAGTTATAACTTGGCCTCGCGTACTGGCGAACAAGGGGTGGCGTGGATGCGTTATGCGGCGCAATTGATACAGTTGCCTCTGGGATTGGTCGCGACGGCGATCTCGTTCGCCATTTTGCCCACGTTATCCCAGCAGGCCCGCGCGAGGGGACGCCGAGGCAGTTTACCTGAAAGTTGGGCGCCGTTTCTGGCGACGTTGGCACAGGGCATTAAATTGGTGTTGCTCCTCATCATTCCGGCTACAGTGGGGATGTTTGTCTTGGCAAAGCCGTTGGTGGGGTTGGTTTTTGAGCACGGTGATTTTGGCGCCCATGACACAGTCCATACCGCTCAGGCGTTGCGTTTTGCTTTGCTGGGCCTAATTTTCGCGGCCATCGACTGGCCGCTGAACTTTGCCTTTTACGCGCAACAGGACACGTTGACGCCGGCACTGGTGGGTGTGGCTGCAGTGGGGGTGTATGTCCTGGCTGCGCTGGCGCCCACCTTTTTTAGGCCGTTGACATTGAATGGCTTGATATTGGCCAGTTCTATCCAGTGGGCCAGTCACGCGCTGATTATGTTGTGGTTGCTCAATCGTCGCTTGGGTGGTTTGCGTGGACAAAAGTTGTTGCGCTTGTTGTTCAAGGCCGGCGTCGCCTCGGCCGTGATGGGGGCGGTGACTTGGCTGACGTCTGAGATGTTGGTGCGGTCGCTGCCATCCGGTAACTTGATAACCGAGTTGCTCGTTGTGGGCGGCGCGGCGGCGATTGGGTTTGTGGTTTACGTGGCGTTGCTGGCGCTCTTGCGGGCCGATGGCGGCGGGATTGTGCGCAGTTTAAAGCGGCGCCGTTCATCCTCAAAATCGACTTTTTGACGTGCGCTATGCTGTGCGGTATAATGCTCCACTAGTTTTGTGAGCGAGGTGTGTGTAGTGGCTGAACGCCAAGACTGTGTTCCCGTGCCCTCCACTAAATATGACGAAGCGTATTTCCTGACGGCTTGTGAGGGATACCAAGAGTTTTTAGACACAGAGGGTGTCCAGTTATCCCGGCGGCTGAATCAAGCTTTCGAGATCGCGAACGTGACAGCGGGGATGCGTGTGCTTGACATCGGTTGTGGGCGGGGAGAGATTTTGTTGCATTGCGCCCGGCGCGGCGCGGATGCCTATGGCATTGATTACGCCAAGGCCGCCGTGCGCCTGACGCGTCACCTGGCGGACAATTTTGAGGACGCAGGCAAGGTAGAGGTGTGTCAAGCAGATGCCAAATTGTTGCCTTTTGCGTCCGGCTATTTTGATCGGGTGTTCATGTTTGACATTGTAGAGCATCTTTACCCGTGGGAACTGCACCGGGCGTTGTTAGAAGCCCGGCGTGTGCTTGACCCTGAAGGGTATCTGATCGTCCATACTGCCCCTAATCGTTGGTATGATCGTTTTGCTTACCCGGTGGTGCGGTTCATGCGCCGGTTGATGGGTCAGGGAGCGCGTTATCCCCAGGACCCCCGCGCGCTGAACGTGATGGTAAATACACAAGTGCACGTCAACGAACAGGATATGTTGAGCTTGCGGCGCACGCTTAAAAGGGCCGGATTTCAAGGCCGGGTGTGGCTAGACACGCCGCCGCAGAACCGAGATGAAGGGATGATTTTGGCGGCCGCCCGTCACGTGGCGTTTAATTGGCCGCCTTTACGTTGGTTCTTTGAACGAGAGGTGTTTGCTGTAGCGTCCAAGGTGCGAGATTGAAAGATCGTCGTTCTGTTGATGACTTGAGCATCGAGGAATTGGAACGTGTCCTGTTGATCAAGCGGCGGGAAGCGCGTCTGGCGCGGGTGCGCCAAAAGTCCTCGCAGCAGCCGTTAGGTCGCGATCCGTTGGACCAGGAGGCGCCCGCGTTGGTGCCGCCTCCTGTTTCCACCGCCCATCGCCAGTTTCAGGGTGTGGGGGCTTCGGCCGGCTATCACTCTGTTGAACTGGATGATGGACGGGGGCGTCCCTTGTGGAGGCGGTTGGCGCACTGGTTGGCGGCGCCGTTGCGCCTCAACTGGCGCTTTGTGTTCAATGGCTGGTTGATGTTTGTCGAGATTGCTGCTGTCGTCGGGCTGATCGTCATCGCCGTCGGCGCCTGGCAGGACCGACAGATGATCAATGAGGAGGCCGCTGAGATTTTTGTGCCGCCGACGCCGACCACCGCACCGCTGATTAACGCCGTCGTGTTGCCCGGCGGGCACACACCGCCGGATGCACTGGGTTTTTCGCAGCCGGAACCTATCCCTGAGCACCTGCAAGCGTTGGTTGCTGCGGTCACGCCGCAGCCGGTACCCACGCCAGGACCGGAACACGCGACGCGCATTGTCATTTCCTCCATCGACGTGGACCACCCTGTCGTCGAAGGGGACGATTGGGAAGCGTTAAAGCGGGGCGTGGGACATACGCCTTGGAGCGCCAATCCGGGCGAGGTGGGCAACTGTGTGATGTCCGCTCACAATGATATCTTTGGCGAGATCTTTCGGCGGTTACCCGAGGTAGAATTGGGGGATGATGTGTTTGTGCATACGAGCACCCAAACGTACCGCTATGTGGTCAAGGCAACACGTATCATCGAGCCTACCCAGGTGGAGGTGATGCAGCCGACGCGTTCCCCGGTGCTGACATTGATCTCGTGCTATCCGTATCTGGTGAATAACAAGCGAGTGGTCGTCATCGCCGAATTGGTCCGCTAGACGTTCGTGCGGGTTGTGTATTGTTATACACCAACATCATATTGAGTAGCTTGTAAACTGGTAGGTTAAGGAGACATCTATGGCCAAGAAAACCCGTCGGGTGAAGGCCCGACTTTCGGAAGCACAATTGATACAACCGCAAGCAATCAGTGATTCAATCGCGCCAAGCGCCCCGGCGGCAGAGACGCCATCGGCAGGCGACGCTGACTTGACGGAATACCATTATGTTGTCCACGATTTGCGGCGCATCGGCATCCTGGCAGGCGTGATCTTGGGGGGACTGGTCGCCTTGTCTTTTATTCTGTAAAGCGCCGGTCTGGATTACAGGGGTGATCCCTCATCATACGGGACTGGGGCTTTTTGTGTCAATAGCAACGTCAGGGCCGCGTGGGCGGCGATAGACAGCCACAGGTTCTGCGTGGCCAGAAAGAGCAGCGTGCTGAATCCGGCTAGACTTGACTGGAAGAGGGGGGCGCCGGCGGTCTCGGGGGCTTGTATAGACCACCAAAAGGCAGGGTTTAACATTGCTTCTATGAGAATCAGCGCCAGGCCGGCAAAGACGCCCCAGTACAGGTCGCCGGTCCAGAGTATGGGACCGCTGCGGTAAAAAGCCCAATGGATTTGATAGTACAGCACCTCTAGTAATTGTTGCCAGCGCGGCGTAAAAGACCACAGCGTGACCGGCCGGATGCCTGTTCGGCGCGCGAGCCAGCGCCCGAGAGACCACAGTCCCCCCAGCGCTATGATCCCTGCTGCCGCCAGGCCCACGCCGCGCGTCCAATTTTCCCATAGAAATCCCTGGATGCTTTGACCTTCTACCCAGTCGGTGCCACTGATGCCCAAAAGATCCGCTCCCAGCAAGCCGTTGATCGCCGCCAGGAATGGGATACCCAAGTAATAGACGAGGCGAATCGCTTGCTCTGCCCAGGGCGTGAAAGGTTGGCCGCGCAGGCGGTCAACCAGGCGTCCCAGCACGTCGTCACGTCCGGGATAGCGGTACTGCCAGGCTAATTGGGAGGCCAGGGTATACAAAAGAAAAGAGGCCACTACCCAGGTGGCCAGTTGTCCTTTGTAGCCTAGTTGGGCGAACCACTCACTCATGCGCTTCGTCTTGTTTGATGGGGACGATGACGGTGATACGGGTGCCTTTGCCGGGCGCGGACTCGATGCGCAGTTGACCGCCCAGTAGTTCTGTACGCTCTTTGAGATTGATCATTCCCAGGCTACCGCGCTCATCGTAGCGGTCCTGGACGCCGGCCACGTCGAATCCAACGCCGTCGTCTTCGACCTGGGCGATAAAGCAATCCTTGCGTGTGCCCAGACGTATCCACAGGTTGTTGGCCTTGGCGTGCTTGCGGGCGTTGGTGAGCGCCTCTTCGATGATGTAAAAGACACCGCCTTGCGCATCCATATCCAAATAGTCTTCTACTGGTTGCGTTTGGAGATGATAGACAATGTCGTCCATCTCTTGCAGTTTTTGGATGTACTGCTCCAGGGCTGCGATCAATCCCTGAGTTTCCAGGATGATGGGCCGCAGGGTGAAGAGCATCTGGCGGATCTCTTTGGTCGTGCGTCGGGCCAAATCTTCAATTTTGACCAGCTCTTCGTTCACCGCTTCTGGTTTGCGGTCGATGAGCATGCGAGCATAGTTGAGCCGCATCGCGATGGCGGCGATGCTCTGGGTCGGCCCGTCGTGCAAGTCCCGGGCCAATTTTTTGCGCGCATCCTCTTCTATCTCGACGATGCGTTCTTTTTCGACCAACAGGTCCTGGTAGAGCTGGGCGTTTTGTAGGGCAATGATCGCCTGGTTGCAGATGGCGACCAGCAACTCGACGCGGTCAGGGGAAAAGGTGTCCGGGGCGGGGCTGCCAAAGACAACCACGCCAAACGACTCGAATCCGGCGCGCAACGGTACCGCAATAGCGGAGCGCAGATATTGGAAGGCGATGATTTGACACAGCTCGGGGTCCCGGCCTGGGTCATCGGTGACGCAGGGCTCGGCAGTATTGAGCGCTTTGCCAATGATCCCTTCCTGACCCGGCAGGCGGCGTCTCTGGTCCACGCGATTTAACCCGCGTGAGGCCGTGACAAACAACTCGCTTTCGCCAAATAGCAATACCATGCTGACCATTTGGTCGACCAGTGGCCCCAACTCGACCAAGCCCAACACACTCACGTCGAGCATCGCTTGCAGCACCCGTTCATAGTTTAACGTGGCGCTCAGGGTGCTGGCCATCTCATAGATGGCGCGCGCCCGTTCGCGAATGGCTCGCAAGCGGCGCAGTTCGGTCTCTTCTTCTAGCCGCAATTCCTGGTCCGCCAATCCGCTCACCCGGCTGCCTATTAGGCCGCTGGTCAGCGCCGCCAGTAACAAAATGACGGCGTTGCTGATGATGGGGAACGCGCCACTCGGAGAATCTACACCGGCTTGCTGGATAGAGACAAAGGCATAAGCCACCGCGATGGCGCCGGCGGTCACCACACTGACAGACCATCCAAAGCGGAGTGCGGCGGTGATGACCGGAAATAACCCGAAAAAGAGCAGCGGGCTATCTTTGCCGCCTGATGCGCTGAGAAAGGCGACTGCCAGGAACGAGTCGAGCAACAATGAGATTGAGGGCAGCGGCTTGGGGAAAAAGTCAAAAGCCAGCAAGAGCAAAAGCGTAAGGTTATAGGTCGCGGCAACTAACAGCAGGCCCAGGAGCAGCGGAAAAGACTCTCCCTCGGACCCACCGGGCTGGATAAAGATGACGATAGCGACAGAAAGCAGCAGCAACCAGCGCAAGTTGCTGAGCAACCAGTCAACTTGGAAACGAGACTTGTGTGGGCGGTTCATAGACCCTGTGCCCATTTCGCACCTTGGACCGACTTGTAATGCGAGCGGTGTTGTCTCTTTGCTCAAAACCGTGACGGCATTTTAACATAATTGTCTTACAAAAGCAAAGTTATTCATCCCGATAGATCCGCGTCCCCAGATTTTGATCTTGCAAGGCCGCTGCCAATGCGCCCTGTTCGCGCCCGTTGACTAGATGGGTCTCGTAAAGTCTAAATCTCGGTGTACACGTGACCGTATTGTAAGCGGCAGTGGCAGAGACGTCAAGTTGGAATCAATGTCTCAATCGGCAAGTGATAGGGTGCGTTAGCTACCACCTGTCTCTGGCAGGAGGGTGGGTGGCAGTGGTGTGACGGTGGGTGCTGCTGGTGGCGAGGTGGCTGGTGGCGAGGTGGGCGGCGGCGAGGTAGGCGAGGTGGGCGTTGGTGGGACTG
>CAZSJU010000021.1:15498-20687 GCA_964607235.1 uncultured Anaerolineae bacterium | reverse complement strand
GACCGCCTTACCCCATCACTGGGTCATCACCTTTACTTCATGCGCCTCTGGCCCTTTGGAAGCTTGCATCTCTTTGAACGTGACCGGCAGACCTTCATCCAGAGACACCAACGGCTCACCGATGACGTGGCTGCGGTGGAAAAAGACCTCGCCGCCATTCGGCTTGACGATAAAGCCATAGCCCCGCTCATGGTTAAACCACTTGATACGACCCGAACAACGACCGGTCTCCGGGTCAGACATACGACAATCTGGACAACGCGCCGGTGCAACGATTTCCTGGCCAGCCTCATGCATGACGCGCTGCTCAGTGACGGTAAAAATAAACGAATTGCTACAAACCTCACACGTCAACTTTTGGTCGCGAAAGTTCATCCTTGATCCTTTCATCGCAAATCACATCCCGTACAAGAGGAATGTATCCCTTGATAAACCTATTATGCAAGTTTTTTACAAAAAGTCAAACACATTGTTAGTCAGGATCAAGTAAAACACAGGCAGCGACTGACTATGATCAGTCGCTGCCTTTTTGCTATCCACTCACCTTATCAGGTTGTTGCTAGTTTATCCTTCAGATGCAGGAGCAACGGCTGGCAGTATCTCTGCTCCTTCGCCTTCTTCCATCTCCTCGGCCAATGCATCCTCTTCTTCCGGCACCTGGGGCTCTGGCTTGCGGGGCTTTAAAAGCACACCGCCATACTCCTTAATTGGGCCGTCCGACACCTCCAGATCACCGCGGAAGCCAGTGCCTGCCGGTATCAACTTGCCAATGATGACATTCTCCTTCAAGCCCGTCAAGTTGTCCAACTTGCCTGCGATAGCTGCACCGGCCAGTACCTTGATGGTATGCTGGAAAGATGAGGCTGACAGGAAACTTTCAGTGCTCAAAGCGGCCTTGGTAATGCCGAGCAACACAGGCTTGGCTCTGGCCGGCGTTTGGCCTTCGGCCAGCAGTTGCTTGTTCAACTCGGCTAACGCCAACCGCTCCACCAACTCGCCCGGCAGATACTCGCTACCGCCCGATTCGGTCAGGATCACCTTGCTGAGCATCTTGCGCATGATGACCTCAAAGTGCTTCTCGTTGATATTCACACCCTGGGAACGGTAAACGCTCTGCACGCCTTGCAACAGATACAGCTGAGTCGCTTCGCGACCCAGGATTGCCAGGATGCGATGCGGGTTCTTGGAGCCTTCGGTCAACTGATGGCCGGGGTCAATTGTCTCACCTTCCTCGACCAATAAGCGCGTGGCTGAAGGAATATCATACTCGACTTCTTCGGAGCGTTCCCACACCACCTTTATACCGTCTTGCTCCAAACGTATCCGGCCGTTGGTCTTGGCCTTGATCTCATCTTTTTCATCTTCAGCGAGTGTGTCACCGGATTTGACATCAGCGCCATCTTCTACCAAGACCTTGTAACCTTTAGGCACATCATAATGCTCTTCCACCAGCTCACTGTCGACGACGCGCACGATGCGCACGCCCTCGATCCGCTCGACGTGGACGACGCCACCGATGTCCGAGATGAGCGCCTCACCTTTAGGGCGCTTGCGAGCCTCAAACAGCTCTTCTACACGGGGCAAACCGTGAGTAATGTCAGCCCCTGCCGCGACACCGCCCGTGTGGAACGTCCGCAGCGTCAACTGGGTACCGGGTTCGCCAATAGACTGCGCGGCCACAATGCCCACCGCGGAGCCAATGCCGACCATATCTCCCCGACCCAGGTCACGCCCGTAACATTTGGCACAGATGCCCAACTGGAGTTCACACGTCAGCGGCGAACGCACAAATACTTCTTTGATTTCCAAACTTTCGACCAAGGCCGCAGCGTCCTCAGAGATCATCTCGTCCCGTTCGACGATGACCTGGCCCGTCTCTGGATGCGCCAGCGGGCCGGCCGCGACGCGCCCTACAATGCGCTCGCCCAAGGTCTGGCGGCCAACGTTATGCTCCGCCCGTAGCCATATACCGGCTTCTGTGCCACAATCCTGAACATTGATAATGATGTCTTGTGCGACGTCCACCAGACGCCGCGTCAAGTAACCGGCGTCAGCCGTGCGCAGCGCCGTATCGGCCAAGCCCTTGCGCGAACCGTGCGTCGAGATAAAGTACTCGAGCGCCGTCAACCCTTCACGAAAGTTCGCCCGGATTGGCAAGTCGATGATGCGACCGGACGGGTCAGCGACCATGCCTTTCATACCGGCCATCTGCGACACCGGCAAAAAGCCACCCTTGGTCGCGCCCGACGAGGCCATCACGCTGATGGGACCGATCGGGTCCAGCACGTGTGCCACAGCATCAGACACCCGGTCGCGGGCGCTGGTCCATAATTCAATCGTCTTGGTATACTGCTCTTCCTCGGTCAGCAAGCCGCGACGGTACTGCCGTTCCACTTCAGCCACTTGACTTGATGTCTCTTCCAAAATCTCATACTTTTCCTGAGGGATGGTGAGATCCGTGACAGCAATACTGCTACCGGAACGGGTCGCAAACTTGAAGCCTATGCTCTTGACCGCATCCACGAAATCAGTCGTTGCATCAGAGCCCAGGTACTGATAACAGAGCGCGACGAGCTTTTGCAGTTCTCCCTTGTCCAGCACGTGATTGACAAACCGTAGCTTGGGCGGCACAACCTGGTTAAAGATCACACGCCCGGCCGTGGTCTCGATCAAGCGCACCTGCGGCTCCTTCTTGCCATCGCCGTCAAGCTCTACATTGCTATAGTCTGTGGTGCGCACGCGGATCGGATCGTGTAGCCGCACCAAACCCAATTCGTAGGCAATGGCCACCTCATCCATATCCGCATATACCCTGACAGGTACATTCTCGCGGGGCGGTTTGAACATGGTGAGATAGTAAACGCCCAACACCATATCCTTAGAAGGACTCACCACCGGCGCGCCGCTAGAGGGCTTGAGCAGGTTTTTGGACGCCAACATGAGCTTGCGTGCTTCATCCACCGCCCGTTGCGAGAGCGGCACGTGAACAGCCATCTGGTCCCCGTCAAAGTCTGCGTTAAAGGCAGCACACACCAACGGGTGAATCTGAATCGCCTTGCCCTCGACCAACACTGGTTCAAAGGCCTGGATACCCAGGCGGTGCAACGTCGGCGCGCGGTTGAGCAACACGGGCCGATCCTGAATGACCTCTTCCAACACCTCCCACACCTCGGGGCGCTCACGCTCAATGATGCGCTTGGCGCCCTTGACGTTACTGGCAAAGTTGTACTCGACCAGTTTAGAGATGACAAAGGGGCGATACAGCTCTAGCGCCATCGTCTTGGGCAAGCCGCACTGATAAAGTTTGAGGTTAGGCCCGATTACGATCACCGAGCGCCCTGAATAATCTACACGCTTGCCCAGCAGGTTGCGGCGAAAGCGGCCCTTCTTGCCCTTGAGCATATCGGACAGAGACTTGAGTTCACGGCGGCCCCGGCGCGAGAGCGCCTTGCCGCGCTGACTGTTGTCGATGAGCGAGTCCACCGCCTCCTGCAACATGCGCTTCTCGTTACGAACAATGACGTCAGGCGCTCCCAACTCTAGCAGGCGCTTGAGGCGATTATTGCGGTTGATGACCCGTCGATACAAGTCATTCAAGTCACTGGTGGCAAATCGACCACCATCCAACTGGACCATAGGCCGCAAGTCCGGGGGGATCACCGGCAGCGCTGTCAAAATCATCCACTCGGGACGGTTGCCGCTCTGGCGCAACGACTCGACGACCCGCAGCCGCTTGGTGGCCTTTTTTCGCCGTTGCTTGGAGCGCGTCGTACGCACCTCTTGCCACAATTCTTGGGCTAACTTTTCCAGTTCCATACCACACAAGATGTCATAGAATGCTTCGGCGCCCATGCCCGCCCGGAAAATCTGGCCCCAGCGGCTGCGCAACTCGCGGTAGCGCGGCTCGTTGAGGAACTGCATCTGCGCCAGGCCCAAGACCTCATCGCGGTCTTGATCAAAAGTCGCTTCCAGCGCTTCCACATCCTGCGCCAGCTTGTCCTCAATCCGCTGAATCTCGTTGGACGCGCCGATGCGCCAGTCTTCCTGCAACTTTTCCAGATCGCGCCGCGCCTGCTCTTGCTCCTCACGGATGTCAGCCTCGGCGTCTTCTATTTTTTCGCGTACCACTTTTTGCAACAAGCCCAGATGCTCGAGCCCCACCACAACACCTGCCTGGACAATCACCTTGCTCGAAGGCTCAAAAACCAGCAGGGATGACGCAACCTGGTCCTGCAATGACTGGATTCTTGCCTCCAGCCGCTGCGCCGCCTTCATAATCGGCTCGGTCGCGGTATTGATTTGCTCCTCAAAGCGCGCGTCAATCTTGTCTAGCTCTGCGTCCAGGTTGGCAATCTCTACATCACGCTTTGCGCCAATGGCCGCGATGCTTTCCTGAGCAGAAGCCCGCAACCTTTCCCGCCGCTCCTCAAACTCGTCATCCATGCGCTTGAGCGCCTTTTGACGCGCTTCTTCGTCCACGCTGGTGATGACATACTGGGCAAAATAGAGCACACGGTCCAAATTGCGGCGCGAAATATCCAACAGCACGCCCAAATAACTGGGCACACGCCGGGTGTACCATACGTGCGCCACCGGCGCCGCCAACTCGATGTGCCCCATACGCTCGCGACGCACCGCAGCACGGGTAATCTCTACCCCACACTTGTCACAAATAATACCGCGATACCGAACGTTCTTGTACTTGCCACAATAACACTGCCAGTCCTTGGTCGGCCCAAAAATGGCTTCACAGAACAGGCCATCTTTTTCCGGACGCAGACGCCGATAGTTTATCGTCTCCGGCTTGGTGACCTCACCGTATGACCAAGATTTGATCTGCTCCGGTGACGCCAAGCTGATTCTCAACGCCTTAAAGTCTTTGGCATCCACACTTTGCCTCCTGAAACAAACGCTAGTCTAACCACTCACGACCCAAATTTGCACGACAACTCGGCGACATGCCCCATTTACCTCACCATTCCTCACTCAAACACAAGCGCTGAGGAATGTAACGCGCCAGCATGGTAACAGGGTCACCAGAGAGCCTTATGTGAGGAGCCGCTTAATAGCCTTACAAATGGCATAGTCCAGGCTATTGACACGCAGAAAGAAGCGCTGAAGATTTCTTCTCCGCGCTTCTTTAATGATCGCTTAACTCTGCCACTAAAGTAGTGTCATTATACACGATT
>CAZSJU010000021.1:0-15398 GCA_964607235.1 uncultured Anaerolineae bacterium | reverse complement strand
TAATTCGTACGGTGATCCTTGACCAGTTGGTAAGGATGAAGCACATAGGAGCGGATCTGATTGCCCCATCCGGCATCCACGTGATCCCCCTTGAGTTCAGCCAGCTCTTCCTGCCGCTTGCTCTCCTCCAACTCGTAAAGCCGGGCGCGCAATATTTTTAACGCGACCTCCCGATTTTGGGTCAGCGAACGCTCATTCTGACAAATGACCACAATGCCCGTGGGCGCGTGCGTGATGCGCACGGCTGTGTCGTTCTTTTGCACGTGCTGACCGCCCGCCCCTGAGGCACGAAAGGTATCAATTTGCAAATCATTAGGGTCAATGTTCACTTTTACGTCGCTAGTGATCTCGGGCCAGACCTCGACCAGGACAAAAGAAGTGTGCCGCCGCTGTGCAGCATCAAAAGGTGAAAGGCGCACCAGGCGATGGACGCCTTTTTCAGTGCGCAAGTACCCATAAGCCCAGGGCCCGCTGATGCTCACCATCACCCGCTTCAAGCCCGCCTCTTCTCCATCCAGGCTATCCAAAATGCGCGTCTCATATCCCCGGTTCTCGGCCCAGCGCAGATACATCCGCAACAACATCTCGGCCCAATCCTGAGCATCTGTGCCGCCCGCGCCGGCGTGCAACGCCAGGATAGCGTCAGAACGGTCGTGGGAACCTGACAAACATAGACGAAACTCGAGCCGCTCAATCTGTTTTTCCAACGCCGCCGCCTCGTCCAAGAGCTCGGCGACCATGGCCTCGTCCTCTTCTTGGTCTACCAGGTCTAACAATGTGAGCGCATCGGACACTCGCTGGCCCAGATCAGACCACAATGCCACCTCGTCCCGTAAATCAGACAGGTTTTGCATTTTTTCCTGAGCAACCTCAGGATTGTCCCAAAAATCGGGAGCGCTGGCCTCACGTTCTAATTCTTGAACGCGGGTCTCTTTGGTAGAGACGTCAAAGACGCCCCCATAAATTATCAATTTTATCTCGCAATACGTTCAAACGCGCCTTTAAATCTCCCATCAATCAGTGCTCCTTGTCTAATCCACTCACTGGCCCGCAAATAACCCATCGACAAACACGTCAGGGTCAAACTCGGCCAGGTCCTCTATACTTTCACCGGTGCCCACAAAACGCACAGGCAACCCCAACATCTCACGAATGGCAAAGACCATGCCGCCCTTGGCAGACCCATCCAACTTGGCCAATACCACGCCGGTGACATCCACAGCCTCCTGGAAATGCTTGGCCTGGGACAATGCATTTTGCCCAGTGCTGGCATCAAGGACCAATAACGTCTCGTGAGGGGCGTTATGCACGTTCTTTTTAGCGACGCCATACATCTTTGTCAATTCAGCCATCAAGTTGTACTGGGTGTGCAGTCGGCCGGCCGTGTCCACAATCAAAAAGTCCACACCCCGCGCCCGCGAAGACTGGATCGCGTCATACAACACGGCGCCAGGATCGCCTCCCGGTTGTCCGGCGATGACGGGCACATTCGCACGCCCGCCCCACACCTGCAACTGGTCAATGGCCGCTGCGCGAAAGGTATCGCCGGCTACCAACAACACCTTGCGGCCACGCTGGCGATAATAGTTCGCCAATTTGCCAATGCTGGTCGTTTTACCCGAGCCGTTGACCCCAACGACCAGCAACACTGTCAACAAACGATCATCGTCAATCTTGGACGGCTCTGGGGCCTCGAGCAGCGCGCGCAATTCATCGCGCAGTATTCGCTGCAAATCATACGCCTTGACAATGCCTTCTTTTTGTACACGCTGGCGCAGATGTTTCACCATCTCCAAGGTGGTCTCGACACCAACGTCAGACTGAATCAGCAAAGCTTCCAGATCTTCCCAAGTCTCTTCATCAACATCACTGGCCCCCAACAGCCCGGCGATCTGTCCAAAGACTGATCGTCGGGTGCGGGCCAGGCTATCACGGATACTGGCCAATGTATTCCTCCTGCTATAATATGACACAAATTATACACCAACCGGACGGCTATGACAACGGGTTGAGTTGGAACAAGAACTATGTTACAATGGCACCGCTTGTTGACATCATGACGTTATGACATCCGGCGTTTATCCGCCGCCAACCACCCTATCGAATGAAAAATCTAAAAAAGACACAACATGAACTGGGTATTCAATTTCAAAATCAATCTCTACTGCTCCGCGCGCTCACCCATCGCTCTTACCTCAACGAAAATCCAGATATCGCCCTAGAAGATAACCAGCGGCTGGAGTTTTTAGGAGACGCGGTGCTGGATTTCATCACCGCCGCCTGGCTGTATCACCACTTTCCCGAGTTTCAGGAAGGCCGGATGACCAGCCTGCGCGCCGCCCTGGTACGCACGCCGACCCTGGCCAAGTTTGCCCGTCAAATCAATCTAGGCCAATATTTGCACCTGGGCAAGGGCGAGGCCGAGAGCGGAGGCCGTGAACGGGATGCCAACTTGTGCGACGCTTTTGAAGCGCTGGTGGGCGCCGTGTACCTCGACGGCGGCCTGGACGCCGTCGAAAAAATGATCTACCCCTTGCTGAGCCAAGAGACCGAGCGGGTGCTGGCTGCAGAGCTGGACCGCGACCCTAAAAGCTGCTTTCAGGAATGGAGCCAGGGAGAATGGGGCATCACACCACACTACCGCACCCTCAAGGCCACCGGCCCAGACCACGCCCGCACTTTTACCGTCGCGGTGTATATTGGAGAAGAGATGTACGGCAAGGGTCGAGGCAACAGCAAGCAAGCCGCCGCACAAGCCGCCGCCGCGAGCGCGCTGGAACGCGCCAGAGAACCAGTTCACAATGCGGCAACCGAGGCGTGGCACAAGCCTAGCGCGGTCTAGATTGCTGCACCCATTGTACCAACAGCTCTTCCGCCGCTTGTGGCAAAGCCGGCACGGGGTATCCCAACCTGGTCGCGACGCGGGTGGCAATGCGGTGAGCCAGTTCCCTGCGCTGCGGTTCGAGCAACTCGTCGCGACGGCTCAAAAAATCAATGATCAGCCGGTACTCGCTCTCGTCGAGCTCGGGGGAAATCTCGTTGGCAGGCAAAGCCGGGATGGCGCTGGACGCTCGTGGGGCACGGTCCAGTGTGACGTTCCGTTGCACCTTGACCACCAGTGTGCCAGCGGCGTAATCACCCAGGCGGCGTGTCTGGTCACTGATAAACATGGTGATGAGCCCAACAATATAGTACAGAGGCAAGAAATCAACCAGGCGCACCAGGTTACGGATCAGCGAATCAACCAAAGTAACGGGCAAACCGTCCGCTCGAATCACGCGCAGGCCGACCCAACTTTTGCCCGGCGTCTGGCCGTTCGAGATCATTTCAAAAAAGATAAAATATCCCCAGTTCAGCACAAAAACAAACAGCACCAACAGCGCCGCCACCCAATTACCGACCGATGACTGGGTCATAAAGGACCAAAACACACAGAAAAAGGCAACTTGCAGCACAACCAGGATGATCGAGTCTACCAGCGCCGCGACAAAGCGAGAACCAATCCCGGCGATTTCGTAATCAAACACCACGCCCTCGGGGGTGCCAATGTCTAGTCTCTCTTGCACAACGCTACTCCATTTCAAATTCAAAAACGTCACGCGACTCTGGCGCATCCGATGAAACAAATCGAACGCTTTGTGCACAGTCGCCAGGCCGATTGGGAACGACTTGCTTATCTATTGAACCGCGCCCGGCGTGGCCTGCAAAAGCTCTCAGCAACAGAGATAGAGGAACTGGGCGCGCTCTATCGGGCCGCCACATCAGACCTGGCCCTGGCCCAACGCGACTTTGGCCAACAACAAGTCACAGCCTACTTGAACCAACTGGTGGGGCGCGCTCACGCGCTCATCTATCGCGGTGAACCCCTTGGTTGGCGACGCATCCTGCGCTTTTTCTGGGTCACCTTTCCCCGCCTTTATCGCCAGACGCTACCCTTTACGCTCAGCGCCCTGGGACTGTTCCTGCTGCCTGCGCTGGTCGCCGGCTTGCTGACGGCCCAGTCAACGACGGCCGCCGAGTGGCTGGGATTGAGCGATGTGTTGCCCTATCTGGAAAGCGGTTCTCTCTGGACCGACATCTCTGCTCCCGAGCGCCCCTTTATCTCCTCGTTCATCATGACCAACAACATCCAGGTTGGCTTTGTGGCCTTTGCTGGCGGAGTGCTCGTAGGCCTGCCGACCGTGTACGTGATGATCTCTAACGGCCTGCACATCGGCGGTATTCTGGGCCTCACCGCTCAATTTGGCCTGGCGGATGAGCTGCTCACCTTTATTATCGGTCATGGCGTGATCGAGTTGAGCGTCATTTTTGTAGCGGGTGGCGCCGGGTTACAGTTGGGGTGGGCACTGCTGCGCCCCGGCCTCTACCGCCGCCGGGACGCCCTCACACGCGCCGGGCGCCGCGCCGTGCGGCTGATCGTCGGTTGTATGCCGCTGCTCGTCGTCGCAGGATTGATCGAGGGTTTTGTCTCGCCGTCTCATTGGCCCGCGCTGGCCAAAGCCGCTGTGGGGCTAGGCAGCGGCGCGCTGTTATATGGCTATTGGGCGCGCGCCGGACGTTGACGCCCGGTTACCCCGCCAAGCCGCCGTCAGCGACAAAAGCGGCAAACGCCTCCAAAGACGGAAACACCTGGGCAGAGAGCAGCTTGACCACCCAATTCTCGCGCATCGGCGAGATGGTCAAGATCCGGGCGCCGTTGCGGTAGGCCTCCCATATCTCTATCGCCGTGCCCATCGTCGCTTCAGGGGCATAGGCGACCAATACATCGGCCTGCCCGGCCAGTGCGTTCATGCGCAAGAACGTGTCTCTGGCTCGCACGGTATCATAACTTTCACTGTCGGGGTGCAGCGCCCAGGGATCAATGACTTCCAGGTCCCGCACGTGCTGCTGCAAAACGCGCGTGATGACCTGTCGATATTCCTGACCACTCACCTTGTCGTCAAAGCGTGAACCTTGCATCACGCCAGCGATAAAGACCCGCATATTCACCTCATCTCCCAATGAAAAAAAGACCGCCGCCCGGAAAATGGGTGCGGTCTAGTCCTCATTCGCCCTAGAACCGGTGACAGCGTTACGTGTCCCCCGTATTCTCAATGTACGGACGTAGCCCCATATGCACGCGATGGCCCGCCAAAACTTTGAGAATCATATGGGGAGGACGCTTGATCCGCGCACTCAGTTCCTCCGGCGTCAACGGTTTGTTGCTGTTGGCCAGAAAGACGCGGAAAACCGCGTCTACCAACGGCGTACGCGCGTCAACGTAACCAGACTGTAGGCTGCAATGAATGCGCAAGATGTGCTGTAGACCATCGACAGAGGTCACTTGGCCTGTATCTTCATCAATCCAGTCAATATCCTCGGTGTCTTGATGGGTTTCGAACAACTCGCGATGTTCATCACACAGATGTGTACGCAGATAGACGCGCAAATCACGGTCCTGACGTTCCCACCATTCGTAATCGATGTGGAACGGCGTATCTTGTGTAGGTTTGAGTAACGCACTCGGTTTAAACTTGGAAAGTGACTGTATCATCGTCAACTACTTTTTTGCGAAAAGCCAATAATCATCACCAACCGGCAAGAAAGCCATATCTTGCACCAGGGTAGCAAAGATCGGACCAGGGGGCAAACGGCGAATGACGTTTACTGCCGAATAAAGCGTCTTGGCATGCACCGTGCCTTGAGGATTAAGTTTGGCCAACTGGGGAAAAACGTCATACATGATCTGTGTGACCGGATATTTTCTTTCTTCTGCCTCGACCCAGATCTCGTCCGCCGACTCGCGGTCTTCTACGGTCACAGCCATCAACTCGTCGTATTCGCACCCAATGTTCTGTTTGCGCATCTCAAAAGTCAAATGCCCCGCCCTGGCCACAGCGACGCGCACCCATTCGCGCGCGGGCCGACGCCGATGAAAGTCTATCTCAATGACGCCCGGCTCGTCGCCACGCCGCAAATCAATATAGGCCCCCACCAGCAGATCGTGCTCACGATACCACTCGTCCAGACCAAACACGTACCGCTTTTCACCGACCACCCAACCGGGCCAGGTTTTCCCAGACTGGGCATCCTTGAACGAAAGGCGGAGGCGTTGGGTGAGACCTGTAGGAAACAGGCGCTTCAACCGTGGGCTCAAGGGCAACGTGCCCACCCGCCAATGAGGGAAAGTCAGGGACAACGTCGTATGGTCCACCGGGCCCTCAGGCTCATAAGCCATCTCGGCCCACTCGTCCTCCAACTCTTGCGCCAGCATAATCAAAGAAGAGTCGAGGATACTGTGGTCATAGGGAATCTGCGCGGCCACCAGACGCCGGGGCGGAAAGAGCACTTCGGCCGGTTCCCGGGCGCGCAAATACCATGACATCTGCCCGGCAGGACCCACCTCGTCAAAGCGCTCGTCCTGACCGAGGGTATAGTCCAAAGAAAAGACCTTGAGCTGATCGTCGATCTCGGCGGGTAGATCCAGATCTTTGAGAAACGCTTCGGTCAGCAATGGGCCGCCATTAGCCATGTCCAACAGCGCCTCTGCCAGGTTCAAATGCCCGACGTTGATCTCGATCAAAAGCGACTTGAGGAACCAACGCCCGAGCAGCCCGACAAAGTCATCACTGCGGTGCAGGTGCGCCTCTAGCGCTTGACTCACCGGATCGCCGTGCAACTCGTACAACTCGTCCACCGACAACAAGCCGCCCTCGGTCAGCATCTCCCCTTCGTAATTCAGGCGATGGGGCGCGTCCAGTTCGATGGCAAACTCGCGCTCAGCAGTCCGTCCCTCCAGATTGACCCTGGCGACACGGAATTCGCCGTACTCGGGGTTATGACCCGGCCGTATAGAGACCAACTCACCGGAAGCATAGCCCAAGGCCGGAAAGATCAAGGTCTGCCCCACTTCGTAGCTTTTACGAGGCTGATACAGCGCGCCTTCCGACAGCTTGCGCTTGACCAGCTCCTCTTCTCGCCGGCAGCGATACCGCATGACGGTCAATGTCAACTGATCCAGCGTGAGTGGCTGCTCATCCTCAATGAAGCGGGTCGTGATATGCTCCAGATCCGGTTCAGAAACTATGAAATTATGCCAATATGTTGGGGTTTGCGTCTCGCGTTGAATCACCGCGAGGGACCTCCTAAATGCTATATGTTTTCTACGTTCAAGCAGATCAAATTATACCAGTATAAACTAGGTTTGGCAAATGCCCATCTGACAATCAGGCACAGACAAAACCTATCCGGCCCATATTAAAACAAGGCGCCGATCAAAGCACTGACGATGCGTTCAACGGCTGTCTCGGTCAATAATGCGACGGCTAGAATGACACCCACCATCAAGGACGCAACCGCCCGATTTCCTGCCTTTAGCTCGGCCCATTCGTCGAGGTCTGCCGTCAAACGGGTAAACAACCACACCGCAAACCCTATGGCCAGCACGGCCAGCCCCAAGGCGACAAACACGCCTAGCGCATTCATCAGCAACTCGTAAAACGGCCGCAACCACCCCAGATCAGCGGCGATGAACGGATGCTGCAAAGCGGGCCGGACGATGAGCCCTACGGCGACGACGGTTGCCCCGATGACCATCCCCACGGCCAGGTTTCCCTGCCGCAGTTCTTCCCACTCGTCGATGCCCTGGGTGGCGCGCTCAAAAAGCAGCACCCCCAAAAAGGCCACCAAACCGGCCACGACGACAGTCAAGGCCAACGCCACAACGCTACTAAAGATCATTCCCATCTCTCACACCTCTCTGGAAAATATGGTGGCGCATCACGCACGATCGCCGCATCCAACAGCTAGGGGAACACTTGCTCTGTCCATTGCAAAGCCCTGACATTGGTGCCGTTGACAAAAAAGTCCCAGTGCAGATGGGGGCCCGTCGAAAGGCCCGTGCTGCCTACCAGCGCGATGGGGTCACCCGGCGCGACGGTTTGGCCCACCGTCACGTCAATCTGGGACAGGTGCCAATAGCCGCTATAGACGCCCCAACCGTGATCGATGATGATCGCGTCGCCCCGCACGTGCAACGGTTCGGCCAACACTACCACCCCATCCGCCGGCGCGTACACCGGCGTGCCCACCTCACCATCAAAATCTGTACCCTCGTGATAAGAATAGAACTGATAACTGGCACTCTGGTACAGGCGGCGTGTGCCAAAGAACGAGGTGATCTCGGTGTCGATCGGGCGCAGGAACAACCCTTCCCAATAGCGTTCCGGGTTAAACACGTCCCTGATCTCGACCAGCCGCGCCCGCTCAGCCGCCTGCGCGTCAGGATCTAGCACCGTGTCCCCCTGCTCGCCCAGGATAATCTCTTCATACCCATAATCGCCGCTCAAGACTTGCACAGCCTGGCGCACATAGGCCTCATCGCCCGTGGCGTCCGTCGCCAGCAACGCCAGCGCATAATGGCCTGGGTCATCCAGAGCGTGAACGCCAAACAACGCGTAATGGGCGTCGTCTTGGACGGCAAATTTTAACACCTGATCATCAAACACCCCTCGCACCTCGGCATCGGGCGCCAGTTCGACCTTGACCCGCACGGTTTGCCCCCGTACCACAGGGGCCGGTCCTACCTCCAGCGTGACAAAGGGCGCGGGCAACGTGCTGGTCACCCCCCCGGTCACGACCAGGGTCGGCGCCCCAACCCGCTGGCCCGGCAAGAGCGCGCCGGGGCTACGCAGATCATTATCCACCAGAAACTGCCACAGGGAAAGGTCGTACTGTAATGCCAGCCCTAGCGCCGTCTGCCCCTGATTTACCTGATGCAGCGACCCGGCATAGGTCCCAGGCACGCGCAAGCGTTGCCCGGCCGGCAAGCCCACCGGGTTCACCACGCCGTTCAACTCGGCGACGGCCGTCGCGGTGGTTTTAAAGCGCGACGCCACCGCCTCCAACGTATCACCGGGCACCACAACATAGGCCGAATAAACAAGCGCCTCGCCCGCTTCCACGCCCGTCGGGATGATTAACTCTTGATCGACCGCGATCTGACTGGGGTCCGTAATGTGGTTAAAGGCAGCAATGTCCTCAACGGTGACACCATACTGTTCGGCAATGCCATAAAGGGTCTCGCCAGACTCGACCACGTGAACGACCGGCTGCTGTGCCTGAACCGGCGCCGCACCCGACCAGGCAACCCAGAACAAGCCGAACAAAACGGCGATCAAACAAACCTTACGCCTCATCCATCCCCTCTTTTAGACCTGTCCTTGCGCCTGATATGCCGTGAAACGAATCTGGTCTCCAATTTGCACCTGATCCAAAACTTCCGGCCGACACTCGAGTACCCCGATGGCCGGTTTCTTGGGCGCATAAAAGGGCCGAAAAGGCCGCGCCACCACCTGGTCCACGACCCGATGCTGTGCGTCGAGCCATAACACGCCGATGGGGAAAAACACAAAGAACATATGAATCGAAGCATCGACCCGGCTCTCGCGTCGCCCCACGAGCCACAGCCCCTCTTTTTCCCCCAGGTGGCGACGCCAAGTAAGACCCCGCAGGCGCGTCATAAAGCTGTCCGCGCGCCGCACGCGCGCCACGAGCGTGCGTTCCCGCGTGACGTTTTCTGCTACAAATAGCGCATCCTTCATGGCCACCTCGACAAAAATAATCCGCATAAAAACCGAGAATCATGGGATGATTTTACCCTACACTCTCCCTTTGCGCCAGCCAGAGCCGGCAATTTTCACGCCGCCAAAATGTGAGCGCGCGGAACCGGCGCTTGTCCCTACTCGCGCGACGTGTTATACTCTTTTATCCTTGACGACCCAGAATGGAGAACAACTATGGATCTGCATCAATTCGCCCGTCTTTTGCCCAAAACTGAACTGCACGTGCATCTCGAAGGCGCCATCCGCCCCAGCACGTTGCTGCAACTGGCACGCAACAACGGCGTCGAGCTGCCCGCCCAAGATGTGCAAGGGCTGCGTGACTTTTATCGCTTTCGCGATTTCGATCACTTTGTCGAGGTCTATCTGACGATTACCGGGTGCCTGTGCTGCCCCGACGACTATGACTTGATCGCCTATGAATTTGGCCACGACTGTGCGCGCCAGAACATTCGCTACGCCGAGGTCACCTTTACCATCGCCACCAACGTCAAGATGACGGGGTTGCCCTGGCAGACCATCCTGGAAGCGCTCAATGCCGGACGCGCCCAGGCCCGGAAAGAGTTTGGCGTGGATTGGCGCTGGGTGTTTGACATCGCGCGCAACTTTCCCGAGACCCAGGAACAGACGCTAGACATCGCACTGTCCGCGCGAGACCAAGGGCTGGTGGCGTTGGGACTGGGAGGCAGCGAAGCCGAGTTTCCACCCGAGCTGTTTGTGTCCACTTTTGAGCGGGCACGCCAAAAAGGGCTGCCACGCGTGCCCCACGCCGGTGAGATGGCCGGCCCGCAGAGTATGTGGACCGCACTACGCCATCTGGGCGCCGACCGTCTGGGTCACGGTGTACGCTGTATCGAGGACCCCGAACTGGTCACCTACCTGCGTGAACATCAAGTGCCGTTGGAAATTTGCCCCACCAGCAACATCCGCCTGGGCATTTATCCCGATTACGAGGCGCACCCGTTGCGACAATTATGGGATAGCGGGTTGTTCGTGACCGTCAATTCGGATGATCCCCCCCTGTTCGACACCGATTTGAACCACGAATACCAGGTGCTGATCGACCACTTTGGCTTTGACGCGGACGAGCTGGAAACGGTCAGCTTGAACGGCATACGCGCCAGCCTGCTGCCCGACGCGGAAAAAGCCCGTTTGCACGAGACCTTTCGCACCGAGTTTGCACGGCTGCGCGCCATGTTGGGTTAAAAAACAGCCCCTACTGTGCCGCAATCTGTCGCAACCACGCGCTCAAATCACGCAAATAGTCCCCCAGGGGCGTCTCGTCGACGGCCACGTCAATCGGCACATCCAGGACGATGGGCACGGCCAAGTCAATGGGAATCGCCCGGCTCAGGGGCACCGTCACCGTCGTCTCAATCGGCAAGTGGATCGGCACGTCCAGGTCGATCGGGATCGTCCAATCCATCTCGACCGGCAACGTCTCAGAGATCGGGAACGCCACGGGAATGTCTGCCCGAATGGGAATCTGCTTATCGATGGGCACCTGCACATCCAATTTGATCGGGATATTGCCCTGGATCGGCACCTCAACGTCCTGACCCAACACGCGGATCGTAAAACGCTCGTCGATCCGGATTATCTCGTCGATGGGCACGTCCACTCGCTCACTAAAAGGCACCACAATGTCAACGGGGATCACCTGATCAATTTGCAGATTGATCGGCACGTCCACCTGTTCTTGCAAAGCGATCTCGGCATCTATCGGCAACGTCTCATTGACCACCAGACTCACGGGTACAAGGATGCGCTCGTTCACCGCCAACCGGGTCGCAATCTGTATCGTATGGCTGACGGGCAACGTGTAGCGGATGCGGCGCGTCGCCAGGTCTTCCAACTGATCTGCCGCCAGCAGCAATAGCGCGTCCACCATGCCTTCTTGGAGATACGGGCCGCGGTCTGCCAGCTCGACCAGCGCGTCGGAACGGTCCACGAGCGGCCGGACGGTCGAGCGGGTGTCCAGCAACAAGGCGATGATAAGGCCTTGTAACCCAAGACACAGCAAGGCTAGACCAGAGATGAGCACCCGGAATCTGGAACCTTTAAAAGTCACGCGCCGGACGCCTTTAATTCGTCCCACGCCTGCAAGGCCCGTCGCAGATGCGGGATCGTGATGGAGCCACCCACCACCAAACCAATGGTCAGGGCCTCTTCTAGTTCCTCGTCCGTCACCCCCTCGGCATGGCAACGATCGACGTGATAGGTGATGCAATCATCGCAGCGCAGCACCAGCGAAGCCACCAGCCCCAACATCTCTTTGGTCCGCTGAGGCAATGCGCCCGCGCGGTACACCTGGGTGTCCAGGTTGAAAAAACGCTTGATGCCCAAACCCGCATACTGCATCACGATTTCGTTGAGATGTTCCCGTTCAGCCCTAAATTTTTCGACCTTTTTCGCAGGCATGTGCCGCTCCCCTTTCTTACCTCTCGTCTCTAAAAGCTATACATTCTCATTAGTTCATTGCGTCATCTGCGCCCTTGGCCTTTCAAAGGTGGCTCTACTGAAAGAACCGAAAAGCTTGCCACAGAGGCAGAGAGCACAGAGAAATTAATATCGACTTGGCTACAAGTCTATGCCGTCCAGGTACACCGGCCCGTCGCCGATCTCGGCCCCGATTCGGGCTCCCTCGCGGAGCGGTTTCACATATAGATGGAGGTCCGTGTCAATGTGGATAAAGCCTTGCAGGTGCCCCAGCAATGCGCTCCCGGCCTCCCCCACACAAAAGATCTGCCCTATCCCCCTTTGCAAGCATAGATTGTTCACCCGCCGCAGCAACCGTTCCAGCGCGGCTGTATCGCGCCACGCCAGCGGCGTCAACACCACCTGCTTGAGCGTGTCCCCGGCCCGGATCGGGTCCGGCAGCGCGCGGAACCACCCGCCCACCGTCAACCCTAACCCGATCAGCCGCATCTTCCAACTCTGGCCCTGGACCGTGATGCGCGTGATCTGGCTCCAGTCCCAGTAACCCACGCAGCCGCATATCTGTCCCTCCGCTTCTGCCACCAGGATATCGCCCAACCCATAGGCCGGCATCCGTTCGATCTGCGCCGCCAATTCGTCCGCGGACAAGGGATCATATAGCCTATGCCGGCCCCAGGTCTCATCCCGCAGCGCCGCGATCTCGGCCAGGTCCTCCCGCGTCGCGGTCCGGATTTCGCCCTGTCCCAGGCCCTCATCCATCTCCCGATAGACGACCAGGCCGGGCATCACCAACGTCCTGACCCGCTCAAAGCCCAGCCCTTCAAACAAGCGCATCGCCGGCGCGTTGCCCTCAATGACAACCAGGTACGTCAGCCGCGCCCCCTCGGCCCGCAACTGCTCGGTGATGCGCTCGTGCAAAGCCTGGGCAATCCCACGGCGGCGGTGACCGGGCGCGATGAAATACTGAAACTCGTACCCCACCTTGCCTATGCCGCCGTCCATTGCAGCCTGCCGCGTCGCGCACGCCGCCGAGCCGAGGATCTCTTGCCTCTCACACGCGACATAGACCCTGGACCATTCATAGGCTCGCGCGCGACTGAAAAAGTCCGGGCGGTTGACCGTGGACACGAGCAGCGTCGTCCCCATCGGACAGCGCGCTTGCAGCGCCTGCAACGCAGCATTATCCTGTGGTGTGGCTTCACGAATGTGCATTGCTCCCCCTTTAACGGCTCAACCGATGCTCGTCGATGTGATCTGACCATGACGGACCGTCCGTGTCTCAACTATACACCAAGTTCGCCCAAAGCAAAAGTAGCGCGAAACGACAAGCTCCCCTCATCGCCGGTAGAAAATAGGCCATGAGAGGAGCATACGCTCGTCCAACTTTAGCGCGCTACTGTCGGAGAACGAGTGGCAAGTACAGGTAGTATTGACTCTTGTAAGCGATGCTGACAGCATCCAGCGCCGGCGTGTCTCCTCCGGCGCCGGTCAAGACCGCTCGATACTGGATGAATTGCGCGGACGGATGACTCGGTACCTCCCCCAAAACAGTATGCGTGACCCAATCACTCCATTGCGCGCTGGCGCTGACACGCACCCGAGTAGCCAGCGTCAAGCCGGCGCCCGGTTGCCCAGTCACCGTCCAGGTAATATTTTGCCAGGCGACCAAGCCGCCCGCGTCAAAGGTAGTCCGGTACTCGCCACGGGTGAGATAGTCCTCGGACGGATAGCCCGTGGCATAGATCTGGGTACTCGCGCCATCCCGAAAGTCTTGCCAGGCAACGACAGTTCGACCCTCAAAATCGGTGACCAGGGCGGGGAGCGTATCAACATCCACGTCGCCGGCCGGGCGGCTCAGCGTACGGGGCACGGTCCAGTGCTGGCCCCGATCAGGGCTGACGGCAAGCAACACGTCCGACGAACTGGCCTGTTGGTCTGGGCTAAACATCCAGGCCACATACACCCGCCCGCCCCAATCCACGCCGAGCGCGGGGTTGAAATATGAGGCATTGGTCGCGCTAGCCGCGTACAACCGCTGCACCACCCCAGGCGTCCATGTCTCACCCCGGTCTTGGCTCCGCGCCACCACAATTTGAAAGTCATAAGTCGAAGAGGCTGGGCCGGTTGGCACACGCTCCATCCAGGCGGCATACAGACCTCCCCCTGGTGCGGCCACGATATCGGGGCCGGCGCCCCAGTCCATTTCGGGATCACTCAAACGCACTGGCGCGCGCCACGTGCTGGCGTTCCACGCCGTACCGCTGAGCCAGCGGGAAAAATAAATCTCACCATCATCATTTTCGCGCGTGTCCTCCCAGACCGCATAAACGTTACCCGCAGCGTCTACCGTCAAGGCCGGGCGCCGTTGTGCGGCCGCCGGCGTGACGTCATCGTGAATTTGAAAAGGCACGCTCCAGGCCACCATCTCGTCCGGGTTGAAACGGCTGAGGTAAACGTCGCCATCGTCACCTGCGCGCGCGTCCTCCCAGGCCAAATAAAGATTGCCCGAAAGGCCATGAGGGGCCAAGCGTGGGGCACGCTGGGTCCCTGTGCCGGTGTAGACGGGGGCAGCCACAGACCAATGGGCGCCTTGATCACCGCTAAAGGCATAAAAGATATCGCCGTCATCTCGACGATCATCTTGCCACACCACCCACAAGCTCTCATCTGCCGCGCGCACGCCAATGTCCGGCTTGTTCTGGCTCCGACCGTCCACGTGGGCGCCGCTGACCAACACGTCCGATGACCAGGGACCGCCGTCACCACTGCTCTGGGAAAAATAGATGTCGGGATAATGATCTTGGACACGTTCATCCGCCCACACCATCAAAAACACAGTCTCTGACACTGCACCCGCATCGACGAGCGCAAAAGACAAGCGGGGGTCAAAGCGACTTTGAGAGACAGGATAATCATTCACTCGCACGTTAGACTGCCAGGCATAATCCAGACGCACAGTCCCCGGCGCACGCCAGACGTCCACGCCGTCCATCGTGCCTTGGCGAAAGTCAAAGAATGTGTCCGTCGTCCACGTTGGATCCGCCGCGCCGTCCGCGTGGGCGACCCACAATGTCAACCCCACAAGCCCTAACGCCACTAACGTGCCAAACAGTGCAATTGAGAAACGTTTAAACATTGTGTACCCTCCTTGTATGTCAAAGATCATCCGGTCATGTCCCAAGTATATAACAAATCCGTCAATCTTGTTATTTATCGACGTCGCCCGGTAGTATAGCGTAAGCCCTGCGCCCCGCCGCTCTATCCTCCAGGATCGCCTCAACCGCTGTGCAGCGCTGCTTCAGCCCCTCAACATGCTGGGCTATTCGATTTTCCCGCCCCTCCCGCCGAGCTTCAGCACCG
>CAZSJU010000020.1:9783-20837 GCA_964607235.1 uncultured Anaerolineae bacterium | reverse complement strand
ACGGATAATGGGGCAGAGGGGTAAAAAGAGGTTGTTCGCATAGTAAACAGCCCTGGCAAGGTTTAAGCCTTGTCAGGGCTGTTTAATGCGTTACGCTGCCAGGTGAGACTTGACCAGATCGCGTATTTCGCCGGCGCTGTCCAGCGCCAGGGCTTGCTCGGCCAGGGCTTGCGCCTGGGAGAGGGTGAGCTGGCGAATGATCTGTTTGACCTGGGGGATGGCAGGCGCGTTCATGCTAAACTCGTCGAGTCCCAGGCCCAACAGGAGCGGGGCGGCCAACGGGTCACCGGCCAACTCGCCACATAGCCCTACCCAAATGCCGGCCTCGTGGGCGGTTTGGATGGTCTGGCGGATCAGGCGCAGCACGGCGGGTTGAAAGGCGTCGGCCAGTTTTGCCACCTTGGCGTTGGTGCGATCCGCCGCCATGGTATATTGGCTCAGGTCGTTGGTGCCGATGCTGAAAAAGTCCACGTGGGCCGCCAGGCGATCCGCTGTGACGGCGGCGGCGGGCACTTCGACCATGATGCCGATCTCTATCTGTTCATCAAAAGGAACGTTGGCCTGGTCTAGCTCGTCCTGGGCCTCGGCCAAAATCGCTTTGGCGGCTTTTAATTCGCCCACTGTGGCCACCATCGGGAACATAATTTTGAATTGGTGGCCGGGGCTGGCGCGCAAGATCGCGCGTAACTGGGTCTTGAGGATGTCCGGTTGATCCAGGCCCAGCCGTATAGCCCGCCAACCCAAGAAGGGATTTTCTTCTGACCCCAGATCGAGATAGGGCAGCGGTTTGTCCCCGCCGACGTCCAGCGTGCGGGCAATCAATGGCCGCGTTCCCATCACCTCGGCGATGGCTTGATACGCTTTGACCTGTTCCTCTTCTGTGGGCGCGGTCTTGCGGTCCAGGTACAAGAACTCGGTGCGCAGCAGCCCCACCCCTTCGGCCCCCGCTTCCAGGGCGGCCTGGGCATCGACGGATCCCCGGATGTTGGCCACTATTTCTACCCGGTGATGATCTTGGGTGATGGCCGGCGCCTGGCTGGCTTTTCGCGCCACCCGTTGCGCCTCTAGCCAGGTGTCGCGTTGGGCCAGGAGCGCAGCGCGTTTTTCTGGGTCTGGGTCTACCCACACCTGCCCGGTGTCACCGTTCAGCGCCAGGGGGGTGCCGTCTTGCAGGCGAGAGACCTGGGGACCGACGCCCACCACGGCCGGGATGCCCAGCCCCCGCGCCAGGATGGCGCTGTGAGAGGTCGCGCCGCCAAGGTCGGTGCAGATGCCCAGGACCTGGTCGGGATCCAACTGGGCCGTATCGGAGGGCGTCAGGTCGGTGGCGACCAGTATGGACGGCTCGGGCGGTTCAAAGGTCGCGGCGGTGACCCCCAACAAGACGCGTAGCACCCGTTGGCCGACGTCAAGGACATCGGCCGCCCGCGCTTGCATATAGGCGTCGTCCATAGCGCGATAAGTGTCCGCCACTTGTTCCACTGTCCCTTGCCAGGCGGCTTGGGCGTTGATGCATTGCTCGGAAATGCGTTGCCGGGCATCGTCGATCATGGCCGGGTCTTGCAGGAATAGCGCGTGGGCGTCAAATATCGCCGCTTCGTAATCGCTGACCTGCTCGGCGGCGCGTGCGCGCAAGGCCTGGACCTCCTCGCGGGCCGTCGAGATGGCCTGGCGCAAGCGTTCCCATTCCGCTTGGGTGTCTTTTACCTTTTGTTCATGCACCTGGGGCAGGGTGGGGCGATAGATGGCGACGGGGCCAATAGCGATGCCCGGTGAGGCAGGTACACCGCGCAATTCGCTTGCAGAGGGGGGTGGGCGGCGGTCCATTGGCGCCTGGGCGCGCTCTAGATCTGGTGTGATGGTAGGTTCAGCGCCTTCTTTTTCGCCAAAATTGTCTTCAATCAGCCGGGTGAGCGCTGCCAATGCTTCATTGGCGTCGGGGCCTTGGGCTGAGATACCGACTTGATGCCCTTGCCGCACGCCCAGCGTGGCGACCTGGTTGATGCTCTTGGCATTGACCGGGCCGTGATTCTGTGTGATATTGCGCAAGTTGATCTGGGCCTCAAACAGGGACGCTGTACTCACAAATCGGGCGGCGGGGCGGGCGTGGATCCCCAGCCGGTTACGCACGGTGAGTTGTATCTCATCGCTGACGGCGGCCGCCGGCGCGGCAGTCTCTCCGGGCATCCGCGTTGGGATATCGGGTACCTGCGCTTGCAGTTGTTTGACCTTGACCGCCAGCGCGCCGCGCGCCTCGGCAAGGACTTGGTCAATGTCACTGCCGGCGGCGGCCTGCACAGCGGCGGCCAGAGTGCCCTCTACCAGCGGGGCTTCGCACAGCCGCACGTGAGCCCTTTTGTCTTTATCCAGGAAATCGAGGGCCATCTCGGCGCTCAGCAGCGCGCTACCCAGGTCCATCATGACGACGACACCGTCTTGGCTATAGACGGATTCGATGGCTTGTAGGACGCGCATCGCATCGGTGCCGATGGGGTTTTCAGGGTCGTCGATGCCCCCGGCGGTGATCACCGTTGCTTTGCCTTGGGCCATTTGGTCCGCCAGCTCTTTCACGCCCTCGGCGAGCTTGGCGCTGTGCGAGACAATGACAATGCTAACCATATGCGCTCATTTCTTCAATGGCCGTGGAAAAAAAAGAACACGGCTATTGGCTCTCAACTTTCGATTGCCTTGACCAACTCGCGACAAAAGTCGGGAATGTCCTTGACCACCCGCCCCCAGACAATGTTGCCGTCTCGAAAGGCGGCCTGATCAACCCAGGTGGCGCCGGCGTGGATCAGGTCATCTTTGATACCGGTGGAACCGGTGGCACGATGCCCTTCCAATATACCCGCAGAAGCCAGCACCCATCCAGCGTGGCAGATCGACCCGATGATTTTGCCTTGTTGATAAACGGTACGTACCAGGTCGAGCACGGCCGGCACGCGACGCAATTTGTCGGGTGCCCATCCGCCGGGGACGATCAGCGCGTCCAGGTCGTCGGCTGAGAGTTGGTCCGCCGTGACGTCTGGCCGGGCTTCCAGGCAGTGTTTACCTCGGAAAAGATCCGTGCGCCCGCTGCCAATGATGGTCACCTGGGCGCCTTCTTCGCGCAAGCGCATCACCGGCACCCAGAACTCGAGGTCTTCAAACCCTTCTTCAACAAATACGCCAACACGTTTGTTCTGTAATCGCACAGTTTTTCTCCTAACAATGTTTGACAAGGCCTGACAAGGGGGGTCGTGATGCGTTAACCCTTGTCGTTACGAACAACTGGGACAATTATTGACCTGGTGAACGGTCGCTTCTAGCTTGGGCGTCAGTTGCTCCGCAGGACCGGGCACAAAGCCTGTCGCGCCACACCGGCAAGCGTACCAGCCCATCCTCACTTGATCGAAAGAGAGGCGCGGGGCCAATAGATCAATGGTCTCTACCCCGAGCCGCCACCGCGCGTTGGTGATGAGCCGCTGGCAGCGTGCAGTGGACAGTTTCTCGGCATAGAGCTGATAGTGACGACAATGGCGCATCAACAACACCCCTAACGTGATACCCTGGGGGAAGGGCAGGTGTCGGGCATCCCCACAGACGGCGTACAGGTTCTGTGGTAGATGCCCTACCCCCCCTAACGCGCGCGCGACTAGAATCGGTTGGCATTCTATGGCATAGACGCGCCGCGCACGCCTGGCCAAGTACCGCGCCAGTCTCAGGTCACCGGCGCCGATTTCCAGCACGACGTCGTCGGGCCGGACCTGGGTGATGACGGCCTGGTAGGTCGGTTCGTCATAAGGCGCCCACAACCGTTCCCAATCTTGGTCTTGCACCGTCGTCCTTGCGTCATCCGCCCCGCAAAAAGCGGTTCACCAGATAGGCCAGGGAAAAGACGACCCAGATGCTGACGCCGGCAATGCCGCCCCACAGCAGGGCTTCTCCCAGTCCACCGGCCGGGTAGATTTGCCACCCGACAAAGAGGGCCAGGATCAGGCTGATGACGCTGTTGGTGAGTAACCCGGTCCGCCAACTTAGCCACGGCCCTTCGCTTTTGATCTCTTGAGCCAGTTCGTCCAGGCTTTTATCCTTTTCTTTCTTTTTACGCCTTGATGCTCTTGTCATTGATTTATTCCGTGGATAACGCTTCAAGGTAGGTGCGACAAGGTACATCGATCCCTACTCCATCCTTCCCCGTTTCGGGGGAAGGGTTTGGTAAGATGCCAGGTAAAGGTAACTCTCTTCAGTCAGCTAGCCCGCTGGCAGGCTTCTGCTGGTCACCATGTCTATACCGGTGTCGAGGGCGTTCTCCAACACTACATGGTGTATCTCTACCGGTGCTTCCAGTTCCACCTTGCGCAGTTCCTTCAAAATTGAGAAAATCATCTCTTTAGGCACAGCCTCAATGGAGCGTACCGGCACCAGGGGATGAGATCCGCCTTTGACCCGGACGGTCGTGATGATCATCCGCCGGGGAGCAGAGATCTCTTGCCTGGCGTACTCTACACCTAACTTGCATTGGTTGGCCTCGACTTCCAGCACCTCTGTGCCATCATGGGTGACTGTCAACTCGCAGCCCACGGGACAGGTGGTGCAGATCAGCTTGGTTGTTTCCACAGCCATCTTGCCCTCCTTATCAGTTGTCCTTTTTCTCTACCCGCACCGAGAGCTTTTTTGCGCCGGCTATCCCGTCGTAATCCTTTGGGGACAGCTTGACCATAATCATCTCGCTGGGTCGGGCATATCGCTCCATCTTACGCTTGACCAATTTGCCGTCAGCCTCCACCTTGACCCAGACAGGCTCCTCCACCGGTTGTCGGACTCTGAGCTGCAATTCCATAGGTTCCCGCTCCAAATCTGCAGGATCGATGACGTCGGGCACTATGTGATGCACATTATCACCGGCCACAACTCTCAGCTTGCGCTCCGATTCTTTTCGGCGTTGGATGGCATACTCACCGGCATGTCGTCCAGCCAGGAGCCCAGCCTGAGTCACCCAGTCCACCAAATCGTAGACGTGGACCACGTTGCCGGCGGCAAAGATGCCAGATACATTGGTTTGCAGCGTATCGTCCACATAAGGGCCACCGGTCAGGGGATTCAGCTCCACGCCGGCCTTCTTGCTAAGCTCATTCTCAGGAATAAGCCCCACTGAAAGGAGGAGCGTGTCGCAGGGGATGACCTCCTCGGTGCCAGGGATGGGTTTCCAATCCTTGTCCACCTGGGCCGAGACCACTGCCTCAACCCTATTGCGGCCTTTAATGTCGATGACGGTGCGTTGAAGCTGCAAGGGAATGTCATAATCCAGTACGCACTGCACATAGTTGCGCTTTAGGCCGCTGATGTAGGGCAATATCTCTATAATGCGCTCCACCTTGGCCCCCTCAAAGGTCAGGCGGCGGGCCATGATCATCCCGATATCGCCCGACCCCAGGATGACAAAGCGCTCGCCCGGCATATAGCCCTCAATGTTGACCAGCCGCTGGGCGGTGCCGGCGGTGTAGATGCCTGCCGGACGAAAGCCGGGGATGCCCAACGCGCCACGGGGTCGTTCCCGGCAACCCATAGCCAGAACCACCGCCCGCGCATTGATTTTCATCATCCCGGTCCGCATATTGATGGCATATATCTCGCGGTGTGGGGTCAGATCCAGGACAAAGGTGTCCAGCAGGGTCTCAACCCCCACTTCTCTGGCCTGATCAATGAATCGATAAGCATACTCGGGGCCGGTGAGGTCCTCTTTGAAAACCTCTGATCCAAAGCCGTTGTGGATGCACTGTAGGAGAATGCCCCCCAATTCCATGTCGCGTTCGATGAGGGCCACATCCTGGGCACCGGCCTCCTTGGCAGCGATGGCCGCCGCCAACCCGCCAGGACCGCTGCCGATCACTGCCACGTCATACTGTTTCTCAAGCATTCTCTTCTCCCTCCGGGACATCTTTTGTCGGCCGAGTTAAGAAGTAGGAACCCCAACTCTCCTTGATTACCTCCGTGGGCGGGATACCCAACTCACTAGAGAGTATCTCGATCACTCTGGGGGTGTCGAACCCTCCCTGACAGCGGCCAGTGCCTAACCAGGTCCGTCGCTTCAGGGCATCATAAGTGCGAGCGGGGATGGGGGCATGGATCTCAGCTACGACCTCCCCCTCGGTCACTGTCTCACAGCGGCAGACGATACGACCGTAGCGGGGGTCCTTTTCGATTAAAATCGCCTGCTCCTCGGGAGAAAGCTTGCTGAAATCAGGGCGTCCAATGCGAATGGGGTTCCAATCCTTCTTCTCTCTCAACTCCAGGCCCTGTTCCTGCACTAGATTCTCCACGTACGCGGCGATGGCCGGAGAGGAGGCCATCCCTGGTGATTCGATGCCTGCCAGGTTGATGAATCCCCAATATTTCGGCGGGGCCTCAATGATAAAGTCATGGAGAAAGCCCCCAGCTCGCAGGCCGGCAAAGACCTGGATCACGTCTGTGATCTCCAGGCTGGGCACCAGTCTCTTGGCCCCCTCGTAAAGCTCTGCCAAGCCCTCAGCTCTGACCGAGGTGTCCTCTTTGTCCTTAAGTTCATAGGCAGTGGGGCCTAGAAGCATGTTGCCGTGGACGGTGGTCGTGACCAAGATACCCTTGGTGACGGGAGTAGGGCAGGGAAAGAGAACGTTAGTTACGGTGCCTTTTTTTGCCTTGTCGAACACATAGTATTCTCCCTTGCGGGCCCTGACGTAAAAGTCGTACTTGATGCCCAACTTTTCCATCAGTTGGTCGCAATAGAGACCGGCAGAGGCGATAGTAACGTCGGCACGGAAGGTGCCCCGATTAGTGATTACCCCCGCGACCCGCTTCTTGTGCAGCGAGAAGGGCTCTATAATAAAGTCCAGGGCCTCTGTCTCTAGCATCAAATCGACCCCGTTCATCATCGCGTTCTCTGCAGTGGCAACGGTGAGCATAAAGGGGTCGCTTACTCCACCTGTGGGGGCATAGAGGGCGCCCGTTGTCTCTGGGGTAACCAAGGGCTCACGGCGGCGCATTTCCTCACCGGAGATTATCTCTAACCCAGGTACTCCCTTTTTGCGCCCGTTCTCCATCAGCTTTTCCAGCGTTTTCAGGTCTTCATCGGTCAGGGCGACCACGTAGGTACCGGTGATTTTGTAATTCACGTCCAGTTCTTCGCACAGCGGGTAGAACAAGCGATTACCCTCCACGACCAGCTTGCCCCTCAGCGTGCCGAACGGGGAATCGTAACCGGCATGGACGATAGCCGTGTTGGCCTTACTGGTACCAGTACCGACATCGGGCTCCTTGTCAATGAGGAGGATATCCAGTTCGTACTTGGAGAGCTGACGGGCAATCATCGCGCCGACCAATCCCGCCCCGATGATAATCACGTCGTACTTTTTATCAGACATATCCAACTCCCTTTCTCATTTCGATCCCAACGCGCGGGGTTTAAATAATTCACAATTGGCGCCCATCGCCAGGGCATGGCGCAATGCCTCTTTGCCTTCTTTTTCAGCAACGGTGATGATCGTCACTTTGCCGTCGGTTTTCTAAATTGCAGGCTCATCTCGATGGCCACCTCAACTCGCAACGTCAGAGTTTAACACAAGTCTAGTGAAAAGGGAAGACTCCCGGCGGTAGTCTTCCCTTTTCGCCACGTTGGGTAGGATGGGACAGCTCAAGGCGCCCCATCCTACCAAGGAGTTTAATGCTCGTTGCTTATCTAGATTACACCCAGTCGAAGGTGCGCTCGACAGCCTTGAGCCAGCCGTCGTGGAGCTCTTTGCGCTTGGCAGCGTCCATCTTGGGCTCCCAGGTCTTGTCGATCTGCCAGTTTTCGCGCAGGTCCTCAATGTCGTCCCAGAAACCGACGGCCAGGCCGGCCGCATAAGCGGCGCCCAACGCGGTGGTCTCGGAGACCACAGGGCGCACCACGGGCACGCCCAGGATGTCGGACTGGAACTGCATCAGGGTCTCATTGTAGACCATGCCGCCGTCTACCTTGAGCGCCTTGAGTGCGACGCCCGAGTCCTTGTTCATCGCGTCTAGCACCTCGCGGGTCTGGTAGGCCGTGGCCTCTAGCGCCGCGCGGCAGATGTGGAACTTGTTGATATAGCGGGTCATGCCGACGATGACGCCGCGGGCATCGCTCCGCCAATAAGGCGCATACAGGCCGGAGAAGGCGGGTACAAAGTAGATGCCGCCGCTGTCTTCAACCTGCTTGGCATAGTCCTCGACGTGCTTGGAAAAGTCAAAGAATTGCAGGTTGTCGCGCAGCCACTGGACCAGCGCGCCGGTGATTGCGATCGAGCCCTCTAGCGCATAGACGGCGGGGTTTTTGCCGATCCGGTAGGCCATCGTGGTCAGCAAACCGCTCTTGGACTGTATAGGCTCGGTGCCGGTGTTGAGCAGCATGAAACAGCCGGTGCCATAGGTGTTCTTGGCTTCGCCGACGCTATAGCAGGTCTGGCCCACCAGGGCCGCCTGCTGGTCGCCCAGGTCACCGCACACGGGGATCGCGCCGCCAAAGGGGCCGTCCGCGGGCGTGGTGCCATAGATCTCGGGGTCGCTGGAGGGGCGAATCTCGGGCAGCATCTGGCGCGGGATGCCCATGATCTCCAGGATCTCGTCGTCCCAGTCCAGGGTCTCCAGGTTCATGAGCATCGTGCGACTGGCGTTGGTCACGTCGGTGACGTGCGAGCCGCCGTCCGGCCCGCCGGTCATCCACCAGATTTCCCAGGTGTCAATGTTGCCAAAGACGGCGTCGCCGCGCTCGGCCGCCTCGCGGACGCCCTCGACGTTGTCGAGGATCCACTTGACTTTGGGGCCGGAAAAGTAGGTGGCCAACGGCAACCCGACCTTGGGGCGGAAGCGGTCCTGCCCGCCGTCCTCGGCCAACGCGTCGCAGATGTCCTTGGTGCGCGTGTCCTGCCAGACGATGGCGTTATAGTAGGGCTCACCGGTGTTCTTGTTCCACACGACGGTGGTCTCGCGCTGGTTGGTCACACCGACCGCGGCGAGTTCACCGGCTTTGACGCCGGTCTTGTCCAGCACACCCTTGATCACGTCTTGGGTGCGCGCCCAAATCTCCATGGGGTCGTGCTCAACCCAGCCCGCCTTGGGATAAATCTGCTCGTGCTCCATCTGATGGGTGCCCACGACCTGACCCGAGTGGTCAAAGATCATACAACGGGTACTGGTGGTCCCTTGGTCTACTGCTGCAGCATACTGTGCCATTTAAGTACTCCTTTCGAGAAACTTTAGGCTAAGAAACGGTGTCGAGTAACGCTTTTAAAATCAGGTAAGAAGAGGTGGCCCCAGGGTCCTGGTGGCCGATGCTGCGCTCACCCAGATAGCTGGCCCGTCCTTTCTTGGCCAGCATGGGGATGGTATCTTTCATCCCCTGCTCAGCGGCCGCCACGGTCTTTTCCAGGGCGTCCACGGTATCGGCGCCCTCTTGGACGGCTTGTTTGAAAGCCTGTGAAGCGGGCAATAACGCGTCGACCATGGTCTTGTCGCCCAATTGGGCCTTGCCGCGCTGGACTACACCTTCCACGGCTGCTTGCAAGAGTGTCCCCAAGTCTTCGTTGTTGAGCTCGTGCTTGGCATCTACCGCCATACCGGCGCGCATGAACAGCGTGCCGTATAACGGCCCACCGGCCCCACCCACACTGGAAATGAGCGCCATGCCTGTGGTCTTGAGGATGCTGCCGATATCCTTGTCCGCGACGCCGGGCAATTGGCTGCCTACCTTTTTAAACCCGCGGTTCATATTGATGCCGTGGTCGGCGTCGCCGATGGCGGCGTCCAAATCCGTGAGGTACGTCTTGTTTTCTTCCAGCACAGCGACCACGGTTTGCAGCCACTGCACAATCTGGTTTTTGTTCAGCATCTACATCCCCCAGCGTAGTCCTGGCGTGTTGACGGGCGCATCCCAGAACTTTAGGATTTCGTTGTCGGTCTTTAGCAGCGTGATGGAGCAACCCTGCATCTCTAGCGAGGTGATATACGAGCCTACCAGGTTGCGCACGATCTTGAGGCCCTTTTTCTCGCAGATCTCGGCCAGTTTGCGATAGACGACGTACAGCTCGGCGACGGGCGTGCCGCCCATGCCGTTGACAAAGGCGATGACCTGGTCACCGGACTTTAGAGGCGGGTCGACCAGTTCTTTTTCGGCCCACTCGTCTTTTTCTTCGTCCCATTCGCGCACGGTGCGCTTGTAGGCCTCGTCCTCAATGATGGCCAGCGCCAGCCGCTCGGTGACCTTGTCCGCCGGCTCGACGGCCAGGCGCTTGCGCCCGGGCTCGCCGTGGATGCCGATGCCGATTTCCATTTCGTCTTCGCCCAGGTCAAAGGTGGGGCTGCCCTTGGCCGGCACGGTGCAGGAGGTCAGGGCCATGCCCATGCTGCGCCCGTTCATATTGACCTTGCGGCACAGGTCGGACAATTGTTTGAGGTCATAGCCGGCCTCAGAGGCCGCGCCCACGATCTTTTCGGCCAGCACGGTGGCGCCCACGCCACGGCGCCCGGCGGTATAGAGGCTGTCCTTTACCGCTGCGTCGTCGTCGATCAGGATGTTCTGGATCTTGATGCCTTCGGCATGCGCCATTTCGGCCGCCATCTCAAAGTTCATGACGTCGCCGGTATAGTTCTTGACGATATTTAGGATGCCGGCGCCGCTGTCGACCATCTTGGCCGCTTCCAGCATTTGGTCCGGCGTGGGAGAGGTAAAGACCTCGCCTGGGCAGGCGGCGTGCAACATGCCCACGCCCACAAAGCCGCCGTGCATGGGTTCGTGGCCGCTGCCACCGCCCGAAATCAAAGCGACCTTGCCCGAGACCGGCGCATCGGCGCGATACACAAAGGTAGGCTCATAGTGCACTTTGAGCAAGTCCGGATGCGCCAGCGCCATGCCCTCCATGCTTTCCTTTACAAAGGTATCAGGGGTGTTGATCAATTTTTTCATTTTGTTACTCCTTCGTCTGCTTGTAGCACTATTACGAGGTGACAGGCGCTCCGAGTTCATTGAAGGAGAGGGCCCCCAACGAACTCGGATTGCGCCTGACTAGAAGAAATTACTC
>CAZSJU010000020.1:0-9683 GCA_964607235.1 uncultured Anaerolineae bacterium | reverse complement strand
GCCAGGAAGGGCGAAATGAACCAGTCGTACAGATAGACGCCCACCGCGCCGGCAATGGCGGGGACGAGCACCGGCGGGATCAGCCAGTAGATGCCGTCAAACAAGCCCTTGGTGCCAACCAGGGCGCCAAAGATGCGCGGGCCCAGGTCGCGGGCGGGGTTGATCGAGTAGCCGCTGGGGCCACCCAGGGAGAGGCCGACCGCGAGAACCGTGCCACCGACCAGGAAGGGCCCAAGGTTGTTCTTGAGGCCCAGGTTTTTGGGGTCACCGCTGGCCAGGACGCCCCACAACAGCACCATCGTGCCAAAGAACTCGGCGATGGAGGCTACCAGGAGCGAGTAACTGCCGGCCGAAGCGGCGCCTGCGCCGCCCCAAAAGCTCGCGCCAAAGACTGAACCAGGGCCGGTGCACCAGACGTTGGGCATGCCGGCTTCGGTTAGACCATCCAGGTAGACCAGGTAGACGCCCAGGGCGCCCAGGAAGGCGCCGACCAACTGCGCGCCGATGTAGGGCAACACCTTTGACCAGGGAAAGTCGCGTTTGACCGCGAGGGCGATGGTCACGGCCGGGTTGATGTGCGCGCCCGAGACGCCACCGGACACGTACACGGCCACAATGACCGCAAAGGCCCATCCGATGGTGATAGTGTTCCAGTTATAGGCCGGTGCAGCCAGTCGGGGCGCCAATCCTACGTTGGCGACCACGCCGTCACCCAAGAGGATCAGGATAAAAGTCCCAAATACCTCTGCTATTAGCTCGCCGGTCAAGCCATTTTTCTTCATTTTGCTCTCCTTTTATCTAGAACTTGTTTCGTGTGAGTAAGACAGGGCTTTCTTCAAGTCAAACCGCAAATGATAGGTCAGAAATGGGGTTGTGTTGTGGCTATCACCTCCTTTTTCCCTTGGGATGCAGCCAGCAGTCATCCTCTCCTCGTGTTAGAAGGACTCCTTGATGCTGCTTGAGGAACAAGGTGCAACGAACTAGACTTGGCGCAGCAATCCAAGGTGGATTGAACAGGAAAAATATCGCGTGCTTGGTGTGATGTCAATATACCCATAAGGTTAGAGATTGACAAACAACACTCCAGAGGTAAATGTTTTGGAAGAACCCGCCCGCCAAAAACGCCTAGTTGAGAAGAAACGTGTCGCACAAACAGTACCAGAGTACCAGCAATAGCGCCCGACGTCAACAAATAGGGTTCAAATGTTTCAGGATGAAACCTGTTTTGGCGTTGTGTGTTTCAATTTGGAACGGTGCGCGGTGCGGCACGTTATGGGCTTTTAAAGTCTCGCGCATCTATGTTCAAGGCTTTCATTTTGCGCCATAGGGTGGTCCGGCTAATCTCTAGCTGTTCCGCCATAGTGTTGATTTGGCCCTGACACGCCCAGCCCGCGCGCATGATGGCCTCGCGTTCTGCCTCGGCGACGGAAAGCACCGGCTGCGGGCGCAGCGATCCCGGAGACAGCGCGCGGCCCTGGCGCACAAAGGGGGGCAGGTCCTGGACCTGGATGCTGCCGTCGCTAGAGGCGGCCACCGCCCGTTCCAACACTTGTTCCAACTCGCGCACGTTGCCCGGCCAGGGATAGCGGCTCAGGACCTCTAGCGCCTCGTCGGTGATAAAGGCCGCGCAATCCATCTTTTGGGTAATGCGGGCCAAAAAGCGCTCGACCAACAGCGGGATGTCCTCAGTGCGCTCCCGCAACGGCGACAGGTCGATGATAAACACGCCAAAGCGATAATACAGGTCGGAACGAAAACTACCTTCGGCGACGCGTTCGTCCAGGTCGGCCGAGGTGGCGCCGATGATCCGCACGTCCACGGGCAGGGGACGCGTCCCGCCCAGGCGCAGCACGTGGCCGGTCTCGATGATTTGCTGCAGGGCTGCCTGCATCTCTAGAGTCAAGCTGTCCATCTCGTCTAAAAAGAGCGTGCCGCCATCGGTCAGCTCGAATTTGCTGGGGCGTCCTTCGGCCAGCGCATCACTAAAGGCGCCGCCCTCGTAGCCCAAGAGTTCGCTGGCGATCAACTCGTGGGGCAAGGCCAGGCAGTTAATGGCGATAAATGGCCCTTCGGCCCGCGCGCTTTGATTGTGGATGGCGCGCGCCAGGGGGTTTTTGCCCACACCATCCTCGCCGCGGATGAGCACCGGTGCGGTGCCCCGCGCGGCGATGCGCGCCTGGCGGCGCACCCGGCGTATGGCGGTCGAGTTGCCCTGCACGTCTTCCAGGGTGAGGGTGGCTTGCGAACCCACCAGCCGGTGGACCAGCCGGTGCACCCGTTCGATGGGCCGCAGCGTCGCGATATAGCCCACGGGCCCTTGCAGTCCGCCCACAATCGGCTGCAAGCTGACGATACAGTCGACGGTGTGACCGTCGACGCCAAAGCTGGTTTCCACGTCGCGCAACGTTTGACCCTTTTCGGACACCTTGAGGATGACGGGGGGATAATCCAGCACTTCACTCAGGGGGCGTCCGGTCACGGCCTCGGGTTTGATGTTGAGGATTTTGCCCGCCTGGGCGTTAATGTGGATGATTTCGCCGTCCTGGTTCCAAGAGACGACGCCTTCCGAGATGGCGCCAAAGACGCCGTTCAACTCGGCCAGGCGGCGGTTGGCTTCCTGTAGGTAGGATTCGGCTTGTAACTGGTTGCTAATGGCGCGCGCAGCGGCCATTATGGCCGCCAGTGTATGGCGCTGGGCTTTCTCGCAATAGCCGGCCATCGCAATGATGCCCACGATGCGTCCTCGCACCTCGTGGATGGGGGCGGCCGCGCAGGTCAGATTGTGGTGCGCTTGAAAATAGTGTTCTGCGCCGACCACCTGGATGGGTGTGGCCTCTAGCAGGGCCAGCGCCAGCGCGTTGGTCCCCATACGTCCCTCGTCCCAATAGACGCCCGGCCGCAAACCTTGTCCGCCCAGTGCCTCCACGACGGGTTGGTCTCCCAGCGCGTCGAGGATGCAACACGTGCCGTCGGTCAGCAGCACTGTAAAGCCCGAGCCTTCGGCAAACTGGTGAATGTCCTCCATAAAGGGACGGGCTGTGGTCAATAGATTTGACTGGGGCGGGAGCATGCGTTCACGTTCCAGCGCTTGCTGCTCCAGGATGGCAGGTCGGGGTTTGGCCCATGGGTCTAACAGGGGGGCGCAGCGTTGCCAGGAGCGGTAAACGATGGGGTCCGGTTGCAAAGGTGGACGCACGTTCATCTGCCCCGTCGTGATGTATGAACGCCAACATTCCTCTAGCGCCTGGTGATCAATGGGATGATTTTGTGGTTGCATCGTTACGTCTGTCCCGCAGTATCCTGGTGTCCCTGGGACGTGGCGCCCAGTTGACTGCCGACAAAGTCGGCCCGGCCACGGATGAACGCCGCGCCCGACATGGCCTGCTTGCCTGATAATTTCACCTGATCCAGCCGCAACAGTCCTCGACCTGTGACCACGGCCGGCAGCTCCCCTATAGCGATCACGGTGCCGGGAGGGTCGGTTGTGTCCGAGAGTATCTCGTCTGTCAGTGGAAAGGCTGCAATGACTTGGAGCCGGCGTTTTTTCCAAAAGGTATAGGCCCCGGGCCAAGGCGTATAAGCGCGAACCTGGCGGTCGATCTCTTGCGCAGAGCGCGCCCAGTCAATCTCGCCATCTTTTTTGTGGATGCGAGGTGCAACGGTGACATCCCCCTCGGGTTGCGGGCGCGGTTCTAGTTCCCCCACTAGCCAACGCGGCATTTTCTCCAGCAACAGCTCTGCGCCCAGTTGAGCCAGCTTGTCGTGCAAAGAGGCCGCCGTCTCGCGCGGTGCGATGGGGATGGCCTTTTGGCTCAGGATAGGACCGGTGTCAAGCCCCTCGTCGGTGCACATGATGGTGACCCCCGTCTCGCGGTCGCCGGCCAGGATGGCGGCCTGGATCGGGGCCGCCCCACGCCAACGCGGGAGCAGCGAGGCGTGGACGTTGAGTGTGCCGCGGGTGGGGAGCGCCAGCACGGCTTTGGTGAGGATGTGTCCCGTGGCGGCGGTGACAATGACGTCCGGCGCCCATTCTTGCAGACGTTGTAATGCCTCGTGAGTGCGCAGGCTTTTTGGCTGGTAGACCGCCAGACCGTGGGCCAGCGCGGCTTGTTTGACCGGCGGGGGCTGTAACGACCGCCCGCGACCGGCTGGGCGGTCCGGCTGCGTGACCACGCCCACGACGGGATACGAGTCGATTAATCCCTGCAGCGTGGGCAATGCAAATTCGGGTGTACCCATAAAAACGATGCGCGTGCCAGGGGACATTTTGACCTGCCTGTCTCGGGGACCGCCTATGTGTCGTTTCCGGTGCGGTGTGTGGAAGGCTAGACTCGACGGTCCTACGGGCGAGTGATAACGAATATGGCGTGATTTTATCACGCTTGCTGTTCTTGGGCAAATTAAGGATGGTTGAGGAAAAAGGGGGCGTTTTTGGCTTGACGGATCATGGTTTCTGGTGTATACTGTTTGTTGTTGGATCAAGAAAAATTACCTGATCCAGAATGTATGCTTGGCAAGCCGGAGTGGCGGAACTGGCAGACGCGCACGACTCAAACTCGTGTGAGCTTTGCTCATGTGGGTTCGATTCCCACCTCCGGCATCAGAGTCCCCCCGATCAGTATGCTTATCGGGGGCAGCAAGGCGAGGGGCTGATCCTGATAAAGGGGCAGCCCTATTTTCTTATCTGCCCAGTTGTGGTAAACTGGCACAATGGCTTAGCCTAGTGCTCAGCCGGGTCCGTGACCCGGCATTGCGCCGCGGAAAATGCAGGTTTTGGCCCATGAGGAGCGTGAGGCTGAGCGGTTTTAAACGGTCATTGATTGCGGTTGTTTTCTTTCGACGAAATTGGGATGTGAGGCACAGGGTTGAGAAACTGGCCGAGTTGGCTCTTTGATCCGCGAGTGTCGCTTGTTTGGGGCATCCTGTTGGGCATTGGCCTGGGATTGCTCGTCGGCTGGTTGGTGTGGCCGGTGAGCTACTATAACACCGACCTCTATGATTTGCACCCTGGCTATCAGGATGAGTATGTGGTGATGGTGGGAGCTTTTTATGCCTTGGAGGGGGACGTAAGCGCTGCCCGGGGATGGTTGGCCTCTCTCTCTCCGCCCGATACCCCCGTGTCCCCCGAAGCGCTCCTGGTCGATGTGACAGAGCGTTACATCGCGCGGGGCGAAAATTCCACGGATATCGGTTATCTGGTCAACCTGGCCGAGGCGTTGGGCAGCGTGACCACGCCTATGCAGCCTTATTTGGAAGGACGGCAGCCATGAAGGCCGAGCCTTCCGAGGTCCAGGGGGCTTGTGGGGTCCGGTGGCCCGAGGACAGGCCATCCCGGCGCGGTTGTTGGGTCCTGTTGATTGGCCTGGCGCTGGGGATGGCCCTGGGCCTGGGCTATGCCTGGGGGCTGAATCCGGTTCAATTTTACGACACCGAGCCGGTGGATTTGCGGCCTGAACACAAAGAGACGTGGTTGTTGTTGGTTGCTTCGGCTTATCGCCAGGAGGGCGACCTGGACCGTGCCACGGCGCGCCTGGCCGGATTAAAAGACCCCCGCGTTGGCCGGACGTTAGCCGCTTTTACCGAACGTTACATCGAGGCCGGCAAGCCGGCGGTGCAGGTCCGCGCTTTGGCATCTCTGGCTGACGCGTTGGGCGCGCGCACGGACAATATGCTGATTTACCTGGCGACGCCCGAACCGACCTCCTTTTTTACGGCCACGCCGGAACCGTTCACGCCGACCGCGACCCCCGCGCCAGCCACGCCGACTCCTGTCCCGGCGACGGCAACCGCGACGCCAACCGGGACGCCAACCGGGACGCCGACCCCTTACCCGACCGCTACGCGCTATCCCACGCCGACCGGCCCGCCCCCATACACCCTCGAAAGCCGTCAACGGCTGTGTGAAGCGGGTCAAGGCTCCCCGCGCGTCGAGATCTTTGTGCAGACTCGGGAAGGGGCGGGGTTGGCGGGCGTCGAGCTGTGGATCACCTGGACCGGCGGCGCCGACCGGTTCCTCACCGGCCTCAAGCCCGAGGTGGGCCTGGGTTACGCTGATTTCGACCTACAGCCGGACGTCGTCTATGCCCTCGCGGTCGGGGAGCCGATGGCGTGGCTGACCGGTGACCTGAGCGCCACGCGCTGTCGGCCGGGCGACGAGAATTCCCCTTTATCTTCTTGGCGCTTGACCATCGTGGCCAATAGTGAGGCATTTACCCCGACGCCCGCGCCCACTGCGCCTTCTCCGACGCCAGTCCAGATCACACCTTCCTCTACGCCTCGGCCGGCCGTGCCGTAACCCGGGGCGCCGCTCACATTTTACACACATTTTACATTTTCATAAACATCCCATAACAGTGACCGCTCATACTGGAACCAGTGAGCAGGGCAGCCGGTTACGCTTTCAAAGCGTAGATCTGTTGCCCCCAAATAAAACTGGGAGGTTTCGTATGTGCAAAGTCAAGTGTTTGATTGGGATATTGGTCATAGCGCTTTCCTTAGGCGCGGTTGGCGTGGCTTGGGCGGCGCCGGCCACGGCGCGTGGGCGTGGTGTATTGCAGGGCGAGGTCAAGGCCATCAGCACGGCTGATGGGATGACGTTTACTCTAGAGACCGCCCGTGGCGACATCACAGTCTTGGTCGATGAGCATGCCCGTTTTCGTGCGCCGGGCAGTCCGGCGTCCAGCCTGGCTGATGTTAAAGTCGGTGACCGTGTCGGGGTACGGGGCATGTGGGAGACGCGTGATACACTGCGTGCTCGGGATGTCTTGTTAATCCCGCCGGGGGTCGTCCGAGTCCAGGGCACCATTATCGCGGTGAACACAGATGGTCTGACCCTGACCACCCGAGAGGGTGACGTGACACTGCAGGTCGACCCGCAAACGCGCTTTTTCATCCCTGGCGTCGAGAGACCGAGTTTGGGAGACGTGACGTTGGGCACGCGAGTGATCGCCGCTGGTTTGCGCGATGTTGCTGGCGCGGACGATTTGACCGCATATGGGGTCAAGGTGATCCCGACGCGCCCGCGCTTGTTGGTGCGCGGCAAGGTGACGGCCGTCATGAACGATGGATTTCGTCTCAACACCGCGTGGGGTGAGGTGACCGTCCGGGTCGATGCGCGGACGCGTTTTCGCTTGCCGGGGGTTGAATCGCCGGGCCTGGATGATGTGACCGTGGGCGACGCGCTGTTGGTGGGTGGGCTGCGTAAAGATGTGGGGGACTTGGTGGCGCGGTTGTTGGTCGGGCCATTGCCGGCTAGAGAATCCTGACTTGTCAAAGGACTGATCGTACTGGATGTTCGTCGCAACGCCAAGTCTTGCCATTGACCAGCACTTTGAAGCCAGGGAAGGAGGTGATGCCCGCTGCAACGTTGAACGTGTGGTTGAGCTTTGGTTGAGCTTTGATTGAGAAGTCGATCGTACAAACGAATGGGAGGAAATCGCATGGAACAACACAAGCATGTATGGCGCGGGTTGGCTTTGGCGCTCGCGGTGATAGGTTTGTTGGTCGTCGTGGGCGTGGTACAAGCCCAGGGCGGGATGATTGTGGGACGGGTCACGTCTCCTGATGGTTACCCGTTGCCCGCCGGCACGCTGGTCAAGTTGTTTGAGCCGGGGAGCTGGGACGTGTTTGGCAGAGCGGTCGCAGACGTGAATGATGGAAGTTTTAGTTTGGGACCGGTGCCGAATGGGCATTATGTCATCAAGGCTGTGCCGCCGGCCGGCTCGGGCTATACCCAGTCGCGGATCAAGGCCATATCGGTCTTGAACAGCGGCGTGAACGTCGGTGACCTGGCGCTGACGCGCCCCCAGATTCTCGGCGCTGTCGTGGCGCCCGATGGCGTGACGCCGGCCGAAGCCTGGGTCACGGTCTATGATGGGAACGGTATGTTGCTGCAAGGGGTCGAGACCCGGGCGGGGCAGTTTGCCGTCGGTGGGTTGGCCCCAGGGGGCTATGCGCTGTTGGCCTCGCCGACGGAGGACCGGCCTTATTGGGATTCAGAACGCGAGATAGTCAACATCGTGGGCACGGCCAGAATCCCTGTGACCATGACGCTGCGTCCCGCGGATATTTACGGCGTGGTCGAGGACGAGTTGCATCGCCCCATCGCGCACGCGACCGTGTATGCCGTCGAGCAGTCCTATGGCAGTCTGGTGCGGAGGGATATGAGCAGCGTCAACGGTTACTTTGCCATCGGCGGATTGCGGCCAGGCAGTTATCTCGTAAGCGCGCGCCCACCCTGGCATCAAGGTGGGCTGGTGCCCCCCCGCCCCATCAGCGTCACGGTGCCTACGGCGTCCAATCCCTACACGCTGACCTTTGGGTCGGCGCCCAAGATCGTGAGCGGCACGGTCAAGACCAACACCGGGCTGCCGGTCGAGGCGGCCCAGGTCGTGGCCCAACGCGTGGACAAGCAGGGGCGGGTGATGACCTTGACATCATCGGGCACGGCGCAGGGCGCCTATCGCCTGAACCTGACACCGGGGTTGTGGGCGTTGAGGGTCCAGCCCATCAGCATCACGCAGCCCGCGCGCTGGGTTTACAACCAGCCGCCGCAACTGGTCCACTTTGAGCACAATGTCCTTCCGGAGCGCAAAACGCAAAACTTTGTCGTGCTGACCGCCGACGCGAACGTGACCGGCACGGTGTTGTTGCCCGATGGCTCACCGCCGACCTTTACCGTGACCGTCGCGCTGCACGATGATGAGGGCGTCGGCATGCGCGGGCAGGTTGATCCTGCAGATGGCAGCTTGAACATCGCTTTGCCTAACGGTGGCTACAAGGTGTGGGTGCGACCCCACGATCGTGGCTACATGGGGCCGGTGGTCGCACCGATCCGGGTGCCACCCAGCAGCACCGTGAGCCTGGGGACGCTCTACTTGCTGGAAAAGAACGCTGCCATCACCGGCACCGTTTCTGATGAGGGCGGTGCGGGCGTGGCCGGCATCCCCGTTTCGGCCTGGCGTCGGGGCGCCACCGGAGGCGCCGAGACGCGTACCGGTCCTGACGGCGAGTATGTGCTATCGGTCGTCGCGGGCGATTGGCACGTCCAGCCTTCTCCAGGCCCGGACCAGCCCTATTTGTACACGGGCGCCGGCCTGGACGTGCAGGTGGCCGTGTCAGAGACCGTCCCGGACATCGACTTTGAGCTGGTGACGGCCGACGCGACCCTCAACGGCGTGCTGGTGACAGAGGCGGGCGCGGTGGCCAGCGATGCTTATGGCTGGGCGGGCGCGACGGACGTGGTCTCGCCCACGCTGCACAAGGGCGCGCCGGTCGAGGCGGGCACCTTTACGATCTATGTGCCGGGTGGGGAGACCTATGCCGTCGCGGCGCACATGCCCGGTGGCAGCCCCTATATGTCAACGGGCGAGCGACGGGTCTCTGTCGGTGTTGGGGAGAGCAAGGTGATCACCCTGACCGTGCAGGAAAAAGACGCCACCATCGATGGTGCGCTGTGGGACCCGCGCAACGAGGACGTGGTAGCGGGCGTGGACGGTTTTGTCAGCGCCTGGGGAGGTGGCAACTGGGCCGGCAGCGACATCAACAGCGGGAACGGTACCTATCGCTTTGACGTGGCCGCCGGCGTGTGGCACCTGGGCTACCGCATCGATCCCGAGGCGGGTTATGTCAAATTGATGCATCACAAGAACGTGCCGGTGGTCAGCGGGCAGACGGCTCACGTG
>CAZSJU010000019.1:0-20903 GCA_964607235.1 uncultured Anaerolineae bacterium | reverse complement strand
GGCCGATAGTGATCCACAGACCCTCTTTAACGAAATCGTCGCTGACCTGCAGGTCGGTGACGCCCCCCTGGCCGAAGAAATTGAAGCGCGCATCATACGCCGTGTTTGTAAACAAGCAGCCATCAAGGCTGGACAAAAGTTATCTCGACAAGAAATGGAAGCGCTCATCCGGCAGCTCGAAGCTTGCACTTTGCCTCGTACCTGCCCCCACGGCCGCCCCACAATGATACACATGAGCGCCAACCAGTTAGCGCAAGAGTTCGGTCGCCTGGGATAAACGACCAGGCATCTTTAGAATCTCGTGGTTCATAAATAGGAGGTGCAACGTGGCTACATTTATCTTACTGTCCAAGATTTCTCTACAAGGGGCCAAACACATCCAATCCCTGGCCCAAATGGATCAAGAGTTCCAAAAACAGTTGGAAAAACGGTATCCCCAGGTCCGTCGCATTAGCAGTTATGCGCTGCTGGGCGCCTATGACTTTTTACACATCTTTGAAGCCCCAGACGCCAAATTTGCAGCCAGGGTGGCACTTTTAGCCAACACCTTTGGTGTATCCTCCACCGAGACATTGACGGCTATTCCTTTTGAAGAATTTCACGAAATGTTGGGAGAAGTATGAGCGAAAACGGCAAACAAGAACTCACTCCTGAACAAAGACTAGCCTTTCTAGAGTCGCTGATTGATTTCAGCGAGTCCTGGGCCGACAACAGCGCCATCTTTGCCCAGCACTTGAATGATCCCAGCCCCGAGGTGCGGGCTATGGCCATCCGTGGCCTATGGCTGTCAACCTCCCCCGATCTGATCGATGCGCTCATCGAGATCGCCAACGAGGACCCCAGCCCTATGGTCAGGGCCAAGGCGATTGGTGGCCTGGGTATCTATGTCTACGAAGGCGACATGGCCGATTATGACTTTGATTGGGGACCGCTGACAGAAACCGTCCGCGAAGACGAACTCCCACAAGACGACTTTGAACGGGTCAAGGCGTTTCTGCTGAGTGTCTATGCGGACGAGGCCCGCTCGCTGGACGAACGTCGCTTTGCCATTGAAGCGCTGGGGTTTTCGAGCGATCCCCAGGTGGCCGACATGATCGAACAAGTGTACCAACGGCCTGAGCGGGAGATGAAAATCAGCGCGATGTTTGCGATGGGACGCAGCGGGTTGCTGCGCTGGACAGAACACATTGCGGAAAACCTAAACAACCCCGACCAGGATATCCAACGCGAAGCCATACGCGCCGCGGGTGAGATTGGCTTGACCGAGTTGGGCCAAGAACTGCTGCAACTGACCTATGCCGAGGACCGCGACATTATGCTAGAAGCCGTCGAAGCCCTGGGTCAGACGGGGTGGGATGCGGCCTTTGACCGGTTAGAAGAGCTGATGGCGGACGATGATGAGCAAGTGGCCAACATCGCAGAGGACGCGCTGGATGACTGGTACCTGATGTACCAGATCCAGCAGGGAGACGAAGACTGGGACCCTGACGAGGATTGGGACCCTGAGGAAGATTGGGAAGCGTGACGGCCAACCTGCCGTCAGCGTCTTTCCAACACGCTTTGCCCGCCGCGTCGGCAGACAGGCTACGGGCTGTCTGAAAGACAGAACGTGACGTCTGTGTCCACGCCATATCGACGATATGGGCCTGCGAGGACGCATTCAAATAATCGTCCATGACAGGTTGCCCCCAAAGTAGCGCAAAAGCGCCCCCTATGACCAAAAACGGCCCATAGGGGATCGCATCGCGCATGGAACGGATGCGCGTCACGACCAGAAAGAGACTGATCAACCCGCCCGCAAAGATCGTGATCAACAATGCCACAAAGACGACGGGAAAGCCCGTAATCAGACCAATAAAGGCGGCCAACTTGACATCACCGGCGCCCATACCGCCGGGGTAGGCCAACGCTGCCAGGTAAAACAATAAAAAGGCGAGCAACCCGCCCACCAACACCTGCTTCCAGGTGAGTCCTGGCGTAAAGGGCGCCGCGAGCAATGCCAAAAGTATGGCCGGCAAAATCACCCGGTTGAGCACCAGGCGGTGTTCCAGGTCAATCACGGTGACCAGGATTAGAATCGACATATAGACACTGACAAGCAACAAATGCCCGCTCAGGCCGTAACGATTGTAAAGAAAAGCATAGACCGCCGCCGTCCCCAACTCGACCACGACCCCCCGCAGCGGCCAAGGCGCGCCACAATTCGGACAATGCCCTTTGGCAAACAAATAGCCGGCGGTCGTGAGCCAAGACACCGGCCGGCGTTGAGCGTCACAATGCGCACAATAAGGCATCCGCAAACCCGACTTGTACGGCAACGTGTCGGCCAGGGTGTTCAACACCCCGCCTACCAACAATCCTATCAAAGCGTAAAATAGCAACATTGTCGCCTCCGTATCACGAAAGAATAAAAACGAACGCCGCTATTATATCACGTCTACCCGGTTGACAAAAGTCAGCCGCAACGGTAGAATGTTGACGTTATGCTGACCGAACGCCCCTCTCCGGACCGAGACCGCCTGAGCGTGTTCATCGGTGTCATCGTGTTGACGCCGGTGTTGATTCGCTTTATCAACATCCCTGCGCGCCAGATTAGCCTTGACCTGCTAGGGTCTCCCATCTCTTTTGAGGTGACAAGTATCTGGATCACGGCCACGATGCTGACGGCCCTCAGTTGTATGGGCGCCAACGCGATCGTCCGTACCCATCCCCGCATGTTCCAGCCCGATCCGCCACGGCTTTTCATGTACTGGATTTTGCCCGGACTGACCGGGCTGAACGCGGCATTGCTACTGAGTCGCATCTCGACCTGGCCGATGTGGTGGGCAGGGCTGGTGTTGACCGGTTCGGCCATCACCCTGGTCGTCGTCTCTGAATTCTCTGCCATCGACCCCTTTACGCTGGGATACGCGCGCGCGCGCCTGACGCTTAACGTTATCGCTTATGTCCTGGCCTTTAGCAGCTTTACCCTGATTTACGGCACCCGAGGACGCAGCGTACTGACGGCGACCGCGATCAGCGCGATCGGGATGGCGTTGGCCCTTGAGCTATTCAACACCACCGAAGCAGGACTCGATCGGGCGTTGCTGTACGGGTTTATTAGCGGCTTGCTGTTGGGCGAAAGTGCGTGGGCGCTCAATTACTGGCGTATGTCAACCCTGGCGGGCGGCATGGTCCTGTTACTCGTGTTCTATGTCGTCGTCGGCATCGTACAACAAATGCTCCTGGAGCGCCTCACGCGTCGCATGCTGGTCGAGTTTGCCATCGTCGCGGCTTTTGCGTTCGCTTTGATCATGCGTCTCGGCGCCTGATTCCCATGACAGCTCCTCATCAAAAAAAAGTCATTCCCTGCTCTAGCTACCTTGAAACGACAGGAGTCCATAATAGTGGCACGCATCATCCTGGTACGGCATGGACAAACAGAGTGGAATCGCGTGGAACGTTTCCGAGGACAAGCGGACGTCCCATTGAACGCAACAGGGCTGGCCCAGGCAAAAGCGACCGGCCAGCGCGTCGCCGCCACCTGGCAACCGGTGGCCGTGTATGCCAGTCCACTATCGCGCGCAGTCCAGACGGCACAAGCCATCGCCCAGCACTTTGACCTGACGGTTCAACCTCAAGACGGCTTGATGGACATTGACTATGGGAAATGGCGCGGACTGACCCCCGCAAAAGTGAGTAAAGGCTGGCCGGATGTATTCTATGCCTGGCAACACGCACCCCATACCGCCCAAATCCCCGCCGGAGAGACACTCGCGCACCTGCGCGCCCGGGGCATGGCAACGGTACACCAATTGGTCGAACGCCACGCCGGGCAAACCTTTGTCATCGTGGGCCATACCGTCATCAACCGGGTGCTACTTTTGGCAATGCTCGGTCTGGGCAATGACCGCTTTTGGCACCTGGGTCAGCAAACGTGCGCGATCAATGTCATAGAAGCGCGGGACGGGGACTTTACGCTCGTCTCCCTGAACGACACGTGCCACTTGTCAAATTAAACTTTTCTACACGCGACACGCTAGCATCCAGGATAACGACGCTTGATACTATTGCTATGTCCTCACGGGTTAGAAGTCGGGGTCACCAACACGGGCGTGGGCACGCCGGCGGTGGGCACCGGTGAAGACGTCGGGCGACTCGTCACCACCGGGGTAAAGGTTGGAGGGGGCGGCGGGTTTCCGGACCCACTCAAAAAGAAGGACCCTGCCAGGCTAAAGATGACGCTTAACACGATAAGGATGCTAAAAATGGTGGTTAGAATTTTCGTATTGCGGTTAGACCGTCGAGACTTGTAACGACTCACGCTTTCCTCCTGAATTTTCACTATCGGGGGACATTATACCATGCTCCACCCCAATCGACAATCCTTAAACGCCTGGTAAAAGCGCCGGGGGGCCTAATTTTATTTTGCACCCGCTTGACCTGCTCCCTGAGACTGGGGTATAATGAGCCAGTACCGGCAGAGTTGGCCTGGTTGGCGCGGTTGACAATAACAAAAAGGACGTGTGAATTGAACGAATCAAGAGGCGACGCGGAAGAGACGGAACAATGACCAAAGCCCAACAAATCATCCTGGTCTTTATGATCCTCGCCCTGTTTGGCGTGATCGCGCTACTCGTCGTCACGCTGCTGAACTTGCAAGAGACCAAAGAACAAGCGCCCATGCTGACGGTCGCCCTCTTGCCCAGCGCGACGGACACGCACATACCCGATACACCGACGCCCTTTAGCGTGCCGCCGACCTGGACACCGTCGCCGTCCCCCCCTCCATCTGACACACCGACGCCCTTGCCGACGCGCACGCCCACGTCTTTGCCGACCGCTTCGCCAACCTTTCCACCGACCTGGACGCCGCAGCCCACTCAAGTCGTGACCCCCAGCCTGCCGGGACCGACCACGACCGCGAGCCTGCAAAACCCCGGTTTCGAGGGCATAAAGTTCGAAGAAATACCCGGATGGGAGTGGTGGGGCCAGGACAATTTCGAGCCTGGCGGCGCCTACAACCCCGACACCAGCTACGAGATCCCGTTTATCAAACAAGCGGACGACCCGCGCCGCTTGATCAGCGGGCCAACGCTGCAAATCGACGCCGAAGAACACCTAAAGTTCTACGCCCACGTGTTCCAGACGGTGACCATCTCCCCGACGACCCGCGTGGGGTTCCAGATTTCGGCCGGCGCCTATGCCGACGCCGGCGTGATCAAGATGGCAGCCGGCATCGACCCCAATGGCGGCCCCGACTGTGTCAACGCCCAGTGGAGCGATATCGTGTTCCAGAACCAGGAGCAAGCGGTACAAAGGATCACGTCGCCCATCATCACCGTCGGCCCGAAGGGCCAAGTCACCGTTTGCCTGTACGCCGAACCGCTCTACGCCGGCGTCAGTAACGCCGCCTTTTTCGACGACGCCGAACTGCTGATCAACCCTTGACCAAAACGCCTTCAGGTCGCAAAGCAACCAGAGGAGCAAAGACAAGACAATGAAAAAATGTCCCTATTGCGCCGAAGAAATCCAAGACGATGCCATCAAGTGTCGCTACTGCGGTGAGTTTCTGGACGGACGTGCGACATCCAGGCGCCGGTTCGTCATGGGCTATCCCCGCGTTTACTGGGGATATGAATACCGCTCGCGCATCAAGCTGTTCGGCTGGCCGCTGATCCACATCGCCCAGGGATATGATGCAGAGACCGGCCGGCCCTACGTGGCACGAGGCATCATTGCCATCGGCAACATCGCCATCGGCCTGTTCGCGGTGGGTGGCCTCGCCCTGGGCGGCTTGGCATTTGGCGGCCTCGCGCTCGGCCTGCTCGCCTTGGGCGGCCTCGCCATCGGCGGTGTGGCGCTGGGCGGTGTGGCGCTGGCAGCCTACCTGGCGGCCGGCGGGCTGGCCATCTCGATCAATTATGCCATCGGCGGCATGGCGCTGGGCGCGCATACCATCAGTTCAGCCGGCGTCGACCCAGAGTTCCTGGACCGGTTGGAAGAATTCTGGCCCCAGATCCGCCAATACTTTCCCAAAAGCGGCCATTAAAGGAGGCGTCCACGCTGATGTCACCATCGCCTCTGCAAAACCCCCAGCTTGACGGCGCTGCCTTTTATTTTCCAGGCGGCCCCACAGGCGTGCTATTGTTCCACGGCTTTGGCGCGACGCCCGTAGAAGTGCGCTGGCTGGGCACGACCCTGCACCAGCACGGCTATACCGTATCCGGTCCGCAGCTACCCGGTCACGGCACCACGGTCCAAGAGATCAACCGTTGTCACTGGCGCGACTGGGTGCAACATGCAGAAAGAGCCTATCAAGACCTGGCAGCGCGCTGTGCGCGCGTGTTTGTCGGCGGTGAGTCGATGGGCGGGCTGTTGACGTTGTATCTGGGCAGCGAACATCCCGAAATCGCCGGGCTGCTCGCTTTTGCGCCAGCGCTGCGCATCGCCAACCGTTGGGCCAACCTGGCGCCCTTGCTCAAGCCCTTTGTCAAACAACTCGCCAAAAAGCGGGGGGGCGATCCCAACTCGGTGGTAAACCAACGTTGGCAAGGCTACACCGTAACCCCGGTGCCGGCGCTGGCGCAACTGCTAGCGCTCCAACCCCAGGTGCGACGTCGCCTGCCCCGCGTCACGCAACCGCTGCTGGTCCTACAAGGCCGGCGGGATACGACGCTCGATCCCAACGGCGCCCAAGAGATCGTCGACCGGGTAGGCAGCGCCGACAAAACCCTGGTCTGGCTGGACCAATCCACGCATTGCTTGCTGTTGGACGTCGAGCGCGAGACGGCCGCCGAGTGGACGCTGGCCTTTATGCAACGCATCGAGTCAGAAGCCTAGCACAAACAGGACTGGACGCTCTCGTTCACCCAACGTCTTTAGAAATTTACAGCATCGCCGCCCTCAGGAGTGCTCAATTCAATGATTCGCAACCAATGGTACGTCGTGCTCGAGTCCCGCGAGGTCAAGCATCAACCCATAGGCGTCACCCGTATGGGGGAAAAACTGGTCTTTTGGCGTGACGCTCAGGGACAAGTCCATTGTTTGCGCGACCGCTGCGCCCACCGGGGCGCCGCCCTGAGCAAAGGCCGGATCACGCACGGTCACATCGCGTGCCCCTTTCACGGCTTTAAGTACGACGCAACGGGCCGGTGCCAGGTGATCCCCGCCAATGGCCGTAATGCCCCTGTGCCCGAACGCTTCAAGTCAACGCCTACCCTACCCACGAGGCCCACGGCTGGATCTGGATCTGGTGGGGCGAGCCTCGTGACTCATTGCCCCCCGCGCGCTTTTTCGACGACATCGACGACGCGTTCATCTATGCCACCATCCAGGACCCCTGGGACACCCATTACTCCCGCGTGCTGGAGAACCAACTGGACGTGGTACACTTGGCCTTTGTGCACCACAACACCATCGGGCGAGGCGAGCGCACGGTGGTCGACGGCCCCGGCGTCGAATGGGTAGACGACGACCTGATGTACGTGTATGTGTATAACCGGGCCGACGACGGCACGCCCCCGCATAAGCCCGACGCGGTTCCCGTCCCTGACCCCACCCGCGACTATAAGCTGGAACTGCTGATGCCCAACCTGTGGCAAAATCGCATCGGCGAAAAGGTGCGGGTCGTGGGCGCGTTTGTGCCCGTCGACGCGACGCACACGCTGCTCTATCTGCGTTTCTACCAGAAATTCCTGCGCGTGCCGCTGTTGGGGCAGGCCATCGCACGGCTGGCGATGCCCTTTAACCGCATCGTGGCCCATCAAGACCGGCGGGTAGTCAACACTCAGGAACCCAAAGCCAGCGGTCTCAAGATCGGGGAACGGCTCATTCCAGGCGACCGCCCCATCGTCGCCTATCGCACGCGCCGCCACGCGCTGCGCCAAAAGGCAAAAGAGGACGCGTCAGAGCTGTAACCAAAGCACCTGATAAGGGGCCACGTCCACCACCAACAAGCCAGCCGCATCAACCGGGTAACGCATCCCGGTGAGCAGGTCCTGGGCGGCAGTAGCGCCTGTATGTGCCGCCTCGATACGGGCCAGATCAACCTGGAAAGACTGTGGTTGGTCCGAGACGTTGTGCAAACACAAGACCCGCTGTGTGCTATCGGGCGCGGTGCGCAACAACGCAAACAGCGCGCGGTGTCCAGTGAGAACATGTTGCGCGCCGTTGGGGTGAAAGGCGGGCTGCGCAGTGCGCACACGCAAGAGGTGCAAATAGCGCTCAAAAACCTGATGGCGCAGCGATGTGGGATCATCCAGCGCCGCCTCTAGCACGGCCCGCTCAAACTTTTCACGGTTAATCGAGCGGTAACGCCCTGTCTGGGTCACCCCGGCGTGATAGCTGCGTGAGCCCAACAGGCTATGGATATAAATGCCCGGCACGCCGGCCAACGACAGCATGATGGCCTGCGAAGCCAAAAAGCGGTCCACCTGTACCGCGATCCCCCCGATTTCTAATTGTTCCAATTGCTCCAATTGCTCAACCGCTGCCGGGTCTGAGAGCGCGTCAAAATAAGAGATGTTCAACTCGTAAGGACTCTTGCTCCCGTCGGGGTTGGTCTTGAAAGAGACAAATCCACCGTGGGCTTGAGCCCGCTCCACCAACTGCTGAAACGCGGCCTTGTCCAGAATGCCCTCGACCGGGCGCACGCCGACCCCATCATGCGAGGCGGTAAAGTTGAAAAACGTCGTCGCCTGGGAAGGCGGACTCAACTGCGCGGCCCAGCGGGACAAATAGCCCGCGTCGGCGGTGTGAAACGCGTTGAGGATTAGCGGCGCCAACGAAAACTGGTAAACCATCTGGGCTTCGTTCTGGCCGTCGCCGAAATAAGAGACATTCTCTGCGTGGGGCACGTTGGTCTCGGTGATGAGAGACACGTGGGGCGCCACCCAATCCAGCACAGCCCGCAACAACTGGACGACGCGATGGGTCTGCTCCAGATGAATGGAAGCGCTGCCGGTCTCTTTCCACAAGTACGCGATGGCGTCCAGACGGATGATCTCGGCGCCCTGCCTGACGTAAAACAACAACACGTCGATGATTTCCAACAACACTTGGGGATTGGCGAAATTCAGGTCGATTTGGTCAGGGCTAAACGTGGTCCACACCCACTTTTTCCCTTGCACCGTCTCGACCGGCGTCAAGAGCGGCCGCGCGCGGGGTCGGACCACCATCGAGAGATCAGTGTCCGGCGGGACGGTGATGAAATAATCGGCATAATGCGGGTCGCCCGCCAGAAATCCCTGGAACCAGCGGCTCTGGGCCGAGATGTGATTGATCACCAGGTCGAACATCAAGCGAAAGGAGCGCCCCAACCGCGCAACGTCGTCCCAGGTGCCTAATCGAGGGTCAACGGTCTTGTAATCCAGGACAGAAAACCCGTCGTCTGAGGAATAGGGGAAAAAGGGTAAAATGTGCAAGCTGTTGACGACGCCGCGGACGCGCGCCTCTAAAAACTCGGCCAGGCTCTGCAAAGGTGACTGGCCGGATTCGCCGATTTGGTCGCCATAGGTGATGAGCACGACGTCCCGCTCGCTAAAGCGCTCAAGGGACGCCGGCGCGCCCAAGTCTGCCTGCCGCAAGCGCGGCCATAAGCGCGACCACAAGCGTGCGGCCGTCTCCCCCCCATACAGCAAAGCCAGATGGTCCTGGATTCGCCTTTCCGGTCTGCTCATACTCGCATCTCCTCCCCCCATTCGATTCGATTTCAAAGGATGGGAACTGGTGATCTCCTTTGAGCAAGAATGTATACGCCGGTGACGAGGAGCTGGCGCCCCCCGCTTGTTGAGCAAGCGCGCGTACGCCGACCGTCACACAGGGGACATTATAGCATACAGGAGAGCAAAAAGGGGCGCGACGCAAACACGTCTCAAAAAGCGAGCAAGCGCTCCAGCGCTGCGGCCAATACATCATATGAAAAATGTTGGCGCGCCAGTTCATAATTCTTTTCCACCATGGCGCGGCGCCGGTCAGGGTCATCCAACAAGCGACGCACCTGCGAGATCGCCTCGTCGGTGATCCACCCATCCACCTCGACAAAGTCGAACCCCAGGGGCGCAATGTCTGCCACATACACGCTATAGCGGTTGACCAACATCGGCTTGCGAAAATACACCGCCTCCAACAACGCGTTGCCAAACCCCTCGTAAAGCGTGGGATAGGTGACAAAATCGGCGTGTGGATAAACGTCCCACAGCGTGTATATCTTGCGCCCGTCGCGGGTCACGCGCTGGTCCTCGATGAAACCGGCCATATAATGCACGTCCACGTTCGTCGTCTGGGAACGGTGCAGCAATTGACGATAATACGCCATGCCTTCATCGCCGGCCTGGTGGCTGATCAGCAGCCGGGCGCGGGGCTCTCGCAAGCGGCGCAACAATTCAAAGGACAGATCGATGCCCTTGCGCGCCACCACCCGCGTCGGCTGTAAAAACAGCCAATCATAGGCCGAAAAGCCCACGGCGGACCGGAAATCGCGATTGTAATCGTCTATCCCCGGCGCGGGCGTCTGGTAATCGAACACGTTGGGCACGACGCACGAGTCGATGCCCCGAAAAGTCATCAAGTCGCGTCCCGCCAGGCTATTGATGACCACGTGCTTGACCGACGGCAGATCGGGCGGAAAGTTGCGCCACAGCACATCGGGGATGCCATTAACCCGAAAGCGTTGCCGCTCCCAGAAAAAGTCGTGGCTGTGCGCGATGGTGGGCATACCCGTCTCTTTGATAAACTGGCTCAACGCCAGGCCCAACGGGACGTGCATCGGGATCGCCAAGGCATTCTCGACGACCATCACATCGATGCCGCTCTGCCGCTGCCAGCGATACAAGGCCGCCTTGAGGCGTTCCACGGCCGCGTTCAGGCGCGCCATCAAGCCCGGTGGAGCGTGCATCGCGCCAAAGACCATTTCCTGGATCGCTTCGGCCTCTGCGTCGCGAAAATGAAACTCGGGGACCAACGTCGGATGGGGCGCATCGTCTTCCAGCGCGCCGGCGCAATAATAGACCGTGTGCCCGAGTTGGCGCGTCACTTGCGCCCACTTTTGCGTCTCCAGCGAGACGCCGTCGGTGCCCGCCAGGCGGGTCGAGATAAAGCCGACTTGCATAGACTATCCTTTCACGCCGCCCGCCGCCAGCCCCTCGGTCAGAAAGCGCTCTAGCGCCAAAAAGAGAAACACCACCGGCAGCGTCATGATCGTCGAAGCGGCCATAACCACATGCGGGCGTGGCTGTGGGTCATTAAAGATGCGGTTGATCGCGATGGGCATCGTAAACATGTTCTTGTCGTTCAGGAACACAAAGGCATACAGATACTCGTTCCAGGCGATCATAAAGGTATAGATGAACACCGAGACCAACGCCGGGATGGACAATGGGATCGTGATGCGCCAGATCACGCTCAGCCGGCTACAGCCGTCGATCAATCCAGCCTGCTCGATCTCGGCCGGGATGGTGCGAAAATAGTTGGCCAACATGTACAGCGCCACGGGCAACGTCTGCGCCAGGTAGGTAAAGACCAAAACCATCAAGTTGTCGCGCACCTCAAACCCCACTCTGGCGCCGATTTGTGACAGCATCGCAAACAGCGGGATGATGAGCAAGATGCCCGGGAATAAATAGACCAACAAGATCCCATTGAGCATCAGCTCCTTGCCGCGAAAACGCAGCCGGGTCACCGCATATGCGCCCAGAACAGACAGGATCACCGCGATCAGCGCCGTGGGGATCGAGATCTTGAGCGTGTTGATGATATTGATGCCAAAGCGCTGGTAGCTGGGATGATTGGGATCAAACAACTCTTTGTACGCTTCCAGGCGCAATGCACTGGGGACATATACCGGCTTGCGGCCCCCGATCTCGCCATAGGTCTTGAAAGAAGAGCTGGCCATCCAGTAAAAAGGAAACAAGATGCTGGTAAAGAAAAAGGTGAGCGTCAAGGCGAAAATAAAGCGACGCCAGGTGAACCAGCGCGCCATATGCTCGATGAACGTCCGACGCTCGTCGTCCTGGGAACGGACAGTGCGATTCTCAGACATATTTGCCTCCGCTTACCTCTCTAATCCTCGGCCTTGCGCATAAAGACGCTGACATAGAGTATCAAAAACACGAGCAGGATGAGCAACAGGATCATCGCGTTGGCGGCCCCCCGGCCAAAGTTGTTCAGCTTGAAACTGAACTGATAGGTGAGCACCGGCAGGACGTTGGTGCCAAATCCCCCGCCGGTCAGCAACCAGATGTCGTCAAACTTGTTAAAGGTCCAGATCAAGCGCAACAAAAAGATCGCGCCCAACACGTAACGCAACTCGGGCAGCGTCACATATAAAAACTTTTGCCAGGTGCTGGCGCCGTCGACGTCCGCGGCCTCGTACAACGTCCTATCCAGCGCCTGCAAGCGCGCCAGGATCATCAACATGGCAAAGGGAAAATAACGCCAGGCCGTGAACAAGGTGACGAGCCCCAACGCCAGGCCGCGTTCCGCCAGGTAGGCCTTGGGCAGATCGATCAAGCCCAGACTCATCAGGATGTCATTGAGCACCCCGGAGGGACGGGGATCCAGGATCCAGCGCCACACAAAGGCGACGCTGACGATGGGCGCGACATAGGGGAACAAAAAGACGGCGCGCGACACCCCCCGCGCGCGAAAGGGGCGGTTGAGCAGCAATGCAGCGGCCAGCCCCACCAACAACGTCACGAACGTCGAGACAAAAGAGTACACTACGCTGGTGACAGCCGCGCCCCAATTCTGCGACCCCTGGAACTTGAAAGCAAAATCGTTCACGACGGCGCGATAGTTGTCGAGCCCTATAAACTCGGCCTTGAAGACATTGCCCAGTTCCTTGAGCCCGACGTCGTGAAAACTGATCCACACGCTAAAGATCGCCGGAAAGAGCACCACCCCAAAGACGATCAACGCCGTAGGCAAGATTAACGCCCAGGCCAGGCGCGCTTCTTGAGCCCGGATCGAGCGCCAACGTCGGCGTGGCGCCAGCTTGGTCTCTTGAGATGAAGCGGTCATTGTTTCTCCCCCTTCTGGCCTTTATAAATGGGCCATAGACGGGCGCAACCTCAAAAGTGGGGACGCGCCTGTGCGGCGCGTCCCCAGCATAACTTTACTCCTGGCGGTCCGCCAACAACGCTTCGACTTGCTCCTGCAACCACTCGGCCGCCGTTTCAGGCGTCATGGTGCCCTCCAAGGCGATGTTGCTGATGGCCTGCGGGATCAACAGACGGCCCTCGATATCGCCGACGACCGCGCGCTCGGCCGCGCCATAGTCAGGGCGGAAGAGCCAGCGCTGCATCGTCTCGTAACCGTTGGCAATCTGCTCCAACGTCTCTTCCGAATAGTTCTCAAAGAAGGGGCTGAGGTCCTTCCACCCATCCACCGCGCTCTTGAGCACCGGGACCTTGCCAAAAGGCGCCAGAGACAGAACGTCAACATAGCCTTCGGTCAAAAAGTACTCGACGACCATCTGCGCCTCGGGGTCCGCGCCCTTGGGGATGGCCAGCGTGACCAACTGCCCGTAGGAAGCCGACCCGTTCGGGCCCGCCATCTGGGGCGCAAAACCGGTCTTGAGCGCCAGGTCTTCTACCGCGATCTCGACGTTTCCGCCGCCATCCAAGCCAGAACCCTCTACCAGGTCGTCCATGATGTAGGTGCTATAGAACAACATGGCGGACTGGTCGAGCTCATAGGCCTCGCGCGCGCCACGCCAGTACTGTGGGCCGGGCATCGCGCAGTCCTGCAAACTCGCGTAAAAGTCCAGCGCCTCGATCATCTCGGGCGTGTTCATCGTGACGTTGCCTTGCGCGTCGAAAGGCCAGGCGTCGTTCGACATCGCCACCTGCTCAAAGACCTGGTGGCCATAGTTCTGGCCGGGGTCGGTGCCCAGGGTGATGCCGTACAACAAGTCCCCGGTGCCGGGTACCGTCTGGCACGCCGTCTCGATCGTCTCCCAAGAGACCGGCGCATCCAACCCTAGCTCGTCGAACACGTCAGCGCGATACCAGATGGCCTGGATCCAGCCATCATAAGGCACGGCCGCGTAATTGCCGGTGGCGGGGTTGGTGACCATCGCCAACGGGCCAGCGCGAAAGTCGTCCTCGCCGATGCTCTGGATCACGGCTTCGGCCGCGTCCTCGTCCAGGATCTCGTCCGCGGCAAAGGCTGCCACGCGCTCGACGCCCATGCGGATGATGTCGGGCGGGCGGTTGGCCGCCAACGCCGTCGCCATACGCTGCGTCACACCGGCCTCTTCGATGGGCACGATGCGCACGTCGATCTCGGGATGCTCCTCCATAAGGCGCGCCGCGACCGCCTCATAGACGTTCACCCGCTCTTCCTCGTTATCCGTCGTCCAAAACTCGACCACCGTCTTTTCGACCGGTTCAGCCTCTACGATGACGGTCTCTTTTTCGACCACCGTCTCTTTTTCGACGATCGTCTCTTTTTCGACCACCGTCTCGACGACGGTCTCTTTTTCGACCACCGTCTCTTTCTCTGTGACGATGCGGGTCACCTCGACCGTCTCACCTTCACAGGCCGTCAGGACCAACACGCCCAACAGGGCCAACAATCCAACAACTCTTAGGGCTTTCACTTTCTTACCTCCTTGAAAGACTAGCTAAATTTTTCGCACGGTCTTGACGCTCAGGATAGAGATCGCCTATCCACATCACCTCCTCGCCCAATGATCATATTTTTTCTTTGGCTCTACTGAAAGAACCCAAAAGTTTGCCACAGAGGCACAGAGAGCACAGAGAAATTAATATTGACCTTAAATTACTGACTTTAAAGTGCTATATGCTTGAAATTTTCAATCTTTCTCTTGATTTTTCTCCGAGTCCTCTGTGCCTCTGTGGCAGATTATGCTTTTTTCAGGGGAGCCTTCTTTGCAACTCGGCGTCTTCTGTATCCAAACAAAACAGAACAAAACAAATCGAGTAGTCACTCATCGTCTATGCAGGCGGTGGGCCGCTGGATGCCCGCACGATCAATTCGGGCTCCAACAACACCTGGCAGCCCTCCTCGCCCAACGGCTGGCCCGAAAGGATGTGTACCAACATGCGGCACACCCGCCGCCCCAGTTCATAGATCGGCTGGCGCATGGTCGTCAGCGGCGGGTTGGCGTGCTCGGCCAGCGTGATGTCGTCGAACCCGATCACCGAGAGGTCCCGCCCCACGCGCAGCTCGCGCTCGTGGGCCGCCCGCATGGCGCCGATGGCCATCAAGTCATTGCCGGCAATGATGGCCGTCGGCCGCCGCTGCCCATCGAGCAACCGACACCCGGCCATATATCCCTCCGACTCGGTCAAGTCACCGCTCTCACGCCAGGCCGGATCGACGGGCAAACCGTGGGCCGCCATCGCCTGCTGAAACCCCCGCAAACGGTACACCGTAAACATCAAATCCGGCGGCGGAGAGATGATCGCAATGTCGCGATGCCCCAACCCAAGCAAATAGCGGGTGGCATTAAACATGCCCCGTTCACCGTCCATATCCACGCAAGCGTACTCTCCCGCTACCCGCGTGCGACCAAAGGCCACAAAAGGAAAACCCTGCGCCAACAGATAAGCGATGCGCGCGTCGTTGATGCGCGTGCGGGTCAACATCAACCCATCCACCCGCCCCTCGCGCACCAACCGCTCGTACGCCAGCGCCTCAACCTGAGAATCCGGCGGCCGGGTAGAGATCAACACGTCAAAATCGTGGCTGGCCGCCTCGTTACCCATCCCGGCCAACAGTTCGCTGAAAAAGGGATCGGAAAAACGCGGCCCAAAAGTGGGAATCACAAAACCCAACGTGTCGGTGCGCTGTTTTTGCAAGCGTTGGGCCATGACGTTGGGACGGTAGCCCAGCTCTTCCGCCGTGTGCACGATCAGACGCCGCGTGTCCTCGGCCACGTCGTCATAACCCCCTAACGCGCGGGAGACGGTGGTCACAGAATAACCCACTTTTGCAGCAATATCCTTGAGTGTGATGGCCATAAGACTTGCTCGAGTTGGGAGCGGTGAGGAAAGGGACGCAATATCCGAAACGTTTTGGATACGCTCTCATTATATTCCGAAACGTTTCGGATGTCAAGCCTGAGACCAAAATTTTTAAGGTTGAGCCCAGACTTGTCAGGGGATACTATCAATGTTAAAATCGTGACGCTGGTCAACCGGGAGCTTGCGATGATAGAGGAGGTAGACGATGCAAATCACAAACGTCCAAATCGTCCCTGTAGAACTGCATTTGCGCGTACCCCACCGGTCCGCTTATCACACCGCGGCCTCTACCGAGCGCGTGACGAGCGTCTTTGTACAAATCGAAACTCGCCAGGGACAGGTGGCTTGGGGCTGCGCGGCTTTTGATCCGCTGATCAGCGGCGAGAGCCTGGCAAGCGTGCTCGACGCATGTCGCGCCTGCGCCGACCGTGCGCGCGACCTGAACCCCCTCAACACCGCCTACGCCTTGAACGAGCTGGCCAAGCTGACCCCAGACAATCCCTCCGTGCAGTGCGCCTTTGACATGGCCTTCCACGACCTGTTGGGCCTGGCCGCCGGGCTGCCCTTGCACCGGCTGCTGGGCGGCTACCGCCAACGCATCCAGACCTCCATCACGCTGAACGTGGGCTCGGTCCGGGAAACTGTAGAGCAGGCCCAAAACCGCGCGCGCCAGGGGTTCCGCATCCTCAAGATCAAAGGCGGGCTGGACCCGCAAGAGGATGTACAACGCGTGCGCGCCGTGGACGACGCCCTGCCCCACCTGACGCTGCGCCTGGACGCAGACCAGGGCTACAGCGTGCAACAAGCGCTAGACGTGGCGCGCGCGTTGCAGGACAAACTAGAGATGCTAGAGCAACCCACGCCGGCGCAAGACCTGGCGGCGCTGCGCCGCGTCACCGAGCACAGCCCGGTGCCCATCCTGGCGGATGAGAGCGTTATGGGGCCGCCTTCGGCGCTAGAGGTCGCCAAACACAAAGCCGCCGACGGGCTCAGCGTCAAGCTGGCCACCTGCGGGGGCTTGAACTGCGCGCGCCAGATCAACGCCATCGCCCACGCCGCTCACCTGACCACCATGGTGGGCTGTATCAACGAACCGGCGCTGCTCATCGCCGCCGGGTTGGCCTTTGCCCTGAGCAGCCCCAGCGTACACTATGGCGACCTGGACGGCCACTTTGACCTGGTGAACGATCCCACCGCGCCCGGCTTTTTCTTTGAGGAGGGATGGCTCATCGCCACCGATGTGCCGGGCCTGGGCTGCACCGTAGAACTGTGACCCTAAAAAGATCTGAGGACAGATATGCCTGATTCACTCCAGGCCATCCTGTTCGACCTGGATGGCACCTTGCTTGACGTCAACATGAACGAATTTCTGCCGCACTATTTCCAAGCGCTGGCCGCCCGCGTGGCCCATCTGATGCCGCCCGATCCATTCATGCAACGGCTGCGGCAAGCCACCCAGGTCATGGTGGCCAACGACGGCCGCGACACCAACGCGGCGGTGTTTGCCCAGGCGTTTTATCCCGTGGGCGACTATACGCGGCAGGACATCGAAGCGCTGCTGGAGGACTTTTACGCCCACGATTTTCCCAAGCTGCGCCGCTATGCGCGCCGCGACCCGCACGCGCGCCCCGTCGTCCAGGCCGCCCTGGACAAGGGCTATGACGTGGTGATCGCCACCAACCCGCTATTCCCGGCCACGGCGGTGCAGCAACGCATCGCCTGGGCCGGCGTGGCCGACCTGCCCTACCGCTGGATCAGCACTTTTGAGAACAGCCGGGCGGCCAAGCCCAACCTGCTGTATTACGAGCAGATCCTCGACATGCTGGACTGCCCTGCAGAAAGCAGCATGATGGTCGGCGACGAGGACATGGACATGGTCGCGGCGCACCTGGGCTGCCGCACTTTTTTGGTGCCCGGCCCGCGCACCGACCTGGCGCCCAGCACCCCTCAGCCTGACTACCGGGGTACACTGGCTGACCTGTACGCCCTGTTGCAGGACTAGCCATGACAACCTGCCCCAGACATTATCGCCGCAACGAGTTTGCCTTTGCGGGCGACATTATCGCGTTTTCGCTGGCAGTCACCTTTGCCAGCATGACGACAGTCCTGCCCGACTTTGTCGCCCGGCTGACCCCAAGCCAGGTGAGCATTGGCCTGTTGTCGACGGTGAGCCAGGGGGTATGGCTGGTGCCCCAACTGGTCTTTGCCAACATGCTGACCAACAAGCGCTACAAAAAGCCCTATGTGCTCCTGGGCGGCATCATCGGACGACCGCTGTACCTGCTTTACGCCATCGCGTTGTGGCTGGGCCTGGCCCAGCACCCGACCCTGGCATTGCTGTTGCTTTTTGGGGTACAGTTTGTCTTTTACGGCAGCGACGCCCTGGCGGCGGTGGCCTGGCTCGACATGCTGGGCAAAACCATCCCCGAGAAGCGCCGGGGCCGGCTGATCGGCCACGCCCAACTGCTCAGCGGCATGCTGGCCATCGGCGCCGGGTCGATCATTGCCGCCCTGCTGAGCGCCGACGGGCCGGCCTTTCCCTACAACTATGCCTGGATCCTGGTCATCGCCGACGCCCTGCTGATGCTGTCGTGGATCGCTTGCAGCCTGATCGTCGAGCCCGACGAGCCCGTGCAGACGCAACGCACCCCCTGGCGAGACTATGCGCGCGATCTGATCCACACGCTGCGCCAGGACCGCGCCTTTGCGCGCCTGGTCGTCGTGCGGCTGCTGGCGGGCTTTGACGGGCTGGCCCTGGGCTTTTACATCCTGTTCGCGACCCGCGAGCTGGGGTTGCCGCCCGCCAGTGTGGGGCTGTTTACGACGGTGCAGATGCTGGGCCGCATCCTGGCCAGCCTGGGATTGGGCCGGCTGAGCGAGCGCGCCGGCAGCTACCGGGTGATCCAGGTCACGACGGCCATCACCATGACCGCCCCGCTGGCGGGCCTGGCGTTGCTGCTGACCGACCTGCCCAGCAACACGGCCATCGCCGTGGGCTGTGGCTGGATCTTTGTGACCATCGGCGTCACTTCCAGCGCCATCATGCTGGGCTTTTTCAACGCCGTGCTCGAACTCGCGCCAGCCGAGCAACGCCCCACCTACATCGGCCTGTTCAACACCCTCAGCGGCCTGCTGCTCGTGCTGCCGGCGTTCGGCGGCTGGATCTTGCGCTACACCTCCTATGGCGTCCTGTTCACGTTCTCCGCCGTCGTCCTGGTGATCGCCCACGGGTTGAGCTGGCGCCTGTCTCCGGCCCACGCCGAGGCGGCGCAGCGTGAGGAATCTGCGCCCCAAACGTCCGCTTGATCTGGCTGAGCGCCAGGTTGTGCGCACCCTTGTGGAGGCAGATGCGATGACGGATCATCCCCACGTCTCCCAAACCCCCGGCATCTGTGGGGGCAGACCCATGGTGCAAGGGACGCGCATTCCGGTCAAGGTATTGGTCCGCTATCATCAAATGGGATACAGTTCCACAGAGATCCTGTCCGGTCACGCTGGTCTGACACCGGCCCAGTTGTATGATGCTCTAAGCTACTATTACGACCATCAGGCCGAGATAGAGGCTGACATCAAGGCCGACGAACTGCCGGCGCTCCTGGAACGTTTTGATAAAGTGGACCAAGAAGGTGTGTTGCATCTGTCTCAATAGGCGACGCGATGCCAAGATTCCACGTTCATCAACACCAACCCCGCCGTCACCACCGCGTCTCCCCCTTTGCCCAGCAAGATGAGCACGACGCCGATGGCAAACAACACGACGTTGATAAAGGTAAAGGCGTTCTGGCGCAGGATGTCCAGGTATGAGCGGCCGGCGTAAAGCGTCACGTCGTTGCCCTGCCCGCGCGCGCGGCGCGCGACGGCCTCTTGTTCGCTCAGCCCCTGAACGGCCATCACGGCTATGCGTCCCTGACCGCCGCTGCGACGGCGGCGATGTGCTGTGGCGTGGAACCGCAACATCCGCCCACGATCGCCACACCCAGCGCGACGAAACGGCGCGCCAGTTCGGCCATCTGTTCGGGTGTGGCATCATACAGCACCTGCTCCCCCACCAGGCGCGGCAAGCCGGCGTTGGGCTTGGCGATGAGCGGCATCTCGGGCGCGGCCGCGCGCATCTGGGGCAAAATCTCCAACAATTCGTCCGGCGCGCGACCACAGTTGGCCCCCAGCGCCGCGACGCCCAGTTCCGCCAACGCCCCTGCCGCCTGAGCGGGCTTGACGCCCATGCTGGTGCGCCCGTGGGTATCAAAGCTCATGGTACAAAAGACGGGCAGGTCACACGCCGACTGGGCGCCCGTCACGGCCGCGCGCGCCTCGTTCAGGTCGCTCATGGTCTCGACCTGCAGAGCATCGACGCCACTCTCGGCCAGGGCGCGCGCCTGCTCGGCGAACAACTCGAGCGCCGCGTCATAGGTCAAAGGCCCCAACGGGTCCATCAATTGCCCGGTCGGGCCAATATCTCCCACGACGTACACGTCGTCGCCCGCCACCTGGCGCGCCAACGCGGCCGCGCGCCGGTTGATCTGCGCCACACTCACGTCCAGCCTGGCCATCTGGAGCCGTGGCAGCGTGCTGCCAAAGGTGCAAGTCAGGATCATGTCCGACCCGGCCTCAATATACGCGCGGTGCAAACGCGTGATCTCTTGCGGCTGCTCTAGCACCCACAGCTCCGGCGGCGCGCCGGCCTGCAGCCCGGCCGCTTGCAACATGGTACCCGTCGCACCATCTCCAACCAACGTCCGGCCGGACGCCAGGCGCTCCAACAAGTTTTCTCGCATCATATCCTCCCAAACATTCCTATCTCGCTAAAAAGGGGAACACGCATCACACAGTTTAACCTCAGCGGCCCAAGCGCATATCACACCCAAGCCAGGAGGATAGACCGGCGCGACAAAGTATAAAACAGTTTGCAAGATATATCAAACGCCGGCGCCG
>CAZSJU010000018.1:18471-21325 GCA_964607235.1 uncultured Anaerolineae bacterium | reverse complement strand
CATAATTTTTCAACCTCTGCCAGGTCATGGGTCGTGAGGATGATGGTCGTGCCTCGCTCTCGATTGATGTGCTGGATGAACTGGCGGATGCGTTCTTTGGCTACCACGTCCAACCCAATCGTTGGCTCGTCCAGAAACAGCAGATTCGGGTTATGCAGCAGCGCGGCACACAGGTCTGCCCGCATACGCTGGCCTAGCGAGAGGGCGCGCACCGGCGTGTCCAGGAACGCGTCTAGTTCGAGCAATCCGCGAAACTGGGCCAGGTTGTGATGAAAGCGGGCGTTGGGGATGTGATAGATGTGTTGCAGCAGGTTCAGTGATTCGATGACCGGCAGGTCCCACCACAGGGTCGTGCGTTGCCCAAACACTGCGCCGATGGAGGCGACGTAGGTCTTGCGTTCCCGCCACGGGATTTGGCCATTGACCCATAGTTCACCGCCGGATGGCACCAGCAGCCCGGTCAGCATCTTGATCGTGGTCGATTTGCCGGCGCCGTTAGGGCCGAGATAGCCGACCAATTCACCGCGCGTGATTCCAAAGCTGATGCCGTCCACTGCACGCACGAGTTTGTATTGACGTGATACGAGATTGCGCAGCACGCCGGTCAGCCCCAGATGGTGCCGGTAGACCTTGAAATGTTTTCGTAGATCAGAGACAGCGATAATGGGTTTCATAATGCCTCACAATGATGTTTCGAACGCCGAATGTCGGTCATATGCCTATCCTCAGGTATCAGGCATCAGGAACCGGTGCTCTTGTAGTGCCGGATGCCAAAGCGCCAAAAAGCCAACGCGAGCGTTAACGTGCCGGCTCCGACGAAGGGGGACAAAAAGGGCGCAAACGGTGGCAGGTTGAACGGGTCAGGTTTGTCCAGAAAGTACAGGGCCGGATAATAGTTTAAAAAGATGGCCGGGACGACAATGGTGAAAAAGCGCCGCAGCCAATCGTGGTAGATGTGCATTGGGTAGCACATCATCTCGTTGCCGCCATAGGTCAGGACGTTAATCGCCTCGATCGATTCTATGGTCCAAAAGGTGATCGTCGCGCCGACGATAAACAAGCCACCGAAAAAGCTCACCATGCTGCCGAGGACGATGGGCAGATAGAGGACCTTGATGGGTGTCCACTGTAGCTCGGCCAATACCAGTGCTGCCGCCAAGATGAGGAGGCCCTGGACGATGCGTCCCAGGCGTCGGATTTCCAGTCGAGAGCTTAGCACTTGCAGGGTGATGCCCAGAGGGCGCAGCAACAGTTGGTCGAACCGTCCCAAGCGCACTTGTTGCCCAAAGTTAGGGGGATCGAAACCGCTGAACGTCATGTCCATGATACCAAACCCTGTCTCAACCATGCCGTACAGGAACGCCACTTCTCCTAGCGTCCAACCGCCGATACCCTCAAACCGCCCCAGAACCAGCATCAGCGAGACGAACTCTATAGCCGTGATGCCGGCAGTGGACACCAGGTTGAGCAAAAAGTCGACGGGGTATGCCAGTTGTGCCTGGATTTGAACGCGGATCAGACGACGGTAAATGTCCAGCGTGCGCCACATGTTAGCCTCCCTGGATGACCAGCCGGCGCATCCCTGCCCGCAGTACCCATTGTCCCACACCGGTCAGGATGATGGCCCATAGCAGTTGCCCCAACAATAACTGGAGTAGCGCCGGCCCGGTCGTGAGACCCAGGTATACTTCTGTGAACGCGTTCACCATGTGGGGAAAGGGGGTGAGATAGATGATCTGGACGATCCAGTCGGGGAAAAAGCGTAGCGGCATCAAAAAGCCCGACATGAACCAGGTGAGCGAGAAGGCTAGACGGCTCACCCCGACCGCGTTGGGTGTCCAAAAGGCGGCCAGGTTGATGAGAAAGCGCCAGGCAAAGCTGATCAGCCAGCTCAACCCCAGGGCGACCCCCAAAGCTAACCATTGCCCCAATCTGGATGGTAGGGTGATGTCGAAAACCGCCGCATAGACGATCATGATTGTCAATCCGCGCGTCAACAAGCTCGCCAACGCGCGTCCCAGGTCCTGGGCCAGCCAAAAACCAAAGAAACTCATCGGCTTTAACAAGTCGGTGGCCACGGCGCCGGTGTAGACCGAATTCATCACGTCGTACCAGCTAAACAGGCTCAGAAAAGCGATGGCGGCTTGAGTCAGGCCGGTATAGGTGACGGCGTCCTCGAGTGAGAGCCCGGCCACCTCTTGACGCGTCCCATACAGGGCGATCATGACCGAGGCGCGCAACAGTCCAAAGAAAAAGTTTGTGGCCAGCCCGGCCAGTGTGGCGGCGCGATAAGTAAGCTGGCGTTGGAAAGAGAGTTTAACCAGTTCCCAAAACAAGCGCATGTCAATTCACCGTCAATCCGATGTAATTGCTGTGTTGCTCAATGCGTGCGGCGCGGCATATGTGATATGTAGGACGTAAGGGCGTATTTTGCTCCCTCGCAGCGGATAGGGCGAGGAGCGCGAGATTGTACCACAAATGCCACATGAGCGCCAGATCAGTGTTTTTGCCAATGGGGTGTCAGACATCTTTTTTTATAAAGGGAATGTTGCACAATGGATGGGGGCTAGCCAAACAGGGCGAAACGTGGTATTATAGCTTTTGTTAAATATAGAGCGTGCACAAAATTACAGGTAGGGAAGCCTATGCGTTATCTGATTATCTCGGACCTTCACGCCAATCAGGCGGCACTTGCAGCGGTGTTGGCTGATGCGGGTTCGTTTGATTTTGTATGGTGTCTAGGTGACGTGGTTGGCTATGGCCCTGATCCTAATGAGTGCATTAATCAGTTGCGCGAGTTACCGCTCTTTAGCCTGGCGGGCAATCATGACTGGGCGGCCTTGGGCAAGTTGGA
>CAZSJU010000018.1:0-18371 GCA_964607235.1 uncultured Anaerolineae bacterium | reverse complement strand
CCAATAATTGCAAGACACTCTTGCCGCCTTACGAGGGCCCTGTCTATCTGGAGGTCGACGGACGGTTTATCATTAATCCCGGTAGCGTGGGACAACCTCGGGACGGCAACCCCGAGGCCAGCTATGGGATTTTGAATACCGACCTGATGACTTGGGAACAGCGGCGGGTGCCTTATGCCTTTGAGATCACGCAGGAGCGTATGCGCGCGCGCGACTTGCCACCCCGCTTGATTGAGCGTCTCTCTTATGGGCGCTGACTTTTTTTCCCGTTCTATTCTTCCTGAATCGCCGCACGTACCTGACCTGTCAGAGCGCCAAATGTCTCGGTCTCCATAAGTGCCAGCTCCCGTGGCCGGGGCAGGTCTACCGTTATAGTAGATGCCACCTTCCCCGGACGTGGACTGAGCACCAACACCCGGTCGGATAGGAACACCGCCTCGGACACGCTGTGCGTGACCATCAGCACTGTCTTGCGTTGTGAGCGCCAGATACGCAGTAGCTCCTGCCCCATGCGCTCACGGGTCAACGCATCTAGCGAGCCAAAGGGTTCATCGAGCAGTAACACTTGGGGATCGTGGACGAGCGCCCGGGCGATGGCGACGCGCTGCGCCATCCCGCCCGAGAGCTCGGATGGGTAGGCGTTGGCAAACTCGGCCAGACCCACCAACTCGACCATGATTTTGGCGCGCCAGTGCGCTTGGGCTTTGGTTGTGTCCGACATCTCTAGCGGCAGCAGCACATTGGCCATCACGGTGCGCCAGGGCATCAGGTTTGCTTGTTGAAAGACGATGCCCACCTGGCGGCGAGGAGCTGTCACCGGATTGCCGTTGAGCCAGACACTCCCCCGGTCGGGGGGGAGCAGTCCGGCCAGGACGCGCAGCAGCGTGCTTTTGCCGCATCCTGATGACCCGACCAGCGAGATAAATTCCCCAGACATAATGTCAAAGCTTACGTCTTGCAGCGCGGCGACCGTGCCCTCGGGTGTAGGAAAGCTGACCGAGATGTGCTCCGCGCGCAGAGAGGGCGACTTTTTATCTTGCATATGCTGTCCGGCGCCGTGTGGCGCTGTCAAGGTTGATTGATAAACGCATTAGTGAACATTGTGTCCACCGGGACCATCTGGTTGATCAAACCGGCGTCATACATCACTTGTTGGGATTGCTCCCAGGCGGCGGGGTCCGAGTAACCCAATGGATCCGCTTCCCAGTAGAGCAGTGAAGCTTGTAACACCGCTTTGCCGTAATTGGCGTTTTCGGCGAGCCCCTCGACGTACTGGGTGCTGATCTCAAAAGCGGCATCGGGATCTTGGAGCGTGTCTGACAGTCCACGCAGGAAGGCGCGGATAAAGCGCTCTACCAGCTCTGGCCGCTCAGCGATGACCTTGTCGCTGCTGATGATGCCGTTGGATACAATGTCGGCGTACTGGTCTACGTCAATCCGGTTGATCTCGTGGCCCTCCTGGGCGAGTAACACTGGTTCGTTATTGCCGTGGCATATGGCGGCTTCAACGCGTCCCTCAATCAGGCTTGGGACCTGACTGTAACCGATTGCCTCCAAATTGATCTCTGACGCGTCCAAGCCGGTGGTGTCGAGCAGTGCTTGCCATCCAATATAGCTGGCGCCAAAGAGCTCGGGCACGCCCACCGTGCGTCCCACCAGGTCGGCGGGGGTGTTGATGCCCGTCTCGGCTAGAGAAACGACGGTGACGGGAAAGCGTTGATACCACTCTGTGATATAGACGACCGGCAATCCCTGGGCGCGGGCCAGGACGACCTGATCGCCACTGACTATAGCAAAGGGTGCTTGGCCCGCCGCGACAAATTGTACTGCGTCCGTTTCAAAACTATAGTCGAACTCGAGTTCGAGTCCTTCTTGGGCAAAGTAGCCTCTTTCGACGGCCACGTAAAAGGGGGCGAATTGTATGTTGGGGATAAAGCCCATCGGTACCCGAATACGTTCCAGAGACGTGCTTTCTCCGCTTGCAGTGTCGGCGACGGGTGTCGTCGTGGCGCTTGGTGCGTCGTCGTTTGTACAGGCGACGGCCAGAAACGTAACGATGAGCAAGGCGCCGAGCCAGTGTGCGTGAGACGTTTGTCGTTTGCTGTTGTGCATTTTTACCTCCAATGTAATAGTTTTCTTTCAAGAGCGAGTGCCATACCATAGAGCGCCAGCGCGATCGCTGCCAGCGCGCCAAAAGCCACAAACATCTGGGCGGTGTCATAGAGTCCCCGACTTTGGGACACGAGAAAGCCTAGCCCCCGATCGGATCCGGTGAACTCGCCCACCACCGCGCCGATCACCGATAGCGTCGCGCCAATCTTTAGCCCACCCAACAATACGGGCAGGGAGGCCGGCAATTCCAGTTTGCTAAAGATTTGCCAGCGGTTCGCTTCTAGCGAGCGCATCAAGTCTAACAGGTGGGGCTCTACCGAACGTAATCCCATGATGGTGTTGATGAGCACCGGGAAAAAGATGGTCAGCGCACAAACCAGTACCTTGGACAGCATGCCGGTGCCGAACCAGATGACTAGCAACGGGGCCAGCGCCACGATCGGCACGGCCTGTGAACCGACAATCAGCGGCGATAGAATTTGTTCCACCAGGCGGGACTTGGCCAGCAGATAGCCCAACACGATGGCCGTGGCCAGGCCCAGGCTCAACCCGGCCAGGACTTCAGATAGGGTGACCAGGCTGTGACGCCAGAGTGAACCATCACCGGCCATTTCTAAAAAGCGGGTCGCCACGCGCTCCGGTCCTGGCAGAATAAAGGGTGCATAATCGCCCAGTTGGACGAGTAAAGCCCATACTCCCACAAAACCGAGCAGGGCTAACGGCAGCGACCACCAGTTGCTTCTGGACGTGCTGCTCCGCTTGGGCCTTTTGATGTCACAACTTGTTTTAGTGCGGGTTATTTTAAATGGTTCAGTTATGTTCATCTTGATACCTCACATGAAAAAACCCCGAGGATGGTTACCCTCGGGGCTAAAGTGCACGTCAAAACTTGGACGTCCTGGCCGTCAAACGCGTTTGGCCGTTTAATGCTCACCTTCTTTCATCCGGACTATACCGTCGGTCCTGGCTTTGCACCAGATCCACCGCTGTAGCGGGTTGCGGACTGGGTCTATTTGACCTTACCGCCGATCGGGAATTGGAGCGATTGATTCGCCCCTCACCCTGCCCCAAAGGTGTATTATTTAATTTTAATGACTGGTACCGATTATAACATGCTCAAGCTTTTTGTCAACTATGTCCTATTCCAAAACCAATGCTTGGGTGAAAGATTCCAGTTTTAGATTTTGTGCCTTGATTTTTTGTCCATCCCGTTGTATCATACTCGTCTAGCGTCTTGGATAGAATAGAGTACGTACGAGTGTGCATATAGAAAGACCGGCCCGCGAAGGCCGGTCTGGTGGAAAGCAGATAAGGAGAAAAAGATAAACGCTAGCGGGTCTTGAGAAGTGTGCGCGCGCAACGCGTGCAGATGTGCAAGCGTTGCCGTTTGCCTTCGTGCATCACGCTCATCTTTTGGATATTTGGTTTCCACTGACGCTTGGTTGACTTGTTCGAGTGACTGACACTGTGGCCGAATTGAGGCCCTTTACCGCAGATTTGACATTTCGCCATTGCACTACCTCTCTATCCCTAAAATAGTCGCTACAAAGCAACAGGCGCAATGATACCATAGATAGATAGTTCTTGCAACCGTTCGGCAAGTCATAGCCCGATCGATTTTACAAAAACCCGACGCGTTTGGCGTTAGGAGGAATAGATGTCAACATCAGAGACCAACCTGGGCCGGATTGAGGTCTCACCCGAAGCTATCGCTAGTATCACTAGTCAAGCGATATCGAGCACTTATGGTGTTGTGGGTATTGCACCCAAGAATTTGGCCAAAGAGGTGGCCAACGTCTTTCAACAGGATGCTCGCCACGGTGTAGACGTGCACATTGAGGATGGACAAATCATCATTGACGTGCACGTCATCGTCGAGTATGGGACGCGCATCGCTTCGGTAGCCGAAAGCATTATGAACGTCGTCAAATTTAATGTGGAACGGGCGCTGGATGTGCCGGTATCTGAAGTGAACGTGCACGTTGAGGGATTGCGGATCAGTAACACGGATTAAGGGGCTTGAGTGGCTTTTGGATCATGCCCTTGACCAGTGTTCAGGGGACGCAGAAGCTCGAGTATTCAAACGCCTGGCCGAACGGCTCAGAAGCAGGGGAGAAGCAGGTGGAAGAAAATAGCATTTACGATCGTCAACCATCCTCAGGAGGTTTAACACAAAAATCATCCATGAGGCAAGGTGGGCAATCATCTCAAGGTCCAATATTGGCGATCGATGGGCAGGGGTTAAAGCGGTTGTTTGAGGCCAGTTTGGCCTGGCTGCGACAGCACCAGGCGGCGATCAACGCCCTCAACGTTTTCCCGGTGCCTGATGGGGACACCGGTACCAATATGCTGCTCACCATGGAGTCCGCGTGGAAAGAAATTGTGGATTCGCCAGAGCAAAATGCCGGCGTCATCGCCCAGGCCGTGGCGCAGGGCGCTTTAATGGGGGCGCGTGGCAATTCGGGCGTCATCTTGTCCCAGATATGGCGGGGGTTTGCGCGTAGTTTACACGAGAAGCAAACCTTTACGGCGGCTGACTTGGCAGAGGCATTGCAAGAGGCCTCTGATACGGCTTATAAAGGCGTCATCAATCCGGTTGAGGGGACGATTCTCACCGTCGCTCGCCAAGTGGCTGTCGCTGCCCATCAAGTCACCCGTGAACATGGGGACTTGATGGTGGTGTTTGATTATGTCGTCGGGCAGTCGAAACAGGCGGTCGCGCGCACGCCCAGTTTGTTGCCCGTGTTGGCCGAGGCGGGGGTGGTAGACTCGGGTGGTCAGGGATTTTCCATCATCCTGGAGGGTATGTTGCGTTATCTGCGAGGCAAGACGGTCACGATTGATCAAGCGTTTGAAACGGCAGTGGACCTCGGCACCCACGTTGGTTTGCACGAGCAAGACCACGCGCATATGCCCCACATTCATGAGGGTGAAGTTGGGTATGGCTATGACGTGCAGTTTATCATCGTGAGCCAGGAGCTGGACGTGGATCGTATCCGCACGGATATCGATGCTATGGGCGACTCTACTCTGGTGGTGGGCGACGTCAACACGGTCAAGGTGCACGTGCACGTGCCCGACCCTGGTGTGCCCATCAGCTATGGCGTGAGTCTGGGTTCTTTGCGGGACGTGGTCGTTGAAGATATGCAAGCGCAATACCAAGAGTTTATCTTGGGCCGGTCGGCGCCACCGGTGACCGCTCCTGCGACGCCGCAAAGCGAAGTCTTGGCGGTGGCTGTGGTGCCGGGCGATGGGCTGAGTCGCGTTTTTCAGAGCCTGGGCGTAGGGGGAATCGTTAGTGGTGGGCAAACGATGAATCCCAGCACGCAGCAATTATTAGAGGCAGTGGAGGCATTGCCCGCGGATAAAGTCATTATTTTGCCTAACAACAGCAACATACTGATGGCCGCCAAGCAAGCGGCTGAACTATCGGATAAGCAAGTGTCTGTGGTGCCCACCCGGACGATCCCGCAAGGTATTGCGGCCTTGCTGGCGTTTAGTTATCAGAATGATTTGCAAACAAATGTCGAGTTGATGAGTGCTGCGATGGAGCAGGTGCAAAGTGGGGCGATTACTACGGCGACCCGCTCGGTTGAGATTGATGGTTTGGAGGTAAAAGAGGGCGAAATTATCGGCCTGGTCAACGAGCGCTTGGTGGTGTGTGGCCCTTCAGTAGATCAAGTGATATGGTTTATGATGGAAGAGATGGGGCTGGTGGATCACGAGATTATGACATTGTATTATGGTGACGGCATCGAGTCTGGGCAAGCCGATCTTTTGGCCAGTCAAGTGGCCGAGCGTTACCCTGACCAGGAAATAGAGGTCATAGAAGGTAGCCAACCGTACTATCATTACATCATATCCGTCGAGTAGAACATAGCTTTGCACCCGTTGCTGAGTTCCGAGTGGAGGATAATTTGAGCAAGGTAAAGATCGTCACCGACAGCACTGCCCAACTTGATCCGGATCTGGTTCAAGAGTTGGGAATTACGGTTGTCCCTTTGGAAATCAGCTTTGGTTCACAACAGTTTCTCGAGGGTGTAGATTTAACAGCCGAAGAGTTTTTTCGTCGTGTGGCGCATAGTCACGTGATGCCTAGCGCTGCTGCGCCGACCATTGAAGATTTTCGCCAGGTTTATGGCGAATTGAGCCGGACCACGGATAAAATCTTGTCCGTTCACGTCTCGGGCAAATTTAACGAGACGTGTGACAATGCGCGGAACGCGGCCAGCAATTTTTTGGGACGTTGTGAGATTGTGGTCATTGACTCGTGGACGGTATCTCTGGGGGTCTCTATATTGGCGCAGTCTGCGGCTCGGGCTGCGATGCAGGACGCGGCGTTGGACGAGATTGTGCGCCTGGTGCGGGGGATGATCCCGCATATCTATGCCGTGTTTTTCACCAGTACCCTGGACTATTTGGAGCGTGACAATCTCCTCAGCAAATCCCAGGCCATTTTGGGTACGATGCTCAACATTCGTCCTTTCCTGGCGATTGAGGAGGGGGAAATTCTCCCTATGGAGAAGGTACGCAGCCGTGAAAAAGCCATTGACAAGCTGGTCGATTTTGTCTCCGAGTTCTCCCGTATTCAACAGATTGCCGTGATCCAAAGCCCCCTGCGGGGTGGAAAAGACGCGCGTCTCCTGCTCGACCGGTTGCAGTCTAACTTTTCTGCTTACAAGTTCGAGATCATTAATTATGGGGCAACTTTGGGAACGCATATTGGTCCCTATGGTCTGGGACTGGTTGTATATGAGGGCATGGAGCAGTAAAATCTTGAGACAGGTAAGAATTGTCACTGACAGCACGGCGGACCTTCCAGATAGCCTGGTTCAGGAACTGGAGATTGGCGTCATTTACGACTATATCAACTTTGACACCCAGAGTTTGAAGGACAAGGTTGAGATTTCCAGATCGGAATTTTATGAGCGTTTGATAGATGTATCGACGTTGCCTACCACGGCTGCTCCGGGCGTGGGTGAATTTGAGGAGGCTTATCGTCGCGTCGGCGCGCCTGAAGCTGCGGTCATTTCCCTGCATCCGCCGGCTGGTTTTAGCGTGTTGTACAATACGGCCTATTTGGCGGCCCAATCTTTTCCTGAGGGGCGGGTGACGGTCGTGGACACGGGGCAGATTTCTATGGGGATGGGTTGGTTGGTCTTGGCGGCAGCCAGGGCGGCTCGGGCTGGCCGGTCGGTGAGTGAGATCGTCCAGCTCGTGACAGATATGAAGCGCCGTGCCCGGGTCTTGGCGGTGCTGGATACTTTTGAGTTTTTGCGCCGCAGTGGGCGGGTGAACTGGACCAAAGCCCTGGTTGGCACGCTGTTGCGCATCAAGCCGATGATTGAGGTGCGGGACAGTCAGCTATTGCCGCTTGATCGAGTGCGGACCCGGCGTCGGGCGATGGAGCGGCTCATCGCGTTGACCGAGGCGCTAGGGCCGCTGGAAGCGCTGGCCATTTTGCACTCGAACTGGCCCGCAGGGGCGGCGGATTTGCAGCGTCGGTTGGCGCATCTTTGCACCGAGGATGGGAAAAGGTTGCGCCGGTTGCCCGGAGCGACCCCAGGCGAGCGGCTCGGGCTGGCCGAGCTGGCCCCATTCCCTATTTTGACCGTGGACGTGACACCGATTATAGGCGTCCACGTCGGCCCGTATGGGTTAGGCATCGCTGCCGTTGTTGCTGACCCGAATTGATTCGATTGTGAGACGGTCAAGGCGCACACCCGAGACGGTGTTGCGCCGGCCATGGGAGAAAGTATGACATCGGCACTAGACAAACTGACAAATATCCTGCGCCTGGAGCAAGAGGAGGGCTACCGTGACAAGGCCGTGATTGGTGGATTGGCCCGCTTTGCGGATGCTTGGCATGAGCAAGCGCAACAAGAGACCCAGGATGCGGAATGGTTGGACCATGTCACTGAACAGATGCGGTCTTATAGCCGCTTGGCGAGTTCGGAAGCGCGTCAGGCCCATCTGAAGGTACTCTGCGAGACTTTAAAGGCCGGTCCATCTGTGTCAGGGCAAGGACGTGCGCCTGCCAAGACCGAGAGTAAGCGTGTGGATGCAGCTATACCAAGGAAACCATCCAATCAGCGCCGGCGTGTTAAATCACCGGTCAAGGCTGACATCGCTGGACTCGATTCTCCCATCACCGTCATCTCGGGCATTGGGCCTACACAGTCTAAGCGGCTGGCGCGTCTGGGTCTGGAGACGGTGCGCGATATGCTTTACTTTTTCCCCAGGCGATACGACGATTTCAGCACTCTCGAGACGATCAGTCAGTTGGAATACGGTCAAGAGGTCACCATTATGGGCCGTATCTGGGACGTGCATACGCGTCGGACGCGTGGCGGCAAGGTCCTTACCAAGGCCATCATCGAAGATGGTTCTGGCACCATCGAGGTGGTGTGGTTTAATCAACCTCGCTTGGCCGACCGGCTCAAGCCGTTGCGCCAGATCGTGCTCAGTGGGCGCGTGGATGAGTATTTGGGGCGGCTCACTTTTCAGGCGCCGGTGTGGGAACCGCTGGACCAAGAGCTGCTACACACCGCGCGCCTGGTGCCCGTTTATCCTCTGACCTCAGGGATTTCGGCGCGTTGGCTGCGCAAGTTGATCAAGCGCACGGTAGACTATTGGTCCTATCGTGTGCCAGACCATTTGCCTCAAGAGATGCGGCAGCGCGTGGGGTTGTTACAATTAGAGACAGCCTTGCGGCAGATCCATTTCCCGGAGGATGCGGAGAAATTGGAAAAAGCGCGTCATCGCCTGACGTTTGACGAATTGTTTCTCATTCAGGTAGGGGTGCTGCGTCAGCGTCAACAGTGGCGGGCGGAACCGGGACAGGCGCTTCCCATAGAAGATGAGACCTTGCAATGCTTTATTCTCAGTCTGCCTTTTAGCCTGACCGGCGCGCAACAAAGGGCGTTGGGCGAGATTATACAAGATTTGCGTCAGGATCGACCTATGAACCGGCTGTTGCAGGGGGATGTAGGGTCGGGCAAGACCGTTGTGGCGGCGGCGGCGATGGCCTTGGCCGTGGTCGCGGGGGCACAAGCCGCGTTGATGGTGCCCACGGAAATTTTGGCAGAGCAGCATTACCGCACCGTCTCCCAGCTTTTGGGTTCACTAGAGACTGCCGGGGATAAAGTGGATGGTTTTACTCTCCAGCCCACGGTGCGACTGTTGACCGGTAGCACGCCTGCGGCTGAAAAAGAGGCGATTTATCAGGGTTTGGCCGAGGGCGAGGTGGACGTCGTCATTGGCACCCATGCCTTGATCCAAGAAGGGGTAAAGTTCCGTCAGTTGGCTCTGGCTATCGTTGACGAACAGCATCGCTTTGGCGTTGAGCAGCGGGCGGCGCTCCGGCAAAAAGGGTATAATCCCCATATGCTGGTGATGACCGCCACGCCTATCCCGCGCAGCCTGGCGCTGACCGTCTATGGTGACCTGGACTTGTCAGTCATCGACGAGGTGCCGCCCGGGCGTCAGCCGGTACGCACGCAGGTGCTTTTGCCCACTGAACGTGAGCGTGCTTACTCTTTCGTGCGCGCCCAGGTGGACAAGGGGCGTCAGGCATTCGTGATTTGCCCTTTGGTCGAGGAAAGTGAAAATATAGAGACCAAATCCGCTGTGGAAGAGCACAAGCGGTTGCAGGATCGGGTTTTCCCTGACCTGCGTTTGGGATTACTCCATGGGCGACTAAAGAGCGATGAAAAAGAGGCCGTCATGGGGCAATTTGTGCGTGGTGAACTGGATATCCTGGTTAGCACGTCGGTGGTTGAGGTTGGGATTGATGTGCCTAATGCCAGCTTGATGCTCGTAGAGGGCGCCAATCGCTTTGGCTTGGCCCAGTTACACCAGTTCCGCGGGCGAGTGGGCCGGGGCGCACACCCGTCTTATTGCTTGTTGATCGCAGATTCTACGGATCTGGTCCAGGGAGAGCGTTTGCAAGCTATACAGAACACCCAGGATGGCTTTGCATTGGCAGAGAAGGATTTAGCGTTACGTGGCCCGGGCGAGTTCTTGGGCACGCGTCAGAGTGGCCTGCCGGACCTGCGGCTGGCCAGTTTTGCCGACCTGCGTCTGTTAGAGGTCGCGCGAGCCGAGGCCCAGCGCTTGTTAGAGACCGATCCCGAGTTGGATAGCCCCGAGTTGCGTTTGCTGGTGCAACAAGTGGATCGGTTGTGGGCAAGGGAAGGGGACGTCAGCTAGGAGGCTTGGACAGCTAGGGGGACAAGCCTACATAGATTTTGATGGAAAAGGAGTACATGACAACAGCTATTTATCCAGGGACCTTTGACCCAATTCATAATGGACATATTGACATCGCACATCGAGCGGTGGAGATATTTGATGAACTCATCGTAGCGGTCTATGATCGCCCACTCAAGTCTCTTTTTTTCAGCACTGCTGAGCGTTTGGCGCTGCTAGAAAAAGCCCTGGGCCATTTACCCCGCGTCCGAGTCGTTAGTTATAAAGGGTTAACCGTAGATATCGCCCACCAGCTAAACGCTCAGGTAATCGTGCGTGGTTTGCGCGTCTTTTCCGATTTTGAACTCGAGTTTCGGATGGCGTTGACCAACAAGCGGTTGGCTCCTGACATAGAGGTGGTGTGTTTGATTACCAGCCATGAGCACACGTTTCTCAGTTCCAGCACTGTCAAAGAGGTGGCCTCATTGGGAGGCGATGTCAGTGGGATGGTGCCGTCCTATGTCGCCGAGTCTTTAAAGACGCGCTTTATTGAACTTGGTGAGGATGGACCCAACTCGCTGCCTGTGATTTCGCTGCGCGATTAGAATATTATCAGAGCACAGACCTGCCCTTTGCTTCGACGTTTGAGGACGATGTGGGGTGAGGGTGGCGGATGGAGGTTGTCTATGGACATTCAACATCTTTTGGATCGCTTGGAAGCTCTGCTCAGTGATAGCCGTCGTATCGGCGGCAAATTGATAGTGGACGCCCAGCGCAGTTGGGATCTCATTGACCAAATGCGCATCTCTATTCCTGAAGAAGTCAAGCGGGCGCAGCGTATCAATCAGGAGCGGGATCGTATTATGGCCCAGGCCAAGGAAGAGTCCAGTCGTATCATTGAACTGGCGCGCCAGGAAGCGGCCGAACTTGTTCAAGAGCACGTCATCGCCCAGCAAGCGCAAGAGTTGGCCGAGACTGTGGCCGCGCGGGCGCGACGAGATGCTGAAGGTGTACAACGCGAAGCGGACGAGTACGTCCTGGACGTGTTGCAGCAATTGGAAGCGGATCTGGGCCGCACGCTGACGGTGGTGCGCAATGGCGTTGAAAAGGTGCAACGCGATCTAAAGTCGCGTTGGTCAGAGCAGGCCGAGGATCAACCATCCGTCGAATAGTCCGAACATTTGTTTGTTCTTGACAGTGTGAATGCTTGCGCTTATAATAACGCGCGTACTGCTAGACGATAGAGACAATCATGGGCCTTTTTTCCCTGATTGTAAGGAGAAGGAGTTAACGTGGGACCACTACCTAAAAGAAAAATCTCTTATGGGCGCCGTGACCGTCGGCGTACCCATGATGCCCTTAATCCACCCAATCTGGTCACTTGTTCAAACTGTGGGGCGCCGACTTTGCCACACCGGGTTTGTCCCAGCTGTGGTTTTTATCACGGCCGGCAGGTGATTAAAGTTAAAGAAGAGAAATAATAATTTGATGGAACGCCGTTTTTAACGGGGCCGTGTGCCGTTTTCAAATGCCTGCTTGCAGGTTGCCACGGCCCTGTTAATATGTTCCGCTGTGGTCGGTGAGAGGAGCGCATGTGAAGGTCGCTTATCTCTTTCCTGGGCAAGGCTCGCAATACGTAGGCATGGGACGTGCGCTGTGTAAAGCGCACGCCGAGGCGCGGGCTGTCTTTGACCAGGCTGATGCGGCTTTGGGTATTGCCCTGGGCCAGCTTTGTTTTGAAGGACCGCACGAGGTCTTGACCGACACCCTTAACGCTCAACCGGCAATCTTGGCGACCAGCATAGCGACGTTGGAGGTGCTCAAGGCGCAGGGGCTGTATCGAGAGCCTGACTTGGTCGCGGGCCACAGCATGGGTGAATTTAGCGCGTTGGTGTCTGCCGGCGTGTTGCCCTTTGTTGAGGCCTTGCATCTGGTGCGCGAGCGTGGACGTTTGATGAAGCTGGCCGGTGAGCGCCGTCCGGGTGGCATGGCTGCTGTGATCGGGCTCGACGCCGTCGCGTTGGACCAGATTTGCCAATCAGCGGCTCGGGAGACCGGAGGTGTGATACAGGTCGCCAACGACAACTGTCCGGGACAGACGGTCATTTCAGGGAACGATGCGGCGCTAGAACTGGCGATGGAAAAGGCGCAAGCCGCCGGCGCACGCAAGGTTGTGCGTCTGGCTGTCAGTATCGCCTCTCATACCCCCTTGATGTCCAGCATCACTGACGAATTTGCCGCTGCCGTGGACGCTGCGCCCATCAACGACGCTGATTTCCCGTTGGTCGCTAACGTCAGCGCGCGCGCCATCACGCGCGCCGAAGACATTCGTGCCGAGTTGAGGGCGCAATTGACTTCTGCGGTGCGTTGGACGGAGAGCATGCGGTATGTCGTGGATCAAGAGATCACCCGGGTCGTAGAAATAGGCCCCAAAAACGTATTGACCGGCTTGATGAAGCGGATCGAGCGCAAGGTCGAACGGGTGAATTGGGGGGACAGCGACATCGCGGACGCTTAGACCCCTTTTTATTATCGTACAGGCTCTCGGGCATACGAGGAGACAGTTATGGAACGGATAGGCTTTATAGGGCTGGGGCTCATGGGCGCGCCTATGGCGCGCAACTTGATGCGCGCCGGCTATGCATTAACCGTTCACAATCGTAGTCGAGCCATCGTAGATACGTTGGCGGCCGAGGGCGCGACACCAGCCGCCAGCCCCAAAAAAGTGGCACAAGCTTCCGACGTGGTGATCACGTGTGTGCCCGATTCGCCTGACGTAGAGTTGGTGGCGTTGGGCGCCGACGGGATCATTGAGGGCGCACGGTCCGGATTGATTTACATTGACATGAGCACCATCTCGCCGCCGGTCACCCGTCGCATTGCTGCGCGTCTGAAAGAGGTGGGCGTGACCATGCTGGACGCCCCTGTGAGCGGTGGTGACGTGGGTGCGCAAAAGGGCACCCTGTCCATTATGGTGGGAGGGGCAGAGGAAACCTTTCAAGCCTGCCTGCCGATCTTTGAGGCGATGGGCAAGCAGATCACCTACATTGGCGAGATTGGGGCGGGGCAGACGGCCAAAGCTTGCAACCAGATCGTGGTGGCGGCGACGATGGCGGCGATGGGTGAAGCGTTGGTGTTGGCGGCCAAGAGCGGTGTTGACCCGGCGCGGGTCGTCGACGCGATCAAGAGTGGCGCGGCCCGCTGCTGGGCGCTAGAAGTGCGTGCTCCACAGATTCTGCGCCGTGATTTAAAAGCCGGCTTTAAGGCGTATATGCAATACAAGGACCTGAACATCGTTCTGGACACCGGTCGGGCAGAGCAGGTGGCTTTGCCGGTGACCGCGGCCACACGTGAGCTTTATACAGCTATGATGGCCGCCGGTCGGCAAGCGTTGGACAATTCGGCAATTGTCACCGTTTTGGAGGACCTGGCCGGGGTGGAAGTAAAGGCTTGGGAATGAGACTTGAAGGCAAGGTTGCGGTTGTGACGGGCGCGTCGCGAGGCATCGGGCGCGCCATCGCTGAACGGCTGGCCGCCGAGGGCGCGCGGGTCGTCGTTAACTATCGAAACAGCGCGGATCAGGCGGCCGAGGTCGTCGCGGCTATTGAGGCCCAGGGCGGCGAGGCCATCGCGTGCCAGGCGGACGTGAGCGATTGGGCGCAGTCCCAGGCGCTGATGCAGATGGCGACTGATCGTTGGGGCACGATCGATATTTTGGTCAATAATGCCGGCACGACGCGCGACAAGCTGTTGATGATGATGAAAGAGTCGGATTGGGATTTGGTCATTGACACCAATCTGAAAAGCGTGTTTAATTGTTGCAAGGCTGTGGCGCGGGGTATGGTCCGCCAGCGGAGCGGACGCATTATCAACATTACCTCGGTGGCCGGCTTGGCGGGCAATCCTGGCCAGACCAATTACGCCGCTAGCAAGGCCGGTATTGTCGGTTTTACCAAGTCGCTGGCTAAGGAATTGGGGGCGCGGCATATCACTGTCAACGCGGTTGCGCCGGGTTATGTGCCCACCGCGCTGACCAACAACCTGCCTGAGGCGTTGCAGCAGGCGGCCATCGACCACACGCCACTGGGGCGGTTTGGCAAGCCGGAAGAGATTGCTGCAGCAGTGGCCTTTTTCGCTGCTGATGAGGCCGCCTTTATCACCGGTCAGGTGCTTTCGGTGGACGGTGGGCTGGCGATGCAGTGAGGCCCGTGAACCCGGGTTTGTGTTCGGTTGTGAAGCAAGGATTAAAGAGGCGGATAGTCGGCGTTTGTGGTTGCCGGGTTGTCTGGTGTCTCGAACAAAATAAAGAGTGGCAAGTATGAATGAGCGCTATGGCAGAGTGACCATCGCACCTGAGGTATTGGTGACGATTGCTCGGTTGACGACCCAATCGATTGAAGGGGTGGCCCAGATGTGCCACCAAATGGGACCGGGCAATGTGGATCGGTTGTTGGGCCGGGCTGCGGGTGGCGGCGGAGTGCAGATTGCCGTCCTAGACGACATGGTACGTGTGGACCTGTACATCGTTGTCCATCCAGACGTGAGTATGCGTAACGTCAGCCAAAAGATTCAAAAGGCTGTCACGCGGGCCATTCAGGATATGGTAGGGATGAAGGTCAGCGCGGTCAATATTCACGTTCAGGATGTGGCTTATAGTAAGCGCAGCGCCTAATATGTCCGGTCGTGACAGTTTAGCACTGCAGACCTCGTTCACATAGGGGGAATTTGTGCGAATCCGGCGACGGGCGCGGATCATTGCTATTCAAGCTTTATATGAACTTGATCTGACCAGCCACCCTGTGAGCAGAGTGATCGATGCGCGCATCGCGGATGCCAAGTTGCCGTCAAAGGGGATTCCCTTTGTACATCATCTTGTTGAGGGCGTGTTGGACTATAGGCAGCATCTGGATGCTATGATCCATCGCTATGCTCCCGAGTGGCCTATCGAGCAGATGGCGCCCATAGAGCGCAATATTTTACGTATGGCGCTATTTGAGTTCAGCGTCGACAGTCAAACCCCGGTCAAGGTGGCGATTAACGAAGCGGTTGAGCTGGCCAAGCTGTTCGGCAGCGATAGTGCGCCACGATTTATTAACGGTGTCCTCGGTAGTTTGGCAGGGGAAACCCTGTCCTTATCCAAGTAATGAATTTTCTAGGCGTTGGCCCCTTTGAACTGCTCCTCATACTCGTCATCGCGACGGTTGTGCTGGGCCCCGAGCGGATGGCTCAAGCTGGCCGTACGCTGGGGCGGCTCTATGCTCAATATCAACACCGTTGGAAAAAGGACGTGGACGAGATGACCCGCGAGCTTCGCAAAGAACTTGCAGATTTGCAGCAAGAGCTGGACGAGATTCGCCAGGTGGCTGAGAGCGAAGTCGAGACGACCCAGGCCGAGTTACAGGAGCTTGTGGACGAAAAGATTGATCTGGATGCCCCAAATGGTGAGGGCCAGAGAGAGGCAAAAACGGGCGGTGGTCAAGCAGCTCCCCTAGCAGTGGCCGAGACAGGTGAGGAAGCGCAGTGAGCGAGAACAATGATGCCGCTATGCCCATTCTCAGCCATATCCGCGAGTTGCGCGGGCGGCTGATCAAGGCTGCTGTTGCGTTGGCTGTGTCCGCGCTGCTGACCAGTATCTTTGCGGGGGAGATCATAAAGTTCTTGCTCAAGCCGTATGGGGGCAAACTCCAGACCCTGGGGCCGACCGAGAACGTCATCTCGTATTTTCGCGTAGCGTTGTTGTCGGGTGCCGCATTGGCGATGCCGGTCATCGTTTATCAGTTATTGGCCTTTGTGATGCCAGGCTTGACCGCTAAGGAGCAGCGCTGGATTCGCCTTAGCGTGCCATTTACGGCGCTGTTGTTCCTCGCAGGTATCTCGTTTGCCTGGTACGTGATGGTGCCGGCCGCCATTGACTTTTTGGCCAATTTTCGCTCAGATTTGTTCTTGAACGAGTGGACGGCTCGCGAGTATATCTCGTTTGTCGTTTCGGCGGCTTTTTGGGTCGGCGTGAGCTTTCAAATGCCGCTTGTCACTTTTATCCTGGCCAAGGTGGGGCTGGTGACGCCTCGGTTTTTGTTCAAGAATTGGCGCCTCGCTGTGGTGATCATTTCTGTGATCGCTGCTGTCATTACCCCAACCGTTGACCCGTTCAATATGGCGTTACTGATGTTACCTTTGCTAGGGCTGTACGGGTTGAGTATCGTGCTGGCTGCCCTGGCTTGACGTTTAACAAACGAATTTCAATTCAAAGCATTATCGTCGAAAGGAGATGTGTGCTACCTATGTCCCGCATCCGTATTCTAATCATGGGAGCCGCCGGTCGCGATTTCCATAACTTTAACGTATTTTTTCGCGACCGGGAAAGCTATCAAGTCGTGGCCTTTACCGCCACACAGATCCCCAATATTGAAGGCCGGCTGTATCCTCCGGAATTGGCCGGGTCATTGTATCCCCAAGGCATCCCCATTTACCCTGAAGAACAACTAGAAGAACTCATCCGCGAGCACGAGGTTGACCAGGTCGTCTTTGCCTACAGCGATGTGACTCACGAGTGCGTGATGCACAAAGCCTCGCAAGTATTAGCCGCCGGCGCCGACTATTGCCTGATGGGCGTCCGGCACACGATGCTCAAGAGCAACAAGCCGGTCGTGGCCGTGTGCGCCGTGCGTACCGGCGCCGGCAAGAGCCAGACTACCCGCCGGGTCGCTGAAATTTTGCAAGATATGGGACACAAGGTCGTTGTGGTCCGCCATCCTATGCCTTATGGCGATCTCGCCAAGCAGACCAGCCAGCGTTTTGCCGATTATGCGGATCTGGAACGGCACCAATGTACCATTGAGGAACGGGAAGAGTACGAGCCGCACATCGACCGCGGCATTGTGGTGTATGCAGGCGTGGACTATGGAGTGATTTTGCGCCAAGCTGAAAAAGAGGCTGACATAGTCCTGTGGGACGGGGGAAATAACGATTTGCCCTTTTATGACCCGGACTTGATGATTGTGGTGGCTGACCCGCACCGCGCGGGCCACGAATTGCGTTATCATCCCGGTGAGGCTAATCTGCGCCTGGCCGACGTGGTGGTCATTAACAAGATTGACACCGCCAACCTGGCGGATGTGTCCGCCGTGCGCGCGAACGTGCGCAGCGTCAATCCTGACGCAGTGCTCGTCGACGCGGCTTCGCCCATTCTCGTCCAAGATCCCCGGGCGATTACGGGCAAGCGGGTACTGGTGGTTGAAGATGGACCGACCTTGACCCACGGCGAGATGACTTATGGGGCGGGGGTGGTGGCGGCCCGGCGCTTTGGCGCGGCCGAGATTATTGACCCGCGTCCTTTTGCCGTCGGCTCGATTTTACAGACCTTTGAAAAGTATCCCAACATTGGTCCTTTGTTGCCGGCGATGGGATATGGAGACGAGCAAATCAAGGATCTGGAAGAGACCATTGCCAACACGCCGGCCGAGCTGGTGATTGTGGGGACGCCCATCGACCTGCGCCGCATAGTGAATATTCAGCAGCCTACGCAACGTGTGCGTTACGATCTGCAAGTGATCGGCCGTCCGCGATTGGACGAGATCCTGCGTGAAAAGTTTGGCGACGCTTAACGCCTGACTGCTGACGCACGAATCGACTTGGAGAGACTATGGCTCCAGGCAGCTATTGAGCTGCCTGGAGCTTTTTATTTCGGGCTTGACGTGGTCATGCACATCTTTGGATAATTTGTTGTATAATCGACTTGGACCATCTCGCAATGTGGAGGAGTTCATGCCTTTGATTCCGCTCATCCTAGCCACGCTGTTTTTGGCAGGCTTGCTCTTGACGTTTGTGTTGTTGACGGAGGGACGGTATTTTGGCAAGGGCGTGATACGGTGGGTTTATGACCGCTTTGGCCCGGCCATATTTGGCGCCCACAGTGAGGCGGACCGCTGGCAGAAGCTGGCAGAGCGTCTTGATCTGTGTGGGGACGAGGTCATGCTGGACGTCGGCACGGCTGTGGGTGACCTACCGTTGACTCTGGCGCTTCTGCCGGATTTTCGTGGGCGAGTCGTGGGTGTTGACTGGTCGCCCCG
>CAZSJU010000017.1:18122-21414 GCA_964607235.1 uncultured Anaerolineae bacterium | reverse complement strand
TGTAGTAGCCATTTTCCCACATTCCCACTGACATTGGCTATGATTCAATTCGATTGCGGTCCTGATCCACCGACTTGATAGGCAAAGCGATCGTAAACTTGGTGCCCTTGCCCTCATCGCTTTCCAATTGAATGCTGCCTCCGTGCATCTCGATGATCTCTTTGCTAAACGTCAACCCTAGGCCTGTGCCCGGCGTCTCTGCGCCCGGCTTGGACACCTGCTGAAACATCTCAAACACCTCATCGCGATGCTCATTCGGGATACCCACGCCCGTATCGCTAATGCTGACCAGCACCTGCTGCCCATTGGGCCACACGCGCAAGACAATCTCACCTTCCTCGGTAAACTTGGCAGCGTTGGAAAGTAACTTGACCAACACCTGGCGCAACCGAAAGGGATCTCCTTCAACCAGAGGCAAGTCCGACGCAATGTCACACCTTAAATCGATGGGCCGACCTTGCAACAACGCGTTAGCCGTCGGCATCACACTTTCCGTCACCTCGGCCAGGTCTATCTGTTGCACAGCAAGTTCCATCACTCCGGCTTCGATTTGAGCGACGTCCAGGATGTCATTAATCAACGCCAGCAACCTCTGCCCGCTGTCATGGATCGCGTTCAAGTCCTGCCGCTGTAGGTCAGTAATTGGGCCATCGATGCCCTTGATAATAACCCGCGAAAAGCCAATGATGTTATTGAGCGGCACGCGCAACTCGCGGGACATATTGGACAAAAAGCGCCGGCGCGTCTCCTCGACTTTACGCAACTGCTCCACAGCCCGGTGCTCTAAATCGTAAACACGGGCGTTCTCTATGGCCACAGCTACCTGTCCGGCCAGAGCCTCTAGCACCATGATCTCATCGCCCACAAAGGCGTCCTGATGAATGCTATGCACGTCAAGCACGCCGATCCTGCGCTGGCCGATTCTCAAAGGAACGGCCAACTCGGCGCGAGTGTGCGGAAACACTGCCCGATCTGTTTTACAATCGAGGGTACTATCCGCACACATACAAGGTTCCAAGTGATGCACCGCCCAGCCGAGCAAATTCTCCTGGGTTAATGCCACCCGATAGCCCTCAGATTGGAGCGTTTCCCCCAACCCACCGCTACCCTTGTGCAACACCGCACACTGACCATCTTTATCCATAAAAAATATCGCCACAAAATAGGCTTGAAAGCAATCACGTATCAACTCTACAACTCGGGAAAGCAACACCTCGCGATCCAAAATCGAAGTGATGACTTGGGCAACCTCGGCACTGATAGACAACTGCATCGCCCGATAACGCACCTCGGCGTTGGCCGCTTGCAATTGCTGCGTGCGCTCTTGCACTTTTTGCTCCAAACCGGCGTACAATACCCGCAGTTTGGTGGTCATGACATTAAAAGCGCGCGCCAGGATGCCAATCTCGTCATGCCGAGTGGTCGGCACTTTTTGATCCAGATCACCGGCAGCAATTTGGACCGCTGTAGCGGTGAGTTCAATGATGGGCAACGTGATGCGCCGGGTCACCGCCGCGGCAATGAGCGCCGTAAGCAGTGCCGCGCCCATCGTGGCGCCGATCAACACCGCCGCCAAATCATCAATCGCAGCAAAAGCCGAGTACCGGGGCTGCTCGACCAACAAAACCATATCGAGTTCTGGAATCCAGCGGTAGGCGCCAATCACCGATATCCCTTGATAGTTAACGTAACTGGCTACCCCAGGCTCACCCATCCGTGCCGCTTTGAGGGCACGATTCCCCTCGGTCGTGGCCGCATCCCCATTGAGTGCGGTGGCCGTTGCTGTCAAGTAAACAAAAGAACCAATATCAGTACCAGTATCGGCAAGAGCTGACGTTAACTTTAGCGCTTGCCCCGACCCAGACACGAGATACATCTCACCGCTCTCGGTCCACAAAGTTGAGGCGCCGACCGTTTGCACGAGACTTTGAGAATCCAACAATGCCACTAGCGTCAATCCACTGCTGCCCACCGGGTGTGTCAATATCAATGCACTGGATAAAGCTTGCGCCAAATCTGCGCCAAAAGCACGGGTCAGAGCATGGTCTGTCTCTAACAACATGCCTTCGGGCGCCAGCAACTCGGGAAAAGCATCGCCGGCCGACATTTCCGGAAAAGTCGCCAAGGTCCGTCCCCCTTGATCCAAAAGCATCAACGCCTTGAAAGCAGAACTTGGCGCATAGGCCGCTTCTATCTTGCGATACAAATAAGCGACTGATTCATCCAGCGTCGCTCTCTTGGGAGCACGGTTGGAAAATAACGGTGAATCGGGGGGAGAAAACAGGGGAGCAAGATCGGCGTAAGGGACAACATTAAATTGAGACTCGATCTGCGCACTATCACAAAGCAAATTCAATACCAATTGCTGACTGGCAACCCAACTCTGAATTTGAGACTCGGTGAGAGCGGCAATGGTAGCTAGTTTTTCATTCAACTCCTGCTCTAGATTATGTCGTGCCTGACTGGAAGTGATAAAGCTGAGAAAACTCAGCGGGACGATGCTTAGGATTAGAAAGGCCGTCAAGAGCGTACGCCCTAGCCCGCCTCGCATCCCTGTGCCGGGAACAGACTCGGATTTCGGTCGAGCCGTCGAACTTTGTTGGGTCATAGCGTTGGTTCATCCAACGGCTACCCTAGCTCCCAGACCTCCTCACCTTGCAAAATCTTTTTAATCTGGTCAGGAAAACGATCTGGATCCAGCGGCTTTCCAATAAAGCCATTAAAGCCCGCTTTACGCGCCCGCTGCAAATTGCTCGCCGTCGCTTCAGCCGTGACGGCCACGACGAGCGTATCCGCAAACTTGGGATGAGCACGCAACTTGGCTAGAGCTTGATAGCCGTCCTCCTCAGGTAGATGAATATCCATCAAAATTAGGTCAACTTTGGGCAACGAGTCGGCAAGCTCTACCACCTGCCAGCCCGATGCTTTCCACTCACAATCTTTCACTCCCAAATAAGCCAACAAACGGGTGATTAGCAAAAAATTGTTTAGATTATCTTCCACCACCAAAATGGAGGCAGATTGTGGCTCGATGCTCATTGACCCGCCTTTCTCCACTGTGCTTTGTCGAGCATATATGTCGAGGCCAAGCGCGGGCGCAATTGGTACCATTTACGCCCCCCCAATGCGTCAGACACTCATCTTTGCTTACTGCACCTGCCCTGTGGATATACCAACTCCAAGCACTGTAATCCAAATCAGACATAGCTAACGGTATCAACACGATTGCCGGTGAGTTGAGGAAATCACTGCAGAGCAAACAACCCTAACACCGTAAAGCCAACCCCAAGAC
>CAZSJU010000017.1:10532-18022 GCA_964607235.1 uncultured Anaerolineae bacterium | reverse complement strand
GTCAGCGATTGGTCTTTAAGATCAAAAATTCTTCGATTTGCTCCGGCAGACGATCCACATCAATGGGCTTTTGAATATACCCATCGCACCCGGCATCCAGCGTCTTCTCACGGTCGCCTTTCATCACGTTAGCGGTCATTGCGATAATGGGAACCTTGTCTAACGCTTCAATCTTTTTCAAGCGTGCGGTGGCCTCATAGCCATCCATTTCCGGCAGATTGATATCCATCAAAACCAAATCGGGGATGATTTCTGCGGCCTTTTTCAGACCTTCCCTTCCGCTTTCTGCCTCAACGACCACATAGCCACAAGCCTCCAGTATACGCCGTACGAGGACACGATTTTGAAAGTCATCTTCGATATAAAGAATCGTTGCAGCAGGCATGGATCCTTCCTTATATATCATTGATTGGTATCAGTGCCTCCTATTGTATCGCGTTTTGGGCGTGTAGACAAGTAGTCCCTATGTACCAGCATCGAGCTTTTAGCCTGCTACGCTATATTAGCATGATTTTAGCATCATTAGATAACGATTGTGTTACGATTTGGTTATGACGTCCTCAAGAGTTATTTACGCACCAGCCCGCCAAATGCACAAAAGAGGTTGACAAGCCGTAACAATTGCTCTACAATGGTAAATGGGGAGAACAAGCGCCTATCGGACAGCCTGTAAAACAAAAAGGAGGTCGAGCGATGTACAAGCGTGGATTAACCCTTGTCATTTTATCCATCCTGATTCTAGCCAACCTGGGCGCCACCACACAAGCCGAGACACAATGGGACCTTTTCGCCCAAGACTCGCCCCTGGAACCGCGTGGCACCATCCGTGGCTATGTCTTTTTGGACACCAACCAAAACGGTGTCTTTGAATGGCCTCAGGAACAAGGATTGCCACTGGTTGACGTGACGATCCGTTTCGGCGTGTATCAACATACCTATTGTACCGGCGGTGGAGACCCATGGGGGAACGTGCCAGGCCCTGGCAGCTATGGCCCTACACCTCTGCCAAGCGGCTCTTGGACCGTGACGATGCACGTTCCTGCAGGATATAGCGCTACCACGCCTACCGAACAAGTGGCGTTTGTGCCCGCCGGTGGGGCGGTGACAAACGTCAACTTTGGTCTCTATGGTAGCGGCCCCATCGTCTCTGCGGTGTGCCACGAGTCGGTAGGTCTGGTACAAGGCAACGGCACCAGTGTGGCAATGGGCGGGGCGGCCGGCGCCCTGTTGCCCAGTACCGGCAACCAGCCACAGCCCTCCCATAGCCATCAGCTCGCGCTGATTATCGCTCTGGCGGGCTTTATGACGCTGGTGGGCACCCCGTGGTGCATCGCCCAGGTCAAGCAGGCTTACAAGCGTTGGTGGTAACCGGCGTCCCGTCTAAAAATAAAGCCCTGCCCCCACCTGCGGCAGGCAAGGAGCAGGGCTTTTAAGCGACGGCGCTAGAGCAGCCTGCCCGTTGGGTCAGGTTGCCAAGACTTGAGCACCTTCATATAGTTTGCGCGTTCAAAAGCAGCCGGTTCAGCCACACTCTTTTGGCTCATACTACCACGCATCTGCGCCACCGACTCGTATTCGTGCGCTTCCATCCACTGGGCCATATGCTCCAGGACATCACTGATCCGCTCGCTGCCTTTGCGGAGCAGTTCCGAAGCCATCATGCTCACTTTGGCGCCCGCCATGATACCCTTGATCACCTCTACGTGGCTTTGCACACCACTGGTGATAGCCAAATCCGCGGACACCTGGCCATAGAGAATCGCCACCCAGCGCAACGGCAGGCGCATCTCGTTAGGCTGGCTTAACACCAGACTCGGGACCACTTTAAGCTCGTCCAAATCCAGATCAGGCTGATAGAAACGGTTAAATAGCACCAGGGCATCTGCACCGGCTGCGGCCAAACGATAGGCCATGTTGGCGGTCGCGCTAAAATAAGGGCTCAACTTGATAGCAACCGGGACAGTGACGCTCTTTTTTACGTCACTGAGCAGGTCAAGATAGCGCTGCTCTACCTCTGCACCACTGAGCTCAACGTTAGTAGGGATGTAATAGACGTTGAGTTCCAGCGCATCCGCTCCAGCCTGCTGAATCATTTTGGCATACTCGGTCCAGCCGCCAGTAGAGACGCCATTCAGACTACCGATGACAGGGATGTCAACCGCTGCTTTGGCCTCGCGAATCAAGTTCAGATACGCCTCAGGTCCTAGCGCATAACTCTCTTGTTCAGGAAAATAGGTCAAAGCCTCGGCGAAACTCTCGGTGCCGTAATTCAAAAAATGGTCCAGCCGCTGGCTCTCCATAGAAATCTGCTCTTCGAAAAGAGAATGCATCACCACCGCAGCAGCCCCGGCATCTTCCAGACGACGGACACCGTCAATGCTATAGGACAAAGGGGACGACGACGGTACAATGGGATTCTTTAGGTTTAGACCCATATAGGTCGTGGTCAAATTCATAGTCTCACTCCCTCGTTTCTTGTGGACGTCAAGCACTATACCATGCTTGAAGCCCAACACACTACACTACACTTTATATAACGGCTTTGAAATACTGCTCCAGGCGCCAGGCGCCTGGAGCAATAGCTTTTACACATGCTAGCCACTATTCGGCACTTGCCATCCGCTCGTACTGCTTCCAGCGCGCCGCCACCACTTTCTGCTTCTCGGCCAACAGCCGTTCCGCCGCTTGAGGGTCACTCTTGCACAACATGCGGTAGCGCGTCTCGTTATAGATATATTCTTCAACGGGGATCGAAGGCGGCTTGGAATCCAATTGCAACGGATTCTTGCCCTCCACCTTGAGCGCCGGGTTATAGCGATACAAAGGCCAGTAGCCGGACTTGACCGCCAGCTCTTGCTGGTCTAAACCCTTGGACATATCGATGCCGTGGGCGATACAATGGGAATAGGCAATAATGAGAGAGGGCCCATCATAAGCCTCGGCCTCGCGGAACGCTTTGATCGTGTGCGCGTCGTTAGCGCCGAGCGCAATCTGAGCCACATAGACACTGCCATAGGTCATCGCCATCATGCCCAAGTCTTTTTTGGGCGTGGGCTTGCCGCCGGCTGCAAACTTGGCCACGGCGCCCAGGCCGGTCGCCTTGGACGCCTGGCCACCTGTGTTGGAATACACCTCGGTGTCCAGCACCAACACGTTGACGTTCCGGGTACTGGCCAGCACATGATCCAGGCCACCATAACCGATGTCATAGGCCCAACCATCTCCGCCTACGATCCACACACTCTTTTTCACCAACATATCTGCCAGGCTCAGCAGGTCCTGCGCTTCGGGTTTGTCCAGTTGTTCCAGCTTGGCCTTGAGCAACACCACGCGTTGACGCTGCGCATCAATGCCAGCCTCATCAGACTGGTCAGCGTGCAACAACCCTTCCGCCAACTCGGCGCCGAGGTCATCGCGCAATCGCGCGACCAGCTCGCGGGCGTATTCACTGTGTTTATCAAACGTCAGGCGCATCCCAAAACCAAACTCGGCATTGTCTTCAAACAACGAGTTGCTCCAGGCCGGCCCACGCCCCGCATCGTCAGAGGTCCACGGGGTGGTAGGCAGGTTGCCACCATAGATGCTAGAGCAACCCGTCGCGTTGGCAATGACAGCGCGGTCGCCAAAGAGCTGGCTGAGCAGCTTGACATAGGGCGTCTCACCACAGCCCGCACACGCACCAGAGAACTCGAACAGCGGGCGCAAGAGCTGCACGTCTTTGACGCTGGTAAAGTTGAGGTGACCATGGCGCGGGAACTGGGGTAGGGTTTTAAAGAATTCCCAATTTTCTCGCTCCGGCTCGCGCAAAGGCAACTGGGGAGCCAGGTTGAGCGCCTTGCGGCCGACCTGGGTCTTGTCTTTTGCCGGGCAGACTTGCATACACAACCGGCAACCTGTGCAGTCCTCGACAGAAATCTGCAACGTGAAGCGCTTGTCCTTGAGACCCTTCCAGCGCGCCGGCGCCGATTTAAAGGTCTCGGGCGCACCTGCTAGGGCGCTTTCATCATAGATCTTGCTGCGAATAACCGCGTGCGGACAGACCAACGAGCATTTGCCACACTGAATGCAGATGTCCGGCTCCCAGACCGGCACTTCCAGACTGACGTTGCGCTTTTCCCATTGCGTGGTGCCGCTGGGATAAGTCCCGTCATCGGGCAACATACTCACGGGCAGCGCGTCACCGTCACCGACCAACATCGTGGCGGTGACCTCTTGCACAAACTCGGGCGCCTCTGGCGGCACGGTCGGCGGTATCTCGATGTCGCTCGTGACCTCTTGCGGCACCTCAATCTCATGCAGGTGCTCGATCGTCTGGTCTACAGCCGCATAGTTCTTTTGCACCACCGCGTCACCACGCTTGCCATACGTCTTTTTGATCGCCTCTTTGATCTTGAGGATGGCTTCATCCCGTGGCAATATGCCGCTGATGGCGAAAAAGCAGGTTTGCATGATGGTGTTAATGCGTACACCCATGCCGGTGTCTTTGGCTACCGAATAGGCGTCGATGGCATAGAGTTTAATCTTTTTGTTAATGATCTGCTCTTGAACCCGGCGCGGGAGATGATTCCACACCTCATCCACAGAATAAGGGCTGTTGAGCAAAAAGGTTGCGCCTTTTGCCGCCTTGGCCAAAACGTCATACTTTTCCAAAAAGCCGAACTGATGCACGGCCACAAAGTTGGCCTGGTTGATCAGATAAGTGCTATGAATGGGGCGCGGGCCAAAGCGCAGGTGTGAAATCGTACGCGCGCCTGACTTTTTCGAGTCATAGACAAAGTAGCCCTGAGCATAATTGGGCGTCTCTTCACCGATGATCTTGATCGAGTTCTTGTTGGCGCCCACAGTCCCGTCAGAGCCCAAGCCCCAAAACATCCCACGGAACACGTCGTCCGGCTCGATGTCAAAGTTCGGGTCATACGCGATGCTGGTATGGGTCACGTCATCGTGGATACCGAGGGTAAAGTGGTTCTTGGGTTCGGGCTTGGCCATCTCGTCAAACAGCCCCTTGATCATCGCCGGGGTAAACTCTTTGGACGAGAGCCCATAGCGCCCGCCAATCACGCGAGGCGCCACAAAGGGTGCGTTACCCTGGCCTATGCTCTCGTTGAGCGCCGTCACGATGTCTTGATAGAGCGGCTCCCCAATAGCGCCGGGTTCCTTGGTACGATCCAGGGCTGCCACCACCTTGACGGTGGACGGCAACGCGTCGACAAAGTGCGCGATGGAGAAAGGTCGGTAGAGGCGCACCTTGATGGCGCCGACTTTATGGCCCCGCTCAACCAAATAGTTGACCGTGTCCTCGGCCGTCCCACAACTGGACCCCATCAGGACAATCACCCGGTCCGCGTCCGGAGCGCCGACATAGTCAAACAAATTATAATGCCGCCCCACCTGCTCGGCAAACTTTTCCATCTGTTTTTGCACAATGTCAGGCACAACGACGTAATAAGGATTCACGGTCTCGCGGGCCTGGAAAAAGACGTCCGGATTTTGCGCCGTCCCCCGGATAAAGGGGTGGTCGGGCGAGAGCCCACGTCCCCGATGAGCGCGCACCAGATCGTCATCGATCATCGCCCGCATATCATCGTCCGCCAACTCTTGGATCTTTAAAATCTCGTGGGAGGAGCGAAAACCGTCAAAGATGTGCAAAAAGGGCACCCGAGATTCCAGAGTGCTGGCCTGGGCGATCAGGGCAAAGTCCATGATCTCTTGAATTGAGCCAGAGAAAAGCATCCCCCAACCAGTGGCCCTGGTCGTCATCACATCACTGTGGTCACCAAAGATAGAGAGCGCCTGGGCAGCGACTGAGCGGGCCGCGATGTGAAACACGGCACTGGTCAACTCGCCGGCGATCTTGTACATATTGGGAATCATTAACAACAGGCCCTGGCTGGCGGTAAAGGTAGTGGTCAAAGCACCCGTCTGTAACGCGCCGTGCACAGCGCCCGAAGCACCGCCCTCAGATTGCATCTCGATGACCTGGGGAATAGTGCCCCAAATGTTAGCCTGGCCCTGGGCGCTCCAGGCGTCGGCGTGCTCACCCATAGGCGAAGAAGGGGTGATCGGGTAAATTGCAATTACTTCATTGGTCTTGTGGGCAACATAAGCCGCAGCCTGGTTGCCATCAATCGTTATCTGGTTACGCGTCATAGCCTATCCTCCTCAAACATTTTTATATATTGGGGCAAGAAAGCAGATTTTTGACAAAAACCTGATTTCTATCTATAGATGAAATACAACAATCAGCGCCTACAATATGCAGCAGGTCATTGCTGGCGATATAAACTGACATATGGACCTGGCACAAACAAAAGGGCAGGATGTGCCCTGCCCTTCACCTCGTCTCACACAACGCAGATTAAGCGCCCAAGTCTTCCCCTGCGTCACCAGGCGCCGGCGCCTCGTCCAGGGGCACTTCAAATACCTCGCTGCCCTGAAGTCGTTCTTCCACGATGGTCTTGCCACGCTCTTGAACTTGCGTGACGACCTTGCTGGCCTGATCTCGGGCCTGGACCGTCAAATCCCCCAGACGGCCCTTTAGCTCCACACTCTTTTCCTGAACTTGCGACCTCGTCTCTTGGCCTGGTTGAGGCGTCATCAACAGAGCCGCCACTGCGCCTGCCAACCCGCCGACGAGAAACCCCGCCACAAAAGCCCCTTTGCTCACTCTAAACCTCCTTGCTCAGCCGCCGTCTCTTCACCCGGCTGTGGGCCAGACGTTGAACGACGCCGTCGCGGTAACATTTGGAATAACACATTGATGGACCGTCCGATACCGCTGGCATAGCTAGAGGCAGCGATGGCCGGTTTGGTCACGCGCTCGCTGACAAAGTTAGCCGTGCCTTTGACGGTATTTAACGTTTCTTGAGTAGATTCTATCATCGGCTTGATGTCATTCCGCAACATAGTCGTGAGAACGATGAGCTGGTATACCAAAACTACCAGCAACGTGCCGATGACCAACGACTCTAGGGCTAGAACGATAATAAACAGATCACGGATTGTCTCGGTCGTCGAAGGGTTTTTGAGCAAAAAGATGATGGCAAGAACAATAACCGCCAATAAAACTAGAGCCCCCACCGCGATCCCTATTTTGGCCCCAGTGCTCAACCCACCCTTACTTTTACCCTCATTAACAGGGACAGACATTAAAGCTCCTTTGGTCTCTTTTATGCTCATCCTTCAACTCCAAATTATATCACGCTTCTAATGACTTTGCAATGAGTAAAGCCAGCATTGCACCAACTGTACCGCTCAATATATCCAGGTGTCCCACCTTTAGCAACTGGATTCCAGCCACGTCACCGACAAAGTAGCCACCCGCAAAACCCAGCCACGCAGCCAGTAAATCGTTCCGCAACGCCGCTATGCCCCCCTTGTGCCACAAGTGAAAGAGCGCCGCATAGGCCGTCGAAAGGACAGCACCCAGCACCAAGGCAGGAGAAAGCAAACCTGTCAAACAGCACCTCACTTTCTAATTTACATTTCAT
>CAZSJU010000017.1:4061-10432 GCA_964607235.1 uncultured Anaerolineae bacterium | reverse complement strand
ATATCTGCTCCTAACTCGTCGGCCGTGCCCACAACCAACACGTTATCGGCCGGGTCCATCGCCAACACGTACAACGGTTCCGCCGCGCTGATCCCCAACCCCTTGCGCTGCCCAATGGTATACATCACCAATCCACGATGTTCTCCCAAAACCCGCCCGGCACGATCACAAATCGGCCCCGAACGGACCATTTCGGGCGCGCGCGCCGACAAGAAACGCCGATAGTCTCCATCACGCACAAAACACAAATCCTGACTATCGTCACGCTCTGCCACCGGCAGACCCCGCTCTCGCGCCATCTCACGCACGCGAACTTTCGTATATTCTCCCACAGGAAAAAGCACCTGGGCCAATTGTGACTGGTTCAACGTATAAAGGAAATAGGACTGATCCTTGCGTCCATCCACCCCCCGACATAGACGATAACGCCCCTCCGCCTGCTCTACGTGGGCATAATGTCCCGTCGCCAGGTACCTGGCTTTCCTGACCAGGGGGTGGCGCAACATCAGGTCAAAGCGCACCCGCCGGTTGCACTCGACACAAGGATTAGGCGTGCGCCCCGCGGCATACTCGGCCACAAAATAGTCAACGACCCGTCGCTCAAATTCACGGATCATATCGACCAGATGAAACGTGATGCCCAGGATCTGAGCCACGCGCCGCGCGTCACGTTGGGCGTCGGCTATGCACTGGCCATTTTCTGCATCCGCACCTGTGCCACCTGCACTAGCGTGCGGCGCAAGTGTGCCCGAAGGGTCAGTATCAGACCACAGGCGGAGCATCAAACCCGCCACGTCATAACCCCGTTCAACCAACAAAGCTGCAGCGACAGAGCTATCTACCCCACCGCTCAAAGCCACAATGACGCGCTCCCCTGCTGCCACGTTCAACCCACTCACAGGCTCGACGGATCTGACATCGCTCGGGCCTTTGCCACCACGTCCGGCAACGCCTCCAGGACACGCTCGATATGCGCCTCTGTCGTCCAACGCCCCAAGGTTAACCGCAGCGAACCGACACTCCAATCCGCTTCGAGCCCCATCGCCGTCAGTACCGCGGAGGGTTCTGGATCACCGGAAGCACAAGCCGAACCTGTACTGGCCGCAATGCCTGCCAGATCCAGGCCCAACAACAAGGCCTCCCCGTCACAATCACGAAAAACAAAGCTGGCATTATCAAAAAGACGCATTGCGGGATGGCCGGTCAACTGGGCCTCGGGCACGCGTGCCAACACCCCACTGATCAAGCGGTCGCGCAACGCGGTCAGGCGCGCGGCCTCGTCCTCCCGCTCCGCCTCTGCCAGGTGCAAAGCTGTGGCCAAACCGACGTTAGCGGCCACATTGACCGTGCCGGCCCGATACCCGCGCTCGTGTTCTCCACCGGACAGACAAGGTTCCAGGGCTATATTCCGCCGCACGTACAGCACACCGACGCCCTTGGGACCGCAAAACTTGTGAGCCGCCAATGACATCAAATCGACATTCAACCGGTCCACATTCAGGTCCAGCTTGCCTCCCGCTTGCACCGCATCCGTATGCAAAGGGATATTGTGCGCGCGGGCCACGCGACCGATTTCAGCCAAGGGCTGAATGGTGCCCACCTCATTGTTCCCATAAATCACGCTGATCAACAGCGTCTCGTCACGGATGGCTTGTGCCAGGTCGTCGAGATTTACCTGGCCATAACGGTCCACCGGTAAAACCGTCGCCTCAAATCCAAACAGGTTCTGCAGTTGTCTGACAGTCGATCCAACCGCTTCGTGCTCAACGGCCGTCGTGATGATATGGTTTCCACGCCCCGTCTCCCGCGCTTTCCACGCCACTCCGCGCAGGGCCAGATTATCGCTCTCTGTGCCGCCGGCGGTAAAGACAACTTCTGTCGGGTGACAGCTCAAAATCTCAGCTACCTGAGCACGCGCAGCTTCTAGTGCTTTGGAAGCCGCCCGGCCAAAAGTGTGTATGGAAGCACTGTTGCCATAAACGTCCGTCCAATATGGCCGCATCGCATCCAACACGCGGGGATCAACGGGCGTAGTCGCGGCATAGTCCAGATAAACAGGCTGCGTCAAAAGACTTTCCTTGTTGAAACAATCCAGTTCACAATGCGGTATCGCTGGCTATTGTAGCACGCTCCCCAAGTCAGGTCAAACCTCTTACTAGATTCTAACCAAATCTAACGATTCTCTAACTGGTAACATTGGCAAATCTCGGGTAGAATATACACAAGGGGGGGCAACGTTTCAAACAAACATTATAGCACAATTCACCGGAGTAGTGAATGAACACGTCTACCCGGCTATGGACATCAATGCCCATCGTCCCTTGGTCTAAACTTTGTTTCCTCCTCACCGCACCACCGCTTGGTTACGCCACTCATAACAGTACCATCGTTAAAGCCACACAACATATCATGAACGCGCACAAAGGCATCTGTGCCACAAGCGCGCCATTGACGCTGTTGACAGGCCCTGACAAGCAACTCGGTCATTTTTGGCCCATTGGGAGTCAAATATCCAGTCTGGCTTCACAGGCTGAGGACGCTATGCTATTATGCGAAATTTGACGCCCCGAGACCGACAGCATATCCTATCAAGACAAACCGCACTGGGAATCATTTTTGTACTGATCGTACTGATCCTCGTGACATTGTTGGCACCCCATGTCGCCGGCGCCCAACCCACGGGCTACCAGGAATACTATGTATTGGGCTATGAGAAACACCTCTGGCGCGCCTTTCTCACTATCAACGATGCAGAACCCGATCCGCCCGGCATACTAGACGGTAAAATTTGCTCCACCGTCGGCCTGGTCGCCACCGCCAATTATCAGATCATTTACTATGATCACTGGGAAGACGGTTACGAAGCCGACTTGCTCAACCCTATCCAGTCCACCACCGAGATATACGGCGACGGTGACCTCAGCAACGGCGGAACGGGGAACGATATTCTACGCGCCGGTGATGTTGTCAATCTGACCAGCGACCAACCAATCACCGGCCCATTGTCCGTCACCGGATACGTGTCCGTCGTGCCATCGCGTGACCCGGCCGATATTCGCTACGACGGGGGGGACCGGGTCATCTCTAGCGGTGGCCCCATTGACCTGACGCATGCCGTCTGGCCCCTCGACAACTCTTGGGTCGGCGGGGCCTGGGAAATTTACTCGCGCCAGGCCTACTTTAACACCTACTCTTATCGCCTACCTATCGGCGAGGACTTGTACACGTTTGGCGGTGGCGACCAGGGCAGCTATGGCGATTTCCGTGACGTGTACCTGCAACTAGGCGCCTTTGAAGATAACACCGTGGTCTTGATCGACAATGGCACCGACGTCATAAATCTGACCCTCAACCAGGGTCAGACGTATTCGAGCATGGGCTATATCAATTCCACTGTGGCCCCGGCTATCGATATAAGAGTGAGCACAGAGATCCGCTCCAGCAAGCCGGTCCAGGCAGGCTTGGTTACCGGCGCCGACGGCACCTTTCAGGGTCGCTTTATGATCGTTCTGCCCGACCGGCTATGGGGCGCAGATTACGTCGTGCCCGTGCCCCGGGCCGACACCGGTCCTGCCCTGCGCGCCGTCCCTGCCGAACTCTATCTCTCCAACCCCAACGATTTTCCCATCACCATTAACGCTTACGACGCGCTGACCCAAACCACCTTTGTCATTAGCCCTTCAGCCCATATCAGCTCGACGGTGCCCTATTCACAAAAGCGAGGCGCTCTGGGATATGCGCCTCAAGACTCGGCCGTGCGCCTTACTTCCTCGGAAGGAGTTTTTGGTGTCCTGGTCACCGCCGATACTTCGCGTGACGCTTACGACTGGGGGTTTTCAGCGGTACCCGCCAAATATCTCACTCAGGATTACTATGTCTCCTGGGCACCCGGCAGCACCGATCTCTCAAGCAACGGCTCACCCATATGGGTCACACCTTTGTCTGACAATACCACTTTTTATGTAGATTTTAGCCCCCTAGACGGCAATGCTGACGAAATCTTTGTACTGGATGTGTTGGAGCAACGCCGCATCTTTGATCCCGATAACGACAACACTGGCACCCACGTTTGGGCAACGGCCAAGTTTGCCATCGTCTGGGGCGAAGACCCCGGAACCGCTAACGTGGCGGAGCCCTATCTAGACCTGGGCGTGGCGACGCTGCCGCTCTTGCAAAGATGGCTGGACCCGGTGCTAACCATAGACAAGACGGCCAGCCCAACCATACTCCCCCCCAGCGGCGGCACGGTGACCTTTACGCTCGATGTGCAGGGATTCGATGCTTATCTCACGGACCTGGAAATCACCGATACCTTGCCCCTTAACTGGGCCTATGTGCCCGATAGCACGCACGTCAACGGCGCCCCCTGGGACAAAGAACCCACACAGAACGGCCAAATTCTAAACTGGGATCTCTCTGTCAACCTAGAGTTAACCCAAAGTCTGACTTTGCTCTTCCAGGCCCAAATCACCGACACCGCCGGCATCACGACCAGCGTCAACAAGGCCAACGCGGTGGGAAAAGACCAATATTCGGCCTCCCTGTTTAGTCCCACTGACCAGGCCATCGTCTACCTCAGCGACCTGAACCTCGTCAAATCTGTCAGTCAAGAGCAGGCCGGCATCGGCGAAACGCTGGTCTACACGCTCGCCTATACGAATACCAGCCTCACCACAACGGTGACGAACGTCAGTATATACGACACCGTGCCCATTCAGCACGTCACTTTTAAAGCCGCTTCCAACGGCGGCGTATATGCGCCGGCCAGCGGCACTGTCTCTTGGGCGTTAGGCACTTTGACGCCGGGGGCCAGTGGCCAGGTGACCTTTAGCGCCACCATCAATAATTTCGTGCAGGATGGCACCACCATTGAGAATATTGGGTACATCCAAAGCGACCACATACACGCCGGCAGCAACGTGGCCCGCACGACCGTGCGCGCGCCTGATGTCCATCTGTACAAATCGGGGCCTTCCGTGACGCTGCAAGGTGAGACGATCACCTACACGCTGGCATACCAAAACGTGGGCGGCAGCCAGGCCAACGGCGTGGTCATCTCGGATCACATCCCCCTCTTTACCCAGTATCTGCCCGGCAGCCTATCCATTAACACCGGCAGCGGCTGGGAACCCCTCAGCGACGAAATGGGGGATGACCAGGGCGCTTTTATTTCTCCCACCCTGGCTATACGCCCGGGGATCACGCCGGGTCAGATCGCTCCAGGAGAAATGGGGCAGATTCGTTTCAGCGTACAAATCGACACGGACCCACCGGAAGGGTCTCTCATCCTCAACACCGCCATCGTCGACCGCGACCTGGATATCTCGCGCAAATCGAACACAGTGGTCACCCACATCGCGGCACTTTTCTTTTCCAAATCGGCCGAGCAAACTATCGTGACCCCTGGGGACGTGATCTCTTTTACACTGACCTACGAGAACGCTTCAGAGACAATGCCCTACACTGACGTCTATGTGCGTGAGCCTATTCCCAACTATACACGCCTCCTGCCAGGCACAGTCCAAGGGGGGGATCAAGTCGAATATTCCTGGGACAACGGTCAAAGCTGGAGTCCCACGCTGCCTGTCACACCGGTGACCACCATCCGCTGGTACGATGAACAAGTCCTTACAGGCGACCAGGCGTCGCTTAGCTTTGCCGTGCAGGTTGACGCTATCTTGCCGCCCAACACCACCATCCACAACGTCGCCACTTTTTCCAGTACCGAGACAGCCCTATATGCGCCGGCGGGCATCACGTCCAACTCTGTAGCGGTCGAGACGGTAGACTTGTCGCTGGAAAAAGCGGTGAGCCAGTCCACCGCACAGCCAGGGGAGACAGTATCATTCACGCTTTCCTACAGAAACCGTGGCAGCGCCGACGCCTTGGGGGTACAGATCATCGACACGCTTTCTGAAGAGATGACCTACGTTCCGGGCAGCATCTGGGGCAGCGGCGCGGACGAAGGCCAATACCCTCCCCGGCTGATTTGGAACGTGCCGATCATAGCGAGCAACTCGGCCCCCCAGCAGGTCGGTTACGCCGTCGTTCTGAATCAAGACCTGCCTCCCAGGGCTGTCATCACCAACAGCGCCACCCTCAGCAACACCTATGGCGTGGTCGAGAGCGAAACCGTGACGGTGACTATCACCATACCTGACATCTCGGTCACTCCCCTGGCACTGGCGGTCACGCTGGACGCGGGGGAGACTGCCACCCGCACCTTGACCATCCAAAACCTGGGCAATCTGGACTTGAACTGGGCGCTGACCGAGTGGATCGACGCGCCCTGGCTAGATCAGGCGCCCGCGACGGGCAGCACCGCACCGCTGAGCAGCACGGGCGTGACGCTCAATTTTGACACCGCCGGC
>CAZSJU010000017.1:0-3961 GCA_964607235.1 uncultured Anaerolineae bacterium | reverse complement strand
ACGTGCAGGTCACATTTGACACCCTTGACCTGGCAGCCGGTGTGTATACGAGTACGCTGCAAGTCGATAGCAACGACCCCGACACGCCCCGCATTGACGTTCCGGTGACATTGACCGTCGGGCTGCCATCCCTCTCGTTGAGCAAAACAGCTCATCACGACCTGGTAGCCCCCGGTGAGCGACTGACCTATACGTTGCACATCACCAATGACGGGCTGCCGGCACGTGACCTGATCGTCAGCGACGTGCTGCCCAACGACACGACGTTTGCCGGCTGTGGCGGGGCAACATGCAGGTTGGAGAGCATGGCCGTCATCTGGGGACCCCTGGACTTGTCCGGCCCGGGGGAAACGTTGGACCTGACAATGGTCGTAACGGTCAGTGCAGCGTTGACCCACGGCTGGCCCATCGTCAATGCTACCTATGGCCTGGATGCCAACAATGTCCCCCCCCTAGCAGGCACACCGCTCACCACAACCGTGAGTTTGCCAATCCTACACCTGACAAAGTGGACCTTTTTGGAAGAGGTGTACGCCGGATCCCGTCTGAATTACACATTGCTAGTGCAAAACAGCGGAGGGCGCGCCACCCATCTGGTTGTCAGCGATACACTGCCGTCCGGCACCGCCTTTGTCGGTTGCGACTGCTCCCTGACCCGGTTGCACGACACCGCCGCCGGTCGGGAAAATGGCTTTTGCGGGACGCCGTTTACCTGTGGGTTGGAAGGCGAGCAAGTCGTCTGGCGCCTGGACGAGATCATTGGCGGTCGCACTGTGCAGTTGACCCTATGGACGACGGTCAGCGCCGGATTGACCGACGGGGCACTCATCGTTAACGATGACTATGTCGCCATCGCCGATGGCCTATCACCGCTGATCGGCCGCCCGCCCGTGACGAGTACGGTGCGCCAGTTAATGCTCGATGTTCACAAATCGGCCTGGCCGAACCCGGTCGCTCTGGACGAACAACTCGCCTTCACCATCACGGTGCGCAACGGCGGCGTCCTGCTGCAGAACGTCATCGTCACGGACCTGCTGCCGAACGACGTTTCTTTTGTGAATTGTGATGGTACACTGTGCGAGATGGCCAAAGACGGGACGCCAGAGATCAGATGGTGGTTGGGTGACCTCCCTCCCAACAGCGAGCGTGAGGTAAGCGTGCGCGTGACCCTGGAAAACGTACATAGCGACACATTGATCAACGCCTCGTACGGCGCCTGGATCCCGGAGGTAGGGCGCCTGGTGCAAGGTGAACCTGTAGTGGTCAGAGTGTTAGCCCGCTATATTCACTTGCCCATCGTCCTGGTGGATTTCTAGTCAGGCTAGCGGCGTCAAGGTTTGCAGGGCCGCGATCGAAATCGCGCCGACGCGCAGCACACGGGGGGGATCGGCGGTGCAATCGAGGATGGTCGAAGGCACCCCACCCGGACACGGTCCGCCATCCACCAGCGCAGTGAACCGTCCCCCCAGTTGCACCATCACCTCTGTTGCGGTACGCGGGCTGGGTTGACCGGAACGGTTTGCGCTGGTGACAGCCAACGGCATGCCCGCAGCAGCAATGATCTGGCGGGTCAAAGACAGGTCAGGCAGACGCACAGCCACGGTGGAAAGTGCGCTGACCGCCGGCGACACAGTGACGCTCTTGTGCAGAATCAATGTCAACCCTCCAGGCCAAAAACGAGCGATCAGGGGTTCCACCCAGTTGGGGACCGACGCGGTCACGAGGGGCAGGTCCCGGGCGTCAGCCAGCAAGATGGGAATTGCTTTTTCCGACGGACGGTCCTTGGCGCGGTAGAGTGCTCGTACGGCTTGCGGCCGGTCAAAGGCCGCGCCGAGACCGTATACCGTATCGGTAGGGAGCGCGAGCAGGGCGCCCTCGCGCAGCAACGCAGCGGCACGCGCGACGCTCGCCCGGCGGGTTGCAGAGGACTGTGTCGGCCGCGCATCTAGACGCTCTGTTTGCCATCCGTCCATTAATACCCCTTTTTTTTCACCCCGCATAACCCCGACGCGATCAAAAACCGTTCGACCGCCACGGCCGCGCCGTCCTCTGACAACGGCGGCGCCACCCAATCCGCCACGGCCTGCACGGCATGGTCGGCTCCGCCCATCGCCACTCCCAAGCCGGCCCATTCGATCATCGCCACGTCATTGCCCTGGTCACCAATCGCCATCACCTGCGCCTGAGAGACATTCAGATACCCGGCGAGCCATTCCAGCGCAGCCCCCTTGTTCACGCTGAGGGGGTTGCCCTCAACAAATAAACTATGCGAGCGCACGACGACCATTTGTCTATCAAATTGAGCAAATTGAGCAAATTGAGCGCCCAACACAGCTTGGATACGGTCGGCAGTTCGCTCCTCGGCCACGAAAACAAATTTGTCCGGCTCTTGGGGATGCTTTTGGACAACTGTGGCCAAATCATCCACAAGGTTTATCCTCCCCCCCAAAAAACCGTCGTAAAAATGTCTGGGACGTCGCAAATCTTCCAGATACAACGCTTCGTCGAGATAGAGCACCAAGTGCCAGTCGTGCACACGAGCCAGCGCAATCACTTCCAGCACCAGCGCGCGGGGCATCGTCGCCCGATAGAACAATTCGCCACTGACCGGATGCTTGATTACCCCCCCTTGATAACAGATGAGCGGGAGGGAAATGTTGAGGGCACGCGCAAAGGGGAGCGTATCGGGAAAACTGCGGCCCGTGGCCAGTGTCACCTGCACGCCGCGGGCCTGAGCCTGGGCCAGCGCCTGACGCACGCGCGGCGAAAGTGTCATATCGTCGCCTATGAGCGTACCATCCAAATCACAGGCCAACAAACGAAAAGGCAGCTTTGCGCGAGGATCATCCATCGCGTATCCCTTGGGCGCACGTCACGACGCGCAACACACGGTCGCGCCCAGCCAGGTCGGCATGTAATACAACCTCATCCTGGGGAAAAACATTGCGCGCCAACCGCACGACCGCCGCACCCTGCGTGGCACCCATCTCGATCAACAAAACGCCACCCGGGCGCAGACGCCCACGGGCCTGGTTCAAAAGCCGGCGCACACTACTCAGCCCATCTGTCCCCCCGTACAACGCCAGTTGTGGCTCGTGTTCTGCGACCTGATAGGCCAACGTCGACCATTCTCCTCCCGCCACGTAAGGCGGATTGGAGACAATCAAATCGACCGGCCCGCGCACAGCCGTCAGCAAGTCAGACTGGATGAACGCGATGCGCTCGGTCACCCCGAAACGTTGGGCATTGGACCGGGCAACGTGCAACGCACCGGCCGAAAGGTCCAACGCATAAAGACGCGCACGCGGCCTATGCACCGCCAGAGCGATGGCAATGCAGCCAGAACCGGTTCCCACGTCAACCACCGACAAGGGACGCCCCTGCTCAGCCTCAGACAAAGCCAACTCGACCAGCGTCTCGGTCTCGGGGCGCGGAATCAGGACGCGAGGATCGACGTTCAGGTCCAGACCATAGAATTCAATGTGACCGGTCAAATAAGGCAGGGGTTCACCCTGCACACGCCGCTCCACAAATTCTTCATAGGCGCGCAACTGCTCCAAATTCAAGAGTCGTTCAGGATGCGCGTACAGATCCGACCGTCGCAGGCCCAGGATGTGGATCAACAACAGCTCCGCCTCTAGCTGGGGCGACGCCATGCAGGTCCGCAACTTGGGGATAGCCTGGTTCAAAGTCGCTGCCACGGTCAGCCCCCTGGCGTTGGGCCTGGATAAAGACTCGATTAACATCTAGCCTATTCTTCCAGCGTCTGCAACTTTTTCGCCTGCTCCCGCGTGGACAGCGCGTCGACAAACTCGTCAAATTCTCCCTCCAACACGCTGGGCAGCCGATAGACCGTCAAACCGATGCGGTGATCAGTGACCCGGTTCTGGGGGAAATTATACGTGCGAATTTTCTCGCTGCGTTCGCCACTGCCCACCTGGGCACGGCGCTTGGCGTCCAT
>CAZSJU010000016.1:4237-22255 GCA_964607235.1 uncultured Anaerolineae bacterium | reverse complement strand
CGCCACATCCTTTTTCCTAACCGGACGCTAAAAAAATGTTAACGTAATCTTAAACAAACCGTGCTATTCTTGACAATCTGTACCTGATATCATGCGCTCACAAACATTTCTTAACTAGGAGAAAGAATATAGACATGTCAGCACTAAACATCTCTCTCGTCACCATCGTCGGATTACTGGCCGGGTTGTGGTTTCTCTCTGGCATAAAATTGCTCTATCAATACGAAAGAGGGGTAGTCTTTACCCTGGGCAAGTACTCTAACACACGCAATCCAGGCTTGACCATCGTCATCCCGGTCTTGCAAACGATGCGCAAAGTCGACATGCGCATCAAGACCGCCGAAATTCCGCGACAAGAGGTCATGACCAAAGATAACATCCCAATGTTGGTCAACGCGGTGGTCTATTTCAAAGTCATCAGCCCCGAGGACGTCATCATTGAGATTGAGGATCACGTGTTCGCCATTCGCCAATATACTCAGGCGGCGCTGCGTGACGTCATTGGCAACAATGAAATGGACTTTGTGCTGACCGAGCGAGAAAAAATCGCCAACAGCATCAGAGAGATCGTGGACGCCGAGACAACGGGATGGGGCGTCGACGTCGAGTCGATCAAAATCCAAGAGGTCGAGCTACCGGCCGAAATGAAACGTGCGATGGCCAAGCAAGCTGAGGCCGAGCGTGAACGTCGCGCCGTCATCATTGCCTCTCAAGGTGAACTTTCCGCTTCGGAAAACTTGCGCAAGGCGGCCGAAACGCTGGCCAAGAGCAGCGGCGCGCTCCACCTGCGCACGCTTCAGACCATCCGCGACATCGCCGCCGACCCTTCGGAAAAGATCGTGCTCTTTGTGCCTTCTGACCTGGGCGGCATGATCAACCAAGTGATCGGGGAGCAGAGGGAATAATCCATGCTCGACCGCAAGACACGCTACTTGCAAATCGCCTTCAACTATGACGTCGCGATGGTACAACGCATTCTGCCCGAGGTTGTACGCAGCGAGCGTATTCTTATCGAAGCCGGCACGCCCTATATCAAACGGGAAGGCGCGGAGGGCATCCGCGCCATCCGCCGTCTGTGGCCCGGTCATGTGGTCGCCGACTTGAAAACCATAGATGGCGCCCTGGGCGAAGTCGACCTGGCCCGGCAAGCAGGCGCCACAGCGGCCACCGTGCTGGGCAGTTCGCCCTCAGAAGCGCTCAACCTCTTTATCGCGCATTGCGCCAAGCTAAACATGGTGTCAATGATTGACACCCTCGGCGTAAAGGACCCATTGCGGACGCTGATGCGGCTCAAGCGCCCCCCGGACGTCGTGGTGTTGCACCGCGGCCGCGACGAAGAAAACACACGCGGCAAGGTCATCCAGTATCGGCACGTCAACCGCATACGCAGCAAGTTCAACGTGTTGATCTCGGCAGCCGGCGGGGTGGACATCAAAGAAGCGCGCAGCGCCATCTTTAACGGCGCCAACATCGTGGTGGCCAACCTGGTCCAACCGGGTGATCCTTGGACCGGCATCCAGACCGACAGCGATGTAGGAGAAATGTCAAGACAGTTTCTGGCGACGATTGAATGATCCATATGCGACACACTTTTTTACTCACGTTACTGGCTGCATTGATCGTCTTGGTGGGCATTAACCTGTTTGGGCGCCAATCGCTGCCTCAAGACCCTCAGGACCGGATCGCGCGCTTGCAAGAGGCCGAACGATACCAGCAGGCAGAAACCATTTTCGAATCCTTGCTGACCCAAGATCCTCTCGACCTCGACCTGAACTATCGCTACATCGTCAACCATTTTCAAATCTCCCCCATCCAAGATGCCCCCAGAGACGACGCCAAGATTGAAAGCCGCTATACCGCCCTGGCCGCCCAGCCCGAATCGGCCGACGTGGGTCATTATGGGCTAGGTCTGCTGCGGGTGCAGCAAGAAAAACACCAAGAAGCGCTGGACGCCTACCAACACGTCAACGATCCCACTCGGAAATACCTGAACAACTCGATCGGTTACGTCTATTTGGCGCTGGAACAAAAAGAGCAAGCTGTACCCTTTTTTTTTCAAGAAATTGCCCTGGAAGGCAATGTCGCGGGGGCCGTGGCTAATCTGGTCTCCCTTTACCTTGAGCAGGGAGACGACGCCGCTATGGCAGGCATTCGCAGCTTGGCCAAAGACGAGCGGACAGCGCCTTACGTAGGCACGGGCGCGCAACGATTATTAGCCTATCAAAGTGGACAAGTAGGCCGTTATCTGCAATTGACCCTGGTGAAACCGCTAGAATTTATCCAATTGGAGGCCGCCTTGAGCGCCTTGATCATCTGCGCGATGTGGTTCTTTTACTTTTGGCGCATCGACGTCTTTGAACAAGAACCGCTCTCCCTCTCCCTCGCCGCCCTCTCCCTCGGCGCCGTGGCGGCGCTGGGGACTGCTCTCTTGTCCGACACGTTATACGCGCTTTATCCCCTCACGTTGGGCGAGGGCGCGCTGAACGACTTGATTTACAGCTTGTTATACATCGGCGCGGTCGAAGAGGTGATCAAATTCTTGCCGGTCCTGGCCATCGTCCTGCTCTTCCCCCAGGTCAACGAACCCATTGACCTGCTCATCTATGGCAGCCTGTCCGCGCTGGGCTTTGCCACGCTAGAGAACAGCCTGTACTTTACCGGCTATGGGTTGAGCATTGTCTTTATCCGCTTCCTGGTCTCGACAATGTTACACATGGCGCTGACCAGCATCGTGTGCTATAGCTGGGCCCGCGCGCGCTACATCCGCGCCGAAAACGCCGCGCTCACAGTGCTGGGAGGACTCGTCATCGCGGCACTCGTGCACGGCTTGTTTGACTATTTTATTCTCGGCCCTATACAAGCGCTCTCTGTCCTCAGCTTCTTGTTACCATTGGTCCTGGCCACCGTATATGGCCGCATGATCAACACCGCGCTCAATTTTTCGCCCTATTTTGATCAGCGCCTGGCCGGCACCCATCGCTTGAGCAACTATGCGCTGCTGCTTTCCACCGCCGTGGTCATGTTGCTCATCGCTTATCTGTATAACAACTTTTACTTTTCGACCGAGATCGCCAATGAAAGGTTGTTGGGGCTAGGTGGAGGAATGGTCTTGACGGTCGCTGCGGTGCTGGGCGCACTTGGGCAATTTGGCCTGGAACGTGGCAGGCAATTATCACTATGGAGAGACAAGAGCGAAACTTGACATTAAAACACTAATGCACTGGCAATCCACACCTTATACGTTGCTGTTATTATTAACAAGCCTCATCGCCGCTGCATTGACCGGTTTCGCCGGGCGAAAGCGCACTGCCCCCCTGATCACGCTCCTGGTCGTGTGGACGAACGACTATCACCACTTGTTTCACCGCCGTACCGTTCTGGAAAACAGCGACCCGTTCTCAATACTGGACGTCACCTATGGTCCGTTTTTTTTGGCTACACACGGCCTACTCTTGTACCTTGCTAGCTTTTGGCACGTTCCTGCTACTGAAGGAATGGCGTCGTGCGTCTTGCTTTCACGCTGTCTGGACTGGTCATCGCATGGGGCATATTTCGCCTGCGGCTACTGGACATCATTCGGCTCGCGCGAGAAGCCGTCATCGAAGGGATGAACGACGGCATCAGAAATCTTTAATCATTTGTTAACAAAAACCATTTAAAATTAAGACATGACCTTGCTTATCAAAAACAACGAACTGGGAGACAGAAAAACACACAGGAGGACACCACTATGAGCGAAACAACACTCGAAAACGAACAGCCCCAGACCCAACAACCCATCCCTCACCCCACCGACAAAGAGTCGTCCGCTGGACGACTGCCGCTCTTGATATTCATCGCGACCCTGCTGGGCTCCCTGCTAGGAGTGCTCGCGGACGCGAGCGAACTCACCGGCAGCAATCTACTAGAGCCGGTGATCAAGTTCTTTGATCCCAGCCCCACCTTGCACATCGCCGGCAGCAACACCATCTTGGGCAAAGAGTTAGGCATGATGTCCGACTGGCAAGCAGGTTTTGAAGCGCTGACCGGGTGGGAGAACCACATCCCACTGCTGGGCACCCTGGAACGAAAGGTCCAGATAGAGGTCTCGGCGGTGGGGACCACAGCCGGCTTTACCGAAACCCTCCAAGGCAAGGTCAACCTGTTCGCCGCGTCAGAGCCCCTAAAGCCTGAGCAACAGCAAGCGCTAAAAGAGGCAGGCCTGGAGATACAATGTGCCGCCGTCATTGGCTACGACGTCATCGCTTTCGTCACCAACTTTAAAAACAAGGTGCCCGAGATCTCGACGCGGCAGATGACCAGCATTCTCAACGACGGTTACCAGGACTGGGCCGACATGAGAGGCGAACCCGGGTCCATCCGCATCCTGGCCCGCCAAGGCAGCGGCACGACCGAAATCGTGCTGGAGCGGTTGACGGGCAACGGTGAATACCGCCCGTACTTTAAACCGTGCACGGGCAACGAAGCCTGCTTAAATACTGCGTTGAGCACACCCGGTTCACTCTATTGGGTGAGCCGCTCCTGGTTGCTCACGCAGCCCCCCCGCCACCTGCGCCTGATCCTGATCAAACGCGGCAACCTGCTGGCAGAAAACCCACTCAAAGACACCGTGGCGCTCGACCCCGAAACCGGCAAAGAGACATCTGACCCCGACAAAAACGCCCAGATTTTCAACCCCGATAACTATCCCATCAAACTCATCCGGCCGCTGTACATGTATGTGATCGCTGGGGATGGATTAGGTGATGAATCGGCCCAACTGGCCCGGGACTTTTTGCACTATGTCCGTGGCATCCGTGGTCAAGAGATCCTGAGCACCCATAACTTTTATCCCTACTTTGACTCCCCGGCCCAGGTGGAACCCGAGTATCTGCCCACATTTGGAACAGATCTGGGTGGCGAACCGATCATCTGCCGGCAGTAAGGTACATAGGAAAGGCAGCAACGCATGAAACACAAAGCACCCATTATTCTGATGCTTACACTAATCTGGACACTGATCGCTTGTACGGGCAAGTCCACCGCGGTCCCAACATCTCCACCTACCCCCAAGTCCTTGCCTACCCCAACACAAGACCCGCATGTCGTCCGCGTGGGCATCTCGACCGACTCACCGCCCTTTGTCGACGTCGGCCCTGAGGGCTTTGACATCGACCTGATACAAGCCATCGCCGAGGGGGCAGGATTTCAGATCGCGTACGTGGAGACAAACGACTGGGCACACGTCTTTGAAGATTTAGCCGACGGACGATTCGACGTGGTCATCTCGATGGCAAGCATCACCGAGGAACGGCAGGCAATCGTGGACTTTAGCGCACCCTACTTTGAGGCGGGCCAGGCCATCGCCGTCCGACAAGGCAGCACGATCCAATCCCCCGCCAATCTCGATTGCCGGCGCGTCAGTGCCCAAGAAGGCAGCACCGGCGCCCAGTGGGTGGAAGAAGAAACGAGCGCGATCCTGGTGTCCTTTACCGATGCCCGGCAAGCCTTTGAGGCCTTGACCCAGGGCGACGTTGAGGCATGTGTGTACGACCGCCTCTCTCTCGCCACACTGATCAACCAACATCCCGAGGCGAACACCACCTTGTTGGATGAAACGGTCACCAACGAGCCCTATGGCATCGCCGTGCGCAAAGAGCGCGCCGACCTGCTGCAACAAATCAATGCACAATTGGAAGCACTCAAAGCGTCCGGTGTATACCTTGAAATTTGTGAAGAATGGTTACCGAGAACAGCCTGCCAGGGTCCGCCCCCTCCGTCGATTGCGTCCACACCAGACACACCGGAAACCAAGACACCTCTGCCCACGGACAAAGCGTCCACTATGAGCGTGCACATCCTGTATGGCTCTGAAAAAGAGGACTGGCTGGCGCCGTTGGTCGAGACGTACAATTCCACCGGGCGCCAAACACCCCAGGGCTCGACGATCGTCATAGAGGCGACGGCCATCGGCTCCATCGAAGCGGCCACAGCCATCCTCTCGGGCACTATCGAGGCGACGGTCTGGTCCCCGGCCTCCTCGCTCTATCTACCTGTCGCCCGCTCCGCCTGGCGCGAGCGCTATGGCAGCGAGCTGGTCTTTGGGGAACCGCAGAGCCTGGTGCGCAGCCCGGTGGTCATCGCCATGTGGGAACCTATGGCGCGGGCGCTGGGCTGGCCGGACCAGCCGCTGGGCTGGCACACCATCGCAGATCTTTCGGGCCGCGACTGGTCCGAGTGGGACCATCCCGAGTGGGGCAGCTTTAAATTCGGGCACACGCATCCAGACTATAGCAACAGCGGCCTGGCGGCCATACTCTCCGAAGCATACGCCGGGGTCGACAAGCAAAGCGGCCTGACGCTAGAGGACCTGCAAACCTCGGCGCTGCGGACCTCTATGGCCCAAATCGAGGGCAGCATCATCGACTATGGCAGCAGCACCGGCTTTTTCGCCCAGCGCATGTACGATTGCGAGATTGGCGGCCCGGCGTACCTCAGCGCATCTGTACTATACGAAAATCTTGTGGCCGTCCGCTCGCAAACCTGCCCCAACCATCCGCCCATCGTGGCCCTCTATCCCAGCGAAGGGACCTTTTGGACGGACCACCCCTACGTCATCCTGAACGCGCCCTGGGTGAGCGACGAGCAAAAGGCAGCCGCCCAGGATTTTCAGGTGTTCCTGCTGGACGCGACGCAACAGGAGCAGGCAATGGCGCTGGGCTTCCGGCCCGCCGATCCCACGCTCCCGCTGCGCACACCCCTGGACGCCGACCACGGCGTCGACCCCGACCAGCCCCAGACGGTGCTAGAGTCGCCCCCACCGGCAGTCATCCAAGGCGCACAACAAACCTGGCGCCAGGTCAAAAAGGCGGCCGACGTGGTGGTCGTGCTGGACATCTCGGGCAGCATGTGGGCAGAAGAGGCGCCGGGGCAAGGGACCAAGATCGAAAAGGCGCGCGTGGCCCTGGGCAACTTTGTCGACATGCTGAGCGACGTCGACCGGTTACAGGTCATCGTCTTTAACGACGAACTGACCACCCTGACGCCGCTCTCGCCCCTGGGCGAAAAGCGGACGGCAATCAAAGACGCGATTATGGGCATCCAACCCGACGGTCCCACGCGGCTGAACGACGTCACACTACAAGCCTACGAGGACCTGAAAGCCGAGGGCGATCCCAACCGCATTCGCGCCGTGGTGATCCTGTCCGATGGTCGGGACGAGCGTTTGCTGGCCGACGGCAGTGTAGAACAAGCTTCTATCAACGACCTTCCCAACGTGCTGGAGGCGATCCAGGTCGGCCAGGAAGGCGGCCGCGCCATCAAGTTCTTTACTATCGCCTACGGCGCCGACGCCGACGCAGGCACCCTGGAACAAATCGCCCAAACCACAGGCGGCAAGCGCTTTGATGCCAGCACAGAGACGATCCGTCAGGTGTACGAGTTGATTGCTCTGTTCTTCTAGGTGGTATGCAACACATTCGTGAGGGCCGGGGGAAAAAAAAGATCCCGGCCCTCACAAACTTGATTAACGCCCTCTACGCTGGCCAACTATCAGACTTTTTTGGCAATACTTGCCCGCGGTGCGCTTTTCTACAAAGATCTTTTTCCAGGTAGAGGGGTCCATCTTGGCACGTTGTCTTTTACCCCTCCCCGTGTTACAATAATGTCTAGATATCAGGTCTCGCGTAAAATGAGATGTGAAAAATGGAGATGACGCATGGCGTCCATAGTGCGGGCCGAGAGTTGGCCCTTGGAGCAATTGATCAAGCTGCAACGCTCACAACCTCAACTCATACAGCGAGCGCTGCAACGCCTCCTGGATGAGGATGAAGAGCTACGCTGGTCTGTCATAGTCAACGCCTATCTAGATGGAGAAATCAGCCTGGCCCGAACGGCCTCCTTGCTGAGCCTGCACCCGTTAGAGCTACGCGAGCGTTTTATGGAGAAAGGCATCCCTCTGCGCCTAGGCCCCATCGACAAAGCGGATGCTCAGGCAGAAATAGACGCTCTACAGGCTTGGAAGCGAAAAACTTAGCGCGGATCTCAAGATGCACTTGGTGCTTGATAGCACAGTTATCTCCAACTTTGTTAGGATCTACGCTTCCTCACCACCAGCCCCTTTTGGCGATATTTACCCGAGACGCGCTTTTCCACAAAGATCTTTTCTCGGGTAAAGGGGTCCATCTCGGTATAGTACATGAGGCTGGAATAGGTAGAAGGGGTCGGGGTAAAAATCTGGACCTGTTCCGGCCGGATGCCCAGCTCTTGCCGCACAAAAGTCGCCAGCTTTTTCATGTCGCGTGCCGTGCAGCCGGGATGCGCCGCGATAAGGTAATAGGTGAGATACTGCTCTTTGCCAGCTTTCCGGGTCAACTCGTAGAACAGGTCCTTGAAAGCCAGCAACGATTCGGTGCCCGGTTTGCCCATTTTCTGCAGCACGCGGTCTTGGGTGTGTTCCGGCGCCACCTTCATCTGGCCCGAGACGTGATGCCGGACGACCTGCTCCAGATAGCGACGGCCATGCCGCTCGTCGGCCAACAGCAAGTCGTAACGCACACCCGAAGCCACGAACACCTTTTTCACGCCCTCGATCTCGCTGAGCGCCTTGAGTAATTCGATCTGCCGGTGGTGATCGACCGGCAATTGGTCACAGACCTGCGGGTACAGACAGCGCTTGTCAGCACAACTGCCATGCTGTGTCTTTTTGCGGCACTCAAAGCCATACATGTTGGCGGTGGGACCACTCACGTCGTACAGGTAACCCTTGAAATCCGGATATTGGGTCATGCGCCGCGCCTCGGCCAGGATGGAGGCCTGGCTGCGCCAGCGCACGGTGCGGCCCTGGTGCACCGCGATGGAACAAAAGTTGCACTCGCCATAACAACCACGATGAGTGGGCAGGGAAAAGCGGATCGTCTCCAGCGCCTTGACCGGTCCCTGCTGCCGGTAGAACGGGTGCAGGTCACGTTCAAAATCCATGTCATAGACCGCGTCTAACTCTTGTTGGGTGAGATAAGGCGCAGGTGGGTTCTGGACCAAGTAACGCGTGTCTTGACGCTGGCACAGCCCCTGGGCCGTCAAGGGGTCATTGTGGCGGTAAAAGGTATGAAACATGTCGATGAACGCGTGCTTGTCCTGCTTGACCGTCTGATACGAAGGCAGCTCAATATAGCCGTCCGGCTTTTCCCTGGATATATAACACAAGCCGCGCACGTCCTTTACGTCCTGCCCTGCCGCCAGACGCCGCGCCAGCTCGACGACGGTCCTTTCACCCATGCCATACACCAGCAGGTCGGCCTTGGCGTCGAACAAGATCGAGCGGCGCACCCGGTCCGAGCAGAAATCATAGTGCGCCACCCGCCTGAGGCTGGCCTCGACGCCGCCCAACACGATAGGTTGCGTGTCTTTAGAGTAGCGCTTGATCAGGTTAGTGTAGACGATGGCTGCCCGGTCCGGGCGCCGGTCGTTCCTACCGCCGGGGGTCAGGTCGTCCCGCTTTTTTTTGCGTTGGGTGGCGGTATAGTTGGCCACCATCGAGTCCATACACCCGCCGCCGACACCCCAAAACAACCTCGGCTCGCCCAGCCGGCGGATGTCCCGGTCCGAATGGACGTCCGGCTGGGCGATCACGCCCACCCGGTAACCCGCCTTCAATAGCACCTTACCGATCAGGGCCACCCCTATGAACGGACTGTCAATATAAGTATCGCCGCTGACCAGGATCACATCCAGGCCATCCCAGCCCAGCGTCTCTAGCTCCTGTCTTGTCGTCGGGAGAAACATCTACTCCCTATCCCTATGCATCAGTTCCAAGGCGACACACGCCAATAGCTGCACCGCCTGCGGGATAACCCGCTCATCAATGTCAAACACGGCGGTGTGCGGGCTGAGCACCACCTCCCGGCCTTCCTGGGCTGACCGGCTGATCCCATGCAGATCCGCGCCCAGCCCAATATTGGTCGCCAGGCCACCGCGTTCCTGCACCCGTTTCATCATATAGGTAATGTCCTCACTGCCGCCGCTGGCAGAGCAAGGGAAAAACGCAAAACCGCCCATCCTTTCGGCCACCCCTTTGACCCGTTCGGCCAACACCTCGTCGCTGCTGGCACTCTGGGCGCCTCCCATCGGGATGAGCTGCAACGCACACTCGTACATCCGGGCCGACGTCTCGAGCACCCGTACCGCTCTTTCGCACATATAGTCATTCAACTCTGAGGTCGCGCCGCGCGTCTCGATCACCAGGTGCGCATCCGAACAGATCACGTTGCGCCCGGTGCCCGCCGTCAACTGGCCCACGTTGATCCGCGTCGCGCCATCCCCGTGTCTCGGGATAGCATACAGGTTTAAAACGGCTGTGGCGGCCGCCTGCAGCGCGTTCTTGCCGGCCTGGGGGCTGGCGCCGGCGTGGGCAGGCACACCGGTCAAGCGCGCGTCGAACTTGTGCGTGGCGGCGTACCCACTCATTCCACACACCATCTCGCCCAGCGCCCACCCGCTAAAGACGTGGTATCCCAACAAAAAATCGACGTCGTCCAAGGCCTCAGCCCCGACCATGGACTTGGCGCCCCGCACCCCTTCTTCTGCCGGTTGAAAGATGAGCTTGACGGTGCCGCGGACATGGTCCCGCAGGTGCATCAGCACCTCGGCCAGGCCCAGCCCGGTCGCAGTGTGAGCGTCGTGGCCACAGGCGTGCATCACGTTCGCGTTGAGCGAGCTAAACCCCTCGCGGAAGGGCCGGTGATTTTCGTCTTGGGCCTCTTGGATGCCCAACGCGTCCATGTCAAAGCGCAGTCCAACCGTCGGGCCCTGACCGTTCTGGATGAGACCCACCACCCCGGTGAATCCACCCTTGATCGCCTCTAAAAAGGCTTCATCCCCGCCTTGCTCGACCGCCCGCTGCCAGTGTCTTTCCAACACATCAGGATCGGGCACGCCCATGCGATCCTCCGCCTTGACCACCTCCTGACCCACCCGCACCCCGCAGCCCAGCGCCTGCAACCGGCGGGCGACCAGGCTGGCGGTCCTGAACTCGGTCCAGCCGGCCTCGGCGTAACGGTGGAAATCCCGACGATAACCGACCAGCTTTTCCTCAATGGCTGCCGTGAGGGGTTCAATTTGTCCAATTATATCTTGCATGTGCTTTGCCTTTCAAACCAGCAACGCTCAACAGGTGCAATGCACCGAAAAGCAGGTGCATCGCACTTTCACTGATGCGACTCAGTCTATGTTCAAGACCTTGGCGCCGCGAATCTTGCCGGTGCGGAGTTCGACCAGCGCCCGGTTGGCCTCCCCTAACGCAAACGTCTGCACTTCCGATTTGATGGGGATCTCGGCCGCTAACGCCAGGAATTCGCTGACATCCCGCCGCGTCACGTTGGCCACACTCTTGATCTCTTTTTCCATCCACAGATGAGTGGGATAATCCAGGCGCAAGAGGTAATCCTGGTCTCCCGCCTCCTTGCGGATAGCATTGATGACCAGGCGCCCGCCGGGCTCCAGGTTCTTTAGCGCCTCCACCACCGGCTTCCACGCCGGGGTAGTATCAATGATCGCTTGCAGCTTGACGGGGGAGATCGCTTCCGTCTCGCCCGCCCAGACCGCACCCAGCTCTAGGGCAAAGGCCCGCTCCTTGGGGTTGCGCGCGAACACGAAAACCTGAGAGTTGGGGTAACGATGCCGCACCATCTTGAGCACCAGGTGCGCCGAAGCGCCAAATCCGGTCAGGCCCAAATGACGCCCATCTTTCAAACCGGTCAGCCGTAGCGAACGGTAGCCAATGGCGCCCGCACACAGCAACGGCGCGGCTTCCACGTCGGAAAACACCTCTGGGATGGGATAGGCAAACTCTTCCCTGACACTCATATACTGCGCATAACCGCCGTCAGCGTCCCGGCCGGTGGCCTTGAAATCTGCGCACAGGTTCTCGTTCCCTTGCCGGCAGTGCTGGCAGTGACCACACGCGGAATAGATCCAGGCCACCCCCACCCGGTCTCCTACTTGAAAATGGGTAGCCCCCTCTCCCCTGGCCACGACGCGCCCCACCACTTGATGCCCCAAGATGACGGGCAAGCGCGGCGGTGGTGTCCGCCCCTCGATCTCGTCCAACTCGGTGTGACAGACCCCGCAAGCCGAAACCGCGATCAAAATTTCGCCCGCCCCGGGTTCGGGGTCCGGGAGCGTCATTAGCTCCAGGGGAGTATGGTTCTCCGCCACGTTCGTCAACGCTTTCAACACCATGGCCTGCATTTCAATCGCTCCTTGTCGTGTACGTAAATCGCATGCGGGGGTATCCTCTTGGGTTTGGCGGTGCGCTCAACCGGCCGGTGCGGCCCTTAACCCCTCATCCCACGCTTCAGCCAACCGTTTCAGGCTGGACGGTTTGGGCATCCAACCCGCCACACCCTGCCGCTGCAAGTCTTTCAGATCTTGCTTGAATGGTCTCCAAAGACTCTGAAACTATTGACCAGCCATAGCACGCTCGCACGCTTTGGCGAGGGTCTCACGCAGAGGCTGCCACTGTTCCGGCCGACGGCTGACGCGTATGGCATGGTCCGCCTGCTTGAGCGCCGTCTCGTAACAGCCCAGGTGCCCGTAGGCGCGCGCCAAAGCCGCAAAATAGGTGTCGCGCTCCGGGTTCATCGCCGCCGCCCGCTGCCAGTGCAGCAAAGCTTTGGCCCACATCCCCCATTTGGCATACTTGCGCCCGCGATTGTAATAATCCGCGTCGTTTAACAGATGCCGGTCTGCTTCCAACCGCTCCCAACGCGCTTCTCGGCTAAAATCCAACACCGTCTGAAACATGAAAATCGTCAGTGCCACCGTAAAGACGCCTCGCAGCCCCGCCAGGATATAGCCCGAAAAGCCCAGCGCCAACGATGTCAGCGTGAACAAGAGCTGCAACGCGACCAACACAATACCCAACATGTGCGCCACAGGCCGGCGCAAAAACAGGCCCAACGCGACCACGCCGCCCAGCGCTGCCAACCCGACGTTGGCAGTGCGGAACAGGTCCACCCAGGTTTCGGTTTGTAACACCGCATCCAGGCGACTGGCACCGGTCAACACCGGGCCAGCGATAAAGGGCAGATACGGCGCAATCAGGTCGGAAAAGTTGCCTTGCCGTTCCCAGATCAAACCGATCAGAAAAAACTCGGCCAAGGTCAGACCGGAAAGCAAGACCCAGTAAACGTGCAGCAGAGACCCGGTGGCAGAACGTTCTTCCCGCTTGAAGCGCTGGGTCAACAAGCGTCCACCACAGTGCGGGCAGCGCGCTTGCCGCTCCTGGACGGGGCGCGCGCAATAGACGCAACAATCGGAGGTCAGGCACAGCTCTGGTTCCTGCCAAGCGCCAGACGTGGGCGCTTGCTCAGCGCGTGGGGCTCCCTGTGTTTCCCGTCTGGCCTCTTTTTGTGGGGCCGGGGGCTCTTTTTCCTCCTGCTCCTCCAACCAACGCATCCCGGCCCGCGCCTGCGCGTTATTCGGGTTCAGCGTCAGCACATTCTCCAGGCAAATGCGCCGGTCCTCCGGCGAGTCCACCACGCCGCTGAGCCATAACCATGCTTGCTCGCTGCGATCATTGACCTCAATCACTCGCATCAGCCGCTCGCGCGCCTGCGCGCGCCGCCCCTCCTTGGCGGCAGCGATCCCCTCACGCAACCACTCTGCAACCTGTAGCTCGTCGTACTCGTCCATCGCCCCGCCTCATCGTGCAGCCAGGCGCCAGCGCGCGTCTAGCCGCTCTCGCCTTGTGGTGAGCCTGCCGAATCCACCTGTGGTGAGCCTGCCGAATCCATGAGGACCTGCAACGCCCGAGGCAAACGCGTTAACAAATCACTGGCGACGGTTCCTGCCAGACCGACCTCCTCGCCGGCCCATTTTCCGGCCAAGCCGTGCAGGTAAGCGCCAGCCACCGCGGCATCAAAAGGCGCCAGCCCCTGGGCCAGCAAACCGACAATAGCCCCACTCAACACGTCACCCGAACCAGCAGTGGCCAACGCCGGGGTGGCAAAGGGGATGATCACCGTCCGTCCCCCGGGTTCGGCGACGACGGTGTGAGCGCCCTTGAGGACCACCACGTGCCCCCATTTGGACGCCATCGTCCTTGCGGTCCCCAGGCGATCCGCCTGCACCGCCTTGGTCTCGGCGCCCATCAGCCGCGCCATCTCACCCGGATGCGGCGTGAGCACCGACGGCGCCGGCAACCATTCCCACCATGCCTCATCTTCCAACGCCGCCAAGGCGTTCAGCCCGTCGGCATCCACCACCAGCGGCGGGAAACCTCTTTTCTCATCTTGCCCGGCGGTCGCTTGGGAGGACACATCACCCGTCTGGAAACCCATGTGCCCCTTGCGCTTGGGCGACCGCTCGGCCTGCAGCAGTGCGTGGACAAACTCGACCGCTTCTTTTTCTCCGGTCAGACCAGAGCCCAGCAGCATGGCCTGATAGTCGCCACCTGTGGTGAGCTTGCCGAATCCACATTTTTCCGTCAGCAGGTCCACCGCGTCGGGAGAGACGATACCCATCACCTCGGGCAGGATCAAAAAAGTCGCTTCGCTGATCTTGGCCGCCAGCGCGTCATGAATCGCACCCGGCACGGCCAGGGTGACCAGCCCAGTCCCTACCCGCGTCGCCCCACTGGCTGCCAGGTAAGCGGCGCCGGTATAGTTGATCGAGCCGACGACCAACAACGCCTTGCCAAAAGTCCCCTTGTGAGCATCAAGTGGACGTTCTGGCAACAAAGCGCCCACCTTTTGCGGCGTCGCGACCTCTAGCGTCGGCGCCCCCAATTCGGCCTCGGGCAGCTCGGGCGTGACGCCAATATCCGCCACCAGCAACTCGCCACAGGCCGACGCGCCCGGGAAGAGAAAATGTCCCCGCTTGGGAAAGGCAAAGGTGACCGTCAAGTCAGCGCGCAGCGCTTCGGGCGCCAGGTCGCCAGTGTCATAATCCAGGCCACTGGGGCCATCCACCGCCAAGACCAAGGGAAAGAAATCGGGCGCAACGGGACAAGCAGGCGCCGTAAAGACACGTGCTGCCGCTCCTGCTGCACGTCGCGCTTCCAAGCCTTCTCGCACCACCGTCAATAACGTGGCTACCGTTCCGCGCAGCGGCAGATGCACGCCGGTACCCAACAACGCATCAATAATCACCGCTGCCTTGGCGACCCACTCGCGCAAAATGTGCCAATCCGCCTGTAGTGAGCCTGTCGAATCCAGGTCCTGAGTGGCGCCAGCGACCAACACACCACATTCATAGGCCGCCTGCAAATTTGGATCATCCTGGTCACGTGGCTTGAGCAGATAACAAGCCACCTCGGCCCCTGCTTCGGCCAGGTAACGCGCGGCCACCAGGCCATCTCCCCCATTGTTGCCTGGACCAACCAGCACCAAAACCGGCTGGTTCTCCAGGTCCTGGCGCGCCAACAACCTGTGGTGAGCCTGTCGAATCCGCCTGTGGTGAGCCTGTCGAATCCACGCCTGAGCCACCGCGCGCCCAGCCCGCTCCATCATCTCGGCGTAACTGTGTCCCCCGGCGTCAGCCGCCGCCTCTACTTGGCGCATCTGCTCCACCGTCAAAATACGCATATCTGCCCCTCTCTTTCCGCGTCGCTAATAAAATCCAAGGTGCCCGGCACTTGGCGGTCATCACCATTAAACGAAACCCAAAAAGTGTGCCGGACACCCAGTCGCCGATAACTGCCCTCAGTGGCGAGAACAAGCGACCAAGATAATTGGATTGTACCTCTTACGTAACAAAAGTCAAGCACTAGAAAAGACAACAAAACACTTGTGCTGCGCTCAACCCTGGCAAGACGTATCGGGTCAACGCACAGCGGTAATCGGTCTGGATTTTGCAGCGCGTGGGCAACGTGGGCGGCAGCGTCACACCGAGGCGACGCAGGTCCCGCACCACGTGACACATCGGCAGGCCCATCACGTTGGTCGGGCAGCCGACGACGCGGGTCACAGGGGCAAACGTGGGGTTCTGGATGGCATAGGCGGCGGCTTTGTCCAGCGGGTCACCGCTGTCCACATAGGCCGCGATCTCGGCGTCGCTCATCGCGCGCATCCACACCTGGGTCTCGCATAGCGCGGTCAAGCGCCGGCCCGTGGCCGCGTCCATCACCGTCACGCCCGAGAGCACCCGGTGCTGCGCGCCCCGCAGACGACGCAACATCTCGCACGCGTGGTCAGGGTCGCGCGGCTTGCCCAGTATCTCGCCACGGTCCACCACGATGGTGTCGGCCGCCACGATGACGGCCGTCTCAACCGAGCGGGCCACATGGGCGGCCTTGACCCGGCTGAGGCGTTGTGGCACCTGCTCTGGCGCTTCCCCAGGCATCACCTCCTCCTCCACCGTCGGCACGTGCACCTCAAAAGGCACCTGTAACAACCCCATCAATTCTCGCCGGCGTGGGGAGCCACTGGCCAGTATTAAAGGCCGCCTGTCCTTCAGTTGGTTCAGGCTGGTATGTTGAGCTTGCCGAACGCCCATCACGCGGCCCCGTATCCGGTCCTGGGGTCAGTGCGCCGGATGATGTCGCTCACCGTTTGCTGGTTAAAGCCTTTAAACCCTTGGCCGCGCTGGATATTCTCCAGGTGACTGCCGATGGCGCCACCGGCTGTCACTTGGGCAAAACGCGCCGATGCTTCACGGTCGATGTGCCCCGCCGCCACCAGGCGCGCCAACCGCTCCGGAGGCACCGCCCAACGCTCAGCCCGCGTAAAAGCCTGGTGCAAATAGTCAAAATCGCTAAAGGGGCGCATCATCTTTATGCCCCACTCGGCCAGGTCCGCCGTCGCGGCCTCGAAATCGAAACGCCCGGCCAGGTGATGCAACCCGGCGGTGAGCATAGACTCACCGTGCAAGGCACACCACAAGCCTACCGTGCCCAGCTCTTGGCGCGGCGCCAGGGGATCATGAAAGTCGCGCGTCAACTCGTCCGGCGCCAGGTCCACATCGGCAAAGACGACGATGCGGCAGACCGGTTGTTCCATAACCTGGGCGCCCCATCCGGCCTCCGCGCCGGCATAAAACCGCTCGCGCGGATGAAAGCCCAGCGCTTCCAAGATTTGGAGCAGCGTGCCAAACGTCTCGCGCGAACTGCGAAAGGTGTGATGGTCATGGTTCGCCCACCCCAACCCCAGACTGTCCTGACGAGCTTTTTGCACCTGACCAGCCTTGTTGCGGCGCTGCCACAACGTCCGCTCGGCCGCAAAGACGATCCAGGCCGCAGTGTCCGTGCCCATCTCGCTGGCCAGCGACCGCGCCAACTGCAACGCTTCAGTCATGCCTTGGCGCGGGTCAACGTATCCTCGTTTCCGGATGGCCCAACGCTCAAAGGCGTGCAAATAGCGTCGTGCATAGTCAGGCGGCACCTCGACCGGGACAAACCCATTCCCGCCGCGCCGTTCCACTACCCATAGCTCGCGTTCCTCTTGCCCAGCGCCCCGATATACACAGGCGCGGCGCAAAGGGCTCAAGGGCGCCCCTTCAATCGACCCCACTAACTGAATCGAGGCATCCATCTCATGAGCCATCAAAAACGCACTGACCTCTTCCACCTGGAGGGCCACCGCCAGGACAGTGCCCGGCGTCACGCCCTCTTGACCGCGCAACACTACCCTCGGAAAGAGCGCGCCGGGATGATGATAGACTCTGTCGTTGGACAGGGCGGGCGCCGCCTGTGGCACAAAGCCATACTCGACCAATCGCGCGCGGGGGGCATCCCCATCGACCAGCACCAGGTGATCCAGCCAGTCACTCAAGCGGCTGCTGGTGCGCACGCTAAGGTCCGCGTCTAGCGCCCGCGCGGGCGGCACAGCGTCGATGAATTGGGCCAACTTTTCTGCCAGGTAGTCTTCTCCCTCCGGGTAACGCTTCCATTCCGAGATCTGGTCATCACGCGTGTTCATGTTTCACTCCTCCTGTGGTGAGCCTGCCGAATCCACCTGTGGTGAGCCTGCCGAATCCACTATGCACTATCACGGTCGCTGCAAACGAAACGTGACATCTAGCGGCGAAGGTTCATCAGAGACC
>CAZSJU010000016.1:0-4137 GCA_964607235.1 uncultured Anaerolineae bacterium | reverse complement strand
TCACGGTCGCTGCAAACGAAACGTGACATCTAGCGGCGAAGGTTCATCAGAGACCAACACATCTTCCTCCAGCAACGGCAGGTACCCATCAGCCCCCACGATCAAACTATAACGCTGACCGCGTTCCAGGGCCAGCGGCAACTCGAAATAGCCGTTGCGATCCGACACGGCCCAGGTATAAACCTGCGCCTCGTCGCCCTCCCATCCAGCAGCCGAGACACCGGGCTTTAGGACCACAAAGCCCGCCTCTGGGATGCCTCGCTCGGTGTCCGCGTCGAGGATATAGCCCTGGAGCAACAGCCCTTCTCCGGCCGGTGCCGGTTCGGGGGTCGGCGCGACACCGCTGCCGACGATGGCCGTCCCCGTCTGCACCAACTGCCCTTCCACGTAAAGTTCCAACGTGTAAGTACCATCACTGAGGGACTCACCACTGTCGCGATAAATGTTGTCCCAAAAATAGCCCGCCTCGCCGTCCTGCCATGTAAACTCGAAACGGACAATTTCTTGACCGTTCCACAACCAACGTTCCTCCCAGTCCAGGCCATCGCGCATGCCGCTATATTCCCAAAACACGTACAACGCTTCCAAGCCACTGGGAAACGCCTCGGCGGGGTCCACCGGTTGGCCATTGACGTCCACACCAGCAGCAAAGGTGATTGGCCCAAAAGCTGATTTGCCCGCTTGGCCCGCCACGATAACATCCGCCGTCACAGCCAGGCGCTGCTCGATGTAAAGTTCCAACCGATAGACACCGGGTTCTAACGGCGCATCGCTTTCCAACGCCACCCACTCGGTGCCGCTCACCCCGGCGCTCCACGTCTCTTCGCCCTCTGCCACCGGCTCGCCCTCATAATACCAGACCCGGCGCCAGGTCAGATCGTCACGCAGCGCCGTATAGTCAAAGAACGCATAGATGCGGTCCAGGCCCGCCGGTAACAAGTTAGCGCTCCCCACCGGCTCCCCTTGCGCGTCAATGTCTTGGGCAAAGACCAGGTTGAAAAAGGTTGGCATCACTTGCTCGGCTCCGCCCACGGTGAGCGTGGACCCGGCCCGCATTTGTCCTTCCACGTACACCTCTACCCCATACTCACCGTCAGCCAGTCCTTCTTTGTCAAAGCGCGAGACCCACCAGGTCCCTGATTCGCCGCCTTCCCAAATGCCAGACGTGTAACGCAAATCGTACTCGCCCTCATAGGACCAGCGCACCTCCCAATCAAGTCCGTCTTGCATGTTCTCGTAATCGAAAAAGAAATAAATGTGCGTGCTGCCCGAGGGCAACGCAGTCACGACAGAGGTCGGCCAGTCGTTCTCGGTCACGTCAGGGGCAAAAAACAGCCGCGATAAACGGGGCTGCGCCGCAGGACGCACGGACGCCTGGGGCGTGGGCTGGGCAATCCCCAGCCGGGCCGCCTCTATGAGGCCCTTGGACAGATTCACGGGGCGCAAGGCGTTGATAAAACCTCCCACAGGGATACAGTTGTCCTGCTCGTCGATCCAGCCATCCCCGTTGGTGTCGGCCAGATAACGGCAGTCAGCAAAGCGCTCGGCGCCACCATAGCCTACCTGCGTCGGCACACCGACGATTTTACCCGCCAGGTCCGCGCCCAGACCGCCACTGTTGCCCCCCGCGATGGTCGCATCGGTCTTGATAAAAGCGCGCCCCTCCAGGCCGGGCTCGCGGGTAAAGCCACTGACAGAACCGGAGGAAAAAGTGATCGTCTCGCCCCCAATGCCCGGATAACCAAAGATTCGCAAGGGGTCTCCCAGTTCCAACAGATCCGAGTCGCCCAGAGAGATATAGACGAGATTGAGCGTCGTGGGGTCCACGGGCCGCCCGCCGAGGTCTGTGGCGATGCGCAGCACCGCCAGGTCCAGCCGCTCATCCAATGCAGCGACCTCAGCCAGATACATCAACGACGGCGGCTCGTCCGAACGCTCGGTGATGGCAATGCCCAACGCATCCGGCCGCTCTTCCAAGCCCGCGCCGGTGGCCACGTGCGCATTGGTCAAAATATAGCCTTCAGGGCTGACAATCGTGCCCGATCCCGTGCCCAAAGGTACAAAATCCTCCCCCTCTTGGGCCAAGATAAAGATCTGCACCACCGCCCTTACCATGTTTTGGACATTGGGGAGTGCTTGGTCACCCCCGGACGACACCGGGGTCGCGGCGACAGGGGTTTCAGAAGCAACAGTCGCCGGCGCCTGCGTGGGGCGTGCGGTGTCCGCTGACGTCTGTGTCGGTCGTAGCGTTTGCGTCGGTCGCACGGTCGGCAACGTCTCTCCCGACGAGAGCTGACACGCCAGGGCAGACAATACCAAGAGGCCAACCACAAAGAGACTCATTTTTTTACCCATCACTGCCCTCCTATACGCTACGGATACTGCAACGTATCCAGCAAATCGTGTAACCGACCTTGTTCATCCTCAAAGCGTTCCGCCTGAGCCATCAACGTCGCCACCAGCGCCCGCCCGTCACCCAACGGCAGTACCACGTCCGAACCCAATACCACAACAGGCAACTGTTCCAGATAGGGATTGCTAGCAGCGTGCACAAAGGTAAAAGTGCGCCGGCTGGCGACTTGACCGTCGAGCTGGACATTGTCGGTCTGTAATGATTTATAAGCCACAGCCGTTCGGCCCCGTGACAGAGTCAGGCTCTCCAGCACCAGGCGCGGGTCTTCTTGAGCAGCCAGCGGCCGGAGGCGCAACTCTAGCGTGGTGGGGAAACTCCCGCCCCACGGTTCATGCACACGCAGCAACAATCCCGCGTCACCCCCGGGCCAAGACGCCGAAGACAAAGCCAGCCCCGCCTGACGCCAGCCAGACGGATAATCCACACTGATACCCGTATCTGGGTCGCGAAAGGTATCCGTGCGATTCAGAACCGCCGTCCGCAACCCCCATCCCAGGATTAATCCAAAAAGGACCAGCCCCCAAACCAACCCATCCGCAAATCGGTCCCGTATACCGGTAACCGGTCGTGTGCGCGTCATCATTGTTCCCTCCTCAACGCTCTGCGTCGGCCCTAGCCAGGGTCAAGCGGTTAGCTCGGTGCATCAGGTAAGAGACCAGGCCAAAAGTGACACCAGAAACCACCGCTGCCAAGATCAAGCCCGGCCAGGGGTTAAAACCGCCCCCTTGCAAGCTCAAGCCGGTCGTGGTCAACTCGCCCCGCAAAAAAGTAAACAGCCCGTTCAACAAGGCGGCGAGCGCGACTCCGCCCGGCAGCCACCAGACCGGTTCGACCTCAAACTTGGCCCGCCCTAAAAAGTAACCACTGAGCCCAGAAAAGCTGGCTTGCGCCAGCGTCGTGACCACGATACGGATGACGCCGGCTTGCAAATCCACCCCACCGCTGGAAATCACGTAATGCATGTTCAACACCGTGGCAAAACCCAAACCGGCCGCCGTGCCATAGACCACGCCATCTACCCGCTGGTCAAACTCGGGCAAGGGGTACACGGAATAACGCACCGCCGCGTACTTGAGAAATTCTTGGGTCAAGCCAATCACCAGAATGGCACCCAGGATAGAGGTCAGCGGGTCGTCTCCCAACCAACGCTCCACCTGAAAAAGGCTCCGTAGCAAGGGAAAGTTTACCGCCTGGGCCAGCAAGCCACCCAGGATAAAAACCCCCAACACATAGCCCTTGGGTTCCGGTTCCAAACGGTCCTGTTGGTAAAAAAAAGCCAGCCAAAAGGCCGCCGGCACCAACGCCAGGACCACGCCGGCCAGGTACAGATAAACCCCAGCAAAGACCGGTTCGATCCACCCGACCAGTCCCTCAACCAACAACACAAAGACCAACAACCCGACAATCTGCAACGCGCCGGCACGCCAGAAACTGCGACGGTCCTGGGTCACCTTGACATAATGAGTCTCACAATAGCAACGCCCGCCTAGCCGCCGCGCTTCAGATCCCACAGATTGGTGACAGACACAGCAAATCTGTTCCATCATTACCTCCTTTTGCTTCAACTCATTCAGGCGATAATCGCCTGGGGCACATCGGTGATTGCGCACATCCCGCCTCTATCCTTTCCATCTCTGCGATTGTAACCCAAATCGAAACGAGTTGCAAATGTGACTTGCTCCTAATTTCCAGCCGGTTGTGCTATAATGATGAAAAGTATCAAG
>CAZSJU010000015.1:13794-22261 GCA_964607235.1 uncultured Anaerolineae bacterium | reverse complement strand
GCGCAGCAAACTGCGCCAATGTCGTCGGACGTAACGCGTCATCTTGTTCACATCTATCCCGGTCAGACCGACAGGCTGACAATGTAGGCGATGTATTCCGGCATCGCATCTTTGTAATCGTAGCGGGGCCAGACAGAGCCTACCGGCCCCAAGGTAAAGGGACAGCAACCCAACACGTAATCATCCTCACGCAGGCGGTCGTCGTACCAAGACATCTGCTGCACCCACTCGGTCGCCGACAGACCATTTTCGGTGTAAGCGCCGATGATAAACTCGGTCATCAGCAAAGGGATGACCTCGTTGCGCGGCTTGAGAAAATCCTCGTACAGCCAACGATAGCGGCAACACAGGGTTCCCCGGTCAGGATATTGCAGACGACCGGGCAAAGGTTCACCGTAACCGGCCGTGACAGGCGATGAAAAGGTGGCCTCGTGTAACGACAAGATATGGCCCCCTTGCCTGGCGCGGGCAAAGACCCCCGTTTCGACCACCGCTTCCATCTCTTCCCACTCTGGGGTGCCGGCGTTCCAGGTAAAAAGCGCGATCTTGAACCCCTCGCGCTCGGCGATATCCATAAAGTGGAAATGGAGTTCGGCGTGCCGGCGATAACCGGCCCTTCCCGGCGGGTCCATCTCGTTGGTGATTTCCCAGTAATCCACATACTCGCGATGCAACGCCATCTGGGGCAAAATGACATCCATCACCCGCTGCGCTTCGACCGCCAAATCCTTTTCCATGTCCACGACGTCATAAAATGCCGTAGAACGCCCTACTCGTAACGTGCCCGGGCTGATAGTCTTGACGTGCCGCAGCCAAGAAAAATTATCCACGGCCTTGACCGCCGCCAAAGTCACTCCTTGCTCGGCGATGGACCGGATATACTGCAAGGCATTGCCGGGTAAAATCGTGTGGATACCCAACTTGGATGGGCCATGAGGGCGAGCTGGCGCCACTGAATAAGGCAAGTAAACCTGATAGGGGTAGGCCTCGCCGGCCCGTACCGCCCTACTCTTCCCTCCCAAACGATGCCCTTCGGCAAGCTCAGGACGATGCCCTCGGGCAAACGTCGCCACCGCCGTAGCGGTGGCAGTGACGGCGCCCTTTAGAAAGCGGCGTCGACTGATGCCAGATCGTTTCATTCCACGTCTAGGCCGCAAGCCGGGTCCTCAACCCAAAGGCCGTCTCGGCCTCTACCTCCTCATAGTCAATGCCAGGGTAATGTCGCTGGAAAAAGGCAGGCAAATCGGCCGGCCACTGCATAGGGTTAACCGCCACGATGCGTCGCTCGTCCAGGTCACCGATGCCGGCGTCGTCAGCGCTGCTGCCAATAGTGAGGCGACGATCCTCCCAGGTGGCCCTGACCACCGCGGCGGCCCATTCGCGATTGGCCTCTGGCGGCAACAAGACATAGATACGCGCATACTGGGCGCGGGGTTTGCCCCTATTGGGAGCCTCGGGCGTCTTGGTCATTTCAAAGCGCGGCATCCTCTTGAGGCCCGCGCGCAACGCCCGCGGCGTACCGGCCTCGATGGCATAGTAATTGACGCCGGGATAATAGCGCTCAAAAAAGCGCTTGAGATCGGTCGGCCAGCCGGAGGGATTGACCGCCACGACGACCCGCTCATCCAGGTCACCGATGCCAGCGTCGTCAGCGCTGCTGCCTATGGTATAACGCCGGTCATCCCACATGGCATCAACCGCCGCCATGGCCCAGTCAGCACCCGCGTCCGGAGGCAATAACACATAGACGCGCTTGTATTGGGCACGTGGCACGCCCCGGGTCGGGCGGGTTTCCGGTGGGACAAAATCTTGGGCCGGATCGCGCTCGGTATATGCGATCAACTTTTTAGCCACGGCGGTGTCTGCCACATCGAAATCCCTCCAGGGCGGGCCAAAGTTACCCCAGGTAAAGAGCGTGGCGCCAACCACAAAATCATCCTTTTGCAACTCTTTATCGTACCACACCAACTGACGATAATAAAAGTCTTCTTTACTCGGCTCGTTATCACGAGTGGCCCAATAGTGTCCGAGGTGGCGCCATGTCCCACCGCCCCCCGCGCCCGGCGGTTTGGGGTTCACCAGCGGGTCTATGCCACATTCGGTGATGACCAGCGGGATATTACCCAATCCATTGGGGATGAGATGTTGGCGATACACCTTGCGGTAACGCAGCGTCGTCCAGCCCTCATCACCCTGATCCTCGGTGGGGTCCAATTGATGAGCGCCGGTCATCCACCACATCCAGGGACAACTGTATTCGTGCAAGCCTAACAAGGCCTGATGTTCTTGGGCGGCTTGGAGGGCCGGAAAGAAAGCAGGCCACAGGTCCAACGGGGGCGCGCCCGAGGCAAAGTTTCCAATCACGCACTTGAGTCCCCTATCAGCCATCAGCCGTATGCGCTCCACTTCAAACTGAGCGTACCAACCCATTTCCTCGGTGCTGCTCCACACCGGCTCATTGTGACCCTCCCAGTACTTGATGTCGGGGTTGGCCTGGTACGTGTGCGATTGGTCTTGCACAAATTGTTCGGCCGCCTCGCGCGGTGTCTTGCCGACACCCATTTGCAATTGCGCGTCATAGTTCCCCTGGTGTTTGCGGCCCACGACCAACACACCCGTCGGAACGGTTTTAACCAATCCCAAATCCCCCACCAGCTTGACGACGGCCGGCTTGGCCTTGATATAGTCCGCCAGGTCTGGAGCGTCTCGCAAAACATGAGGTCCCAGTTTCGTCGGCATAACACCCTCCTTTTTGGGCGTGTGCAAATTCTTACAGCGGGAACGCAAACTCGGGCGCTTGTGTGCGGCCAAGTCAAACCGAGTGTACTATAAAACGCATCGAGTGGCAAGATTAACTTTTCTTTCTCTCCAAACGGCCCATCCCACCAGCAAGAGGCACACCAACGTAATGCCTGCCCCTACCCACAGAGAAGCGGGAACAAAAGATAGCGTGATGACATGTTCGCCGGGTGGCACACAAACCGCACGCAAGGCATAGTCCGCACGCAAGAGGGGCACGGGCCGCCCGTCCATCGTCGCCCGCCAGCCAGGATAAAAAACCTCACTCATGACCACTATCCCCGGCGCGGCAGCTTGTACGTGGATACGGACCTCATTATTGCCCGGCCGGGAAAACTCGACCGTCTCGAGTGGCGCCGTTGAAACGGCCGACGACTGGGACAGTTCACACGGTGGCGCCTGCGCCAACAAGACCACGCGCTGTGGATCAAAGTCTGGGGCATTAAGCCGTTCCAGCATGGCGTCGTCCGCGTGCACCTCAGCCTGATGCACCAGCCATGCCGCCGGGTAAGCGGTGGGGCGTTCGTAAACCCACACCCCGACACGCTGATCGATCAACTGCGGCGCGTCCGGCCCACTTGGAAAGCTCATTTCCTGGGTCGACACCAGGTAACGCGCCCCCAGGAGATCATACGCCCTGGCCTGGGGATCGGGGACGGCGGTGGTCAAACGGGCATATCGCTCCAGCTCCAGGGGATCGTACCCAAACACACTCTCCAAACCAAAGGCCATCCCCTTGTTATGCTCAAAGATGCTCAATCCCCAAGGCAACACGCGCCCTGTCCCTTCGTCCGTCTGGCTGATTTCAGCGACGGTGCGCCAGTAGGCACTCTCTTGTACCGGCACCGGCTGGATCAGCGACCGCCCAAAGCCCCACAAATCCAACAGGACCAGCCCAATGGCCAGACTCGTGCCCTGCCGGGCGTCAAGATGTCCCCTGCCCCACGCGTACATCAACCCTATGGTCAAGAGAAACAAGAACAAAAAGAGCGCACTCTGATTGGCGACGTGCCACAGCCGTCCGACCTGAGGGTTGCTCTCCCTTTGCAAGGCAAACAGGAAAAAGGCGGTGACAATAACTAGAGAGGTGATAGAGACGACGACCCACACCCCTGGCCCACGGGTCCATCGCCGTAAGGCCGGCCCCGCCGCTTTGAAATGTTGTCGCAGCCAGGTCAACAGCAACCCGGACAGCGCGGCCACGGCAAAGGTAAACAAAAAACCCGCCCGCGCCGGCGCCCGCGTGACCCGAAAGAGCGGGATAAAATTAAAAGCCAGACGGTGGAGAATGTTGAACGGCCCTAGAGCCAAGAACAATCCGGCGCCCCCCAACACCAACAAAAAGGGGCGCAAGTGGTGACGCGCCCGGGCCGCCGCCCCCAGCGCCAGGGCCAAAAAGAGCGGCAAGACACCGGCATAGTAAATCAATTCGGTGTAAATCCCATCGCCCCAGTATCCGATATCCCCCAACCGACCAAAAAAGTTGGGGATCAGCAAGGTCAATAAATAACCGGGCGGCCAGGCATGGTCGGCGGCAAAGGCATAGCTGGTCTCCTGGCGGGTAGATAAACGCAAAAACTCGGTGGTGGGCAACAGTTGGACAGCCGCCAGGCCCAGGCCCGCCAGGACCATCACGCCCGCCACAACAATCGGCCATAGCCCGGCCCGCGGCGCCCCAGCCGCTTGCCACTTTTCCCAGGCATAGTACAAGGCATAAGCCGCCAACGCCAATCCCACGTACAAAAACGAGGCAGTGTGCCCCCCCAACAAAGACAAGGCCACCGGCACGCCGCCCAGGAGCGCCGCGGTCAACCGGCCCCGTTCCAACGCCCAATGATAGGCCCACAGGATCATGGGGAGCCAGGCCTGGACCATCACCACCCCCAGGTGACCGGCAAAGAGACGCACCGCAAAATAACCGTTAAAGGCGAAAACGAGCGCTCCAAAAAACGCGCCCCATTCGTCGGCCCCTTCCCGACGCAACCAACCATACATCCCCCATCCGGCCAGCCACAGATGCAAAACGAGCAAGATGGCAGCGACCTTGGCTGCCGGAAAGGCCAAAAGCAGCCAAACGGGGGGATAAAACAAGGCTGGTTGCGGGTTGGCCAGAAAAGGCACGCCGGAAAAAAGCCCGGGGTTCCACAAGGGCAATTCACCCTGGCGTAAACTTGCGGTGCCAAAGCGCCACCATTGCAAGAACATAAAGTCGAGGTCATTCCCGGCAATAGTCTGCTCGGCCGGCAGACACAACAGGTCCCAAAAAGGGATCAGGACCAGGACGGCGAGCAAAAGCGGTTTTTGGAATTTCTTCAAGACACTCATTCCTTGATGGCCACTAACGGCAACGATTAATTATCGGGCGCCAGCACCCGTACCGGTCCCAACAACACGCGGTCATCTATGTAATGCCCTTCCGGCGCGATGACGGGCAAACGTCCCGTCTCACCGTGGAAAAGCCCCACCTGAATGGGATAGGTACCGGGGGGCGTATTGGGGATCAAGGTGATATGTCGCACGTCCTTGACGACCTGACCCAGCGTCCAACCAGGACCGAGACCATCCCCACTGCCCCACACGTTCCAGTCGGGGTCAATAACCTGCGCAAAGCCCAGATAATCGTGCTGAGGCAGACGGGTGGGTTGCCAATACAAGGTCAGGGTCAACGTTTCCCCGGCAGCCAACACACGGGGCGCCATCTCGTATCCAACCAGCGTGATCTCGTCGCCCAGGTTGGCCTGTTGGGGGTTGGGCCACGGGCCGGGGCGAGGGTCTATCACAATCTCCCCCACCCTCATGCTATCATCCCCTGTTTCCTGATCAGGACCTCGGACAGGCAACCGGCCCAACACAGCGTCATACAGCCCGACGTACACGCTGGCCCGGTTGGGCGCATAGGCCGTTTCCGGCAAATCTACCCGATAAGTATCGGCAAAGGGCTGTCCGGGGCGCCAATGGGTGGTGGGTGCGCGTCCCAGGCCCGGCCATGTATCCCGCTGTGCGATGAGCACGCCGGTCTCGTCTATCACGTGCACATACACCACCCAAGGGCGCTCTGTCGTGCGCAACGGTTCCCAAACGACGGTGACAAAAAGTGGTTCCCCCGGTTGGAGCGCCTTGGCACCCAGGTCAACCTCTAGCACCTGGGCCACATCCCCAAATTGGACGGCCGCCGTGGCGGCCGCCGTGGCGGACACGGGATAACGCACCGCCGGCCACAAGTAGCCACCCAGCGCCACCAGCGCCAGAGCGCCGGTTCCCAGGGCCGTGCCATAGGCCGTCCAGGTGGGACGATCCCGCAAAAAAGGCCAGCGGTCCAGCCCGCCCACCAGCAAGATGACCAGGGCGGGGAGCGCCGGAAACAGAAATCGACCCATCGGCCCGGCCGGTTGTATGAGGATATAGTAAAAGACAATGCCGGCAAAGCCGAGCACGGTGACGAGCAAAAGCACGCCAGGAGCCGGACGAACGCCTTGGGCAGGTTCCCCGGGCACTGCCCGCCCCCCCGCAGGCAGCAAGTAGCCGGCCAAAGCCAGCGCACACAGAGCGAGTAGGCCCTGATACACAGGCGCCGGCAAGGGAATTTGCCCGTAACCAAAACGCCCCCATAGACTGCTCCAGAGATAAGGCAGCCCCTGTTTAAGCGCCCACCAGTTACCGGCGGCCGGGCGGCCGGCCCACAGCTCGTTGACCTTGTTAAGCCCCGTGGGATCGCCATACAGCCAACCATTGCGCACGAACCACCAGCCCGCCAGCAACGCGGCCACGCTCAACACGACGACCAGCCCACGCAGCCCCTGCCGGATGCGCGCCCGCCAGCCGCCGGCGCGCGGCGGGGTGAGCACAAGCGCCAGGGCAATCACCCCACCAAAAGCCAACAAATGGAACTTTGTCAAGAGCGCCAGCCCATATACGCCGCCCAACCGGATCAGACGGCCCCGAGACGGCCCCTCTTGCAGCCATTCGACACACAATAACAGTATACCCGCCCCCATCGCTGCCGCCAGGACGTCGTTGTTCATCGCCGCGCTGAGATAGATAAACTGTGGGTTAAAAGCCACCAGAGCCGCCGCGCCCCAAGCCAATTGGGGACGTCTCGGCCACAGACGGCGGCCCAAACGCCAGGTCAACCAGACCGCCAACACACCACACCCCACGTTGACCCAACGTGGGATCATCGCCGCCAGATATTCCGCGCGAAAGGGCCTAGTCCTGAGCTTGTCGAAGGGCCTAGTCCTGAGCTTGTCGAAGGGCCTAGTCCTGAGCTTGTCGAAGGAAAAATGTTCCGCCGGATCATGCCAATATTGCAGCTTGTTGTCCACGCCCACTTCCCAAAGACGGTAGCCCCAAAAAGGATTGATACGCTGTTCATACTCGGGCGTGTGCGGGGAGGGCGCCCACCCGCTGGTCAGGGCGCTGAGCCAATAATAGAGCGGAGGATGATGACTTTGAGAGCGTATCTCCTCGCCCTGGACCGGCAATTCACGCCGCACAACGAGATGCCGGACGTAACGGTAATGCCGAATCTCATCGGTCGACTCGAACAAGGGGTTGATCACGCTGACCGCGCCGGCTATGATCAAAAAGGCGAGCAGGATCAAGATAAAGGGGAGCGGCAACACGGCTTTTTCTCTCATGGCGCAACCACCTCTATCGAGGCTAGAAAAAGGCGATCGCCGCGGGGCTGGTCTCCATCATAAAGCGGCAGCCGAGCCAATGTATCGCCGCTGTACAGTCCGATAGAAAGCTGATAAGGGCCGGCCGCTAACTCAGCTGGCACAATAACCTGATCGTGCAACACTGCGAAACGGTCACCGGGGCACAGACTATGAGAAGTCAACGCCAGACCGTCCTGCTGAGCCACCAAAGTTTGCGGATCGGTCAACAGGTGAGTAAACAACGCCAGGCGTGGCGGAGGCGTCGCCAGCACCTCCCAACGCGTTACCAAGCGTAACGTATCACCCGGGTGCGGGTGGGCTGGGGTGAGTTGATAACCGCACAAAGACAGGCTGTCGCCAAAACGGACCGGCAGCGTCGCCGGTTCGCCCCCCGCCTCGGGCGCCCACCAGACGGTCCCTGCGTCATTCTGCACTATAACCGTCGTCTGAGGATCAGCATCTACCCGCAAGGCCACACCCTGCCCATTCAGCAGCGCGTCTGGAATAGGCGTGGCGCGGTCCAACCCCGCAGGCTGCAACGCATCTGGCACAAGGGTGAACGGATCAGAGGTATCGGGAAAGAGATAAAGCTGTACCCCTTTACCGGCCGGGGACACCCACGTGCTGCGACAGTCATAGTAGCGGATAGCCAGGTCGTCCCGCTGCAACAGATAGCGCATACTCTGCCAGGCGGGCCGCCACCAGGGATCGTATTCATAGGTCAACACGGTGCACAAGGCGATAGGGGGGAGCTGACGCGCGCTGTCATCGCGCGCCGGTTCCCTCGCAGCATCGTCGAGATAATGAGCCGCTTCGGATAGCCCGCTTTGCCAGAAAAAACGCACGCCTTCGACCTGGGTCCAGGTGTCAAAATAGGCGCGCCAGCTCCCAATCAGTTGCACGGCCAAGATGAACGCCAACCCGCCAGCCGAGACGATATGGACACCGTACCCGGAACGCCGGCGCAGATAACGCCAACCCTCGACCACTGCCACAGCAGGAAAAATAAA
>CAZSJU010000015.1:6299-13694 GCA_964607235.1 uncultured Anaerolineae bacterium | reverse complement strand
AACGCCGGCGCAGATAACGCCAACCCTCGACCACTGCCACAGCAGGAAAAATAAAGGTCACGACCTGGGCGCCGACGATGCGGTAAAAATTGGGCGCCGGCTGGCTGAGCATGCCGGGCAACAGGCTGACCAGCCACCAGATCAGGACAAAGGCATAGGCCGGTTGGCGGAAACGCACCACAGCGATGCCGATGCCCAGCAAAAACAAGCCAGCGCCGAGTGGCTCAAAAACAGGCCGGTCGGGAACATTATCAAAGATGAGCGGGTCTCCCCGCCAGACAAAGCCCCCCAAGGTCATTAAACTGCTTTTCAGCGCCGGTTGCGGGTCCCCCTGCTCCAGTGCCGCCAACGGACGGTCAAAGTCCATAAACTCGAACTGGTCCGCCTCCGGATGAACGCGCAAGTAGATCAACAAAGGAGAAGCGACTATGAACAGAACGAGGCCGCCGACAACCAGCCCTCTGGCAATATCCGGACGGGCAACAGAGGGCCATCGTCCTTCGGCAAGCTCACGACGATGAAAGAACAACAAGTAAAGCACAAAGAGGATGAAAATACCCGGAAGGACTCGCGCGGCGGTATATGCATAAAAGCCGAGACCCAAGCAAAAACCTGCAGCAACGAAAAAGCGCATAGGCCTGGGCCGCGCTGGACGATCTTGTCCAGTATATAGCGCCCGCCAAAAAAAATAACCCCCCAGGGCCGCCAGCAGCGGCAGGCTGGTCGAACGCAACCCAGACCGCGCGGCAAACAGCGTCCAAAAACAAGTCACTGCGCCTGCCAGGCCGACCAGACCGACCGCAGTGCCAAACAGGCGCCGCGTGAGCGCATAGCTCGCCGCCAGGCCCAACAAGCTCAGCGTCGTGGAAGCGACACGCAACGTCAAGACACGCCGCCCCAACAGTTTCAGCCACGCCGCCAGCCAGTAATGATACAGCCCCTCCCGCCCCTGACCTGCATCGTAGAACGGGCGCCAATCCCCTTTTAAAATCTGCTCGGAGATTTGCACCTCGATCAACTCGTCCATTTCCAGACCGGGAGGGACCACCAATGGCGCTCGCCAATAGAGCCAGGCAGCCAACAAGAGCAGCATCACTGCCCCGATCAAACCGGCATAGCGACGCCTCTTGTGATCAAACGCCCAACCCACCCAGCGTGGATTATGGTCCGCCTGGCACAAAAGAGCCATTTTCAAAAGGGTATGCTGTTTCCTGATGTGCCTCTGGGCAATCGGGGTCGTAAAGGAAGTAATCGACCCGTATATCCACCGGCGTGACTTCCCAGTCCCCTGCGATCAGTCCTACGTGCGCCCGCGGGAAGGTGCCGATATCTTTGCTCTGTAACTCGAAACCATTGACGTAAAACGTCGCGCGGGAGCCTTGTATCACAACTTTCAAGGTATTATATCTTGGACCCGTGTTGATTTGAGGCCAATCCATATTGCTCCAATCGATAATCTTGGTCTCATTATCCGTGGCCCGACCGCCGGGATAAACATACGTGGAATAACGTAGGACGGCCCAATCCTTGTTCTGATTGATCTGGAAGGTATAGAGATTCGTAAAATCATCATTGGCGCCAAAAACGATGCCCCAGTGCGCCCACCAGGGATCGTAATCCCCTCTCGAGTTCACAACCGCCGCTCGCGCGGTGATGCAAAAGTTTCTGGCGACCGGTTCAGAGAGTGGCGCAGCGTGAGCCGGCCATACGAACCACGTATCCACGTCTCCACCGCCGTGGGCGGTGAGAGGGATATAGGTCGAATAATGCCCATTCTTGTAATCCATATAGGCCACTTCTTCCCACACCCAACGCTCGGGGTTCAACCGCAAATTGTAACGCAGGGCGGGGCCGGTGTACCAGCCGCTGGATGGATCATCAAAGTGATCCAAAAAGGCCGACGGTGTCGGCGTCGGGGTCGGCGTCGGCGTGGGGGTCGGCGTAGACGTCGCCGTGGGCGTGGGGTCGCGTCGCACCATCGACAGATAGACGTCGTAGCCATAGTTGACCTCTAGACTTAGGTTATCCACCATAGGGCCGACGTCGACCCCGGTTTCGTCGCTGGCAAAACGCAGCATCACCCAGATCGGCAAACCCTCGGTATAAACTGGCGCGTGCCAGGTGATGGCCTGCCAATCCGTAAAGGACTGGGTAAAGGTGATGCCCTCAAAATGCGCGCGATCGTAGGACAAGCCCACAAACAGCGTATCACTCGGCGCGACGCGGTTCTGGACCTCGAACTGTAAACGCACATCCCACACCTGTTGGGTCGGCGTGAATGGCCCGGCAACAGCCCAGGTCGTCATGGTGTTGGTATAGGCGCCATTGGGCCATAACGTCCCACCGGCGCTTCCGCCACCGGCCACCCACAGGCCACTATCCCACAAGGTCCCGCCGTTCGTTCGGACATAGGGCGCCACGCCCCACTGTACAGCGCCGTCTACAGTGTCGCTGATGGTCCACACCGGTAGCGTGGTGGTAAAAGTATCGGTAAAGAGCGGCGTCCAACCCGCAGCCGCTGTAGAAGTGTCCGCCCAGATATTCAAAGCGCCCACAACCACCACCAAAACGAACAGGCCCAGGCATACCCCCAACCCTACCCACAGCGGTGATCGCCTTTTTAATTGTGACATGATATCCTCTCCTCAAAACAGCATCAACGAGTCTAGAGGTGACCAGATTAATTCTGGTCACCTCTAGATTGGGTTCTATTTGGGGGTCACACGGAAATTATCAAAGCGAGACTCGACCGGTGTGCGATCCCAAGAGCCCGTCATCAAGCCCACGCGATGGTTGCTTGCCAGGCCCGAGTCCGTAAAACCGCCCAACCGGACCGAGTTGATAAAGACGGACGCTTTGTTGCCCCGCACTTCTACGCGGATTTTGTTGTCTTGATCATAGCCGCCTTTGAGCCCATCGCAAGAGCTCCACTCGCGCAAGGGTTCGCCGCCGGCCAGCCAAACGATAGAAGTGGGCAGCACCACATTGGTGTATTTATAGACCGCACACTGAGCCTGGGCGCCGCCCAGAGGAAAGTGCCACTCGACCATATAGATCGTCGAATAGTTAGCGTTAGCGCCAAAGATCAATCCTCCCTTGCCCCAGGTAGGATCCACTGTTTGATCAGTGGCTTGATCAAAGTAGTGATTCACCTCTATGTCATAGTTGTTATACGTGTTGACAAAAGGAGATTTGACGACACCCATGCGCTTGTTATTCAGGCCGACCGTGTCCAACAAGATCTTCATGCGATAGGTGCCATTCACATACCCCACCGTCATCACATCGCCGTCGGGATCAATCCCACGCCTGTAGGTCGTTTGCGGCCAACCGCTGCCACTACCGGAAAAGTCATCGTAAAAGCCGGCTTGCACCTGGGTGGACACGACGTTACTCCACGCGCTAGACATCGTCCCATGCACCGACTTGACGCGATAGTAATAAGTGCCGCTGCTGTCGCCACTGGCCTGGTACGAGGTTGCGCTGCCACTGTACTTTACCGTCCCGTCGTCAAAGCTATCGCTGGTGGCCTGTTGCAACACATACGACTCGGCGTCGCGCCCAGCGCTCCACGAGACCGTATAGGACGGTGAGTTGTCAGGGTTATCGATGGCATTCAAGACAGGCGTGCCCGGCAGGACCGCCACTGACCGTGCATTGCTCCACTCACCGGGTCCATAAGCGTTATTGCCGCGCACCCGGTAGTAATAAACCGCCGGAAGTTTGCCACTGATGTCCCGGTAGGTGGTATAGGTCTGAGCATAATCGACCACGTTGGTCTCAAAGCTCAAGTCCGTCGCCTCTTGCAACGAGAACGTGCTGGCGTTGATAGGCGGGTCACCCACACTATACGACCAAATCACCCGATAGTTGCCGTCGGTGTCGGCATTGTCAATCTCTTGCAAACTGGGTGGATAGGGTATAGGCGGATAGCGCTGCAGGGCGATGGGAAGGTATATCAGATACTTTTGATTATCCAACGTGATCGTGACGGTATCGATAGGGCTCAAGTTACCGGCGCCATCCACCGCGCGGGCCTGGAGCGTGTATTGTACCCCCCGCTCCTCCGGCAAGGGCGACCAATCGTAAGCCCATTTCCACCCACCCCAGGTGGTCGTCGTCACCGCGGCGGTCTGCCACGGCGCATCATCGATCCTCACCTGGACGGTAAACGTGTCCCTTGGAGCGACCGGGGCCAGCATCTCGCGCTGGCGGGCCGACGACGTCCACGGCACAAGTACGCTTTCGACGTCGCTCCAACGGCTGGCTTCCAAGCTTTGGTGCGTGGCCCGCACCCGGTAATAGTAGACGCCATCCTCCCCCACGTCCTTGCTGACGGGGTAGCTCGTGCCGGGCGCCGCCACAAAGGTTTCCGTGGCCCCCTCAAAACCAGGGTTATCCGCTTCTTGTACCAGGTAATACTGGGCCGAAATGACGGCGGTCCAGTTGACAAAGTAACTGCGTTCACCGGCCCTCTGGACGCTCAACACAGGTGCATCCACGATAAAGGGCGGGCTGATCCCGTAATCCCAGGCATAGCCGCTGATAGTCAGCGACTCCTCCTCGGTGACGATGGCGCCCTTGTCAGGTGAATGGATCTGCACATTGGGAGGCAGGTCTACCGTGACGGCCGCACTGCGCTCCACAGCTTGCCCGCCGCTGCTGATGGTGGCCGTATTGGTGATAACGGTGCCATCGGTCGCGCTGCCGTCAACCTGCGCCTGAAAAGTCAAGGTGACCGCCGAAGCAGGACTGATCACCACAGTCCAGGTGATCCCGCGCGTGCCGCTAATCAGCGTGCCCATACCATTGGGAGCAGGGTGCGCACTGCCTAGCACGTAACTCAAGAGCGGGTGTAACGGGTCAGTGACCAACGCTGTCGTCTCACTGGCGACATCCCGGTTATCCAAAACGATAGAAAAAGTGAGCACCTCGCCGGGCTGGGCAAAAGCAGGCGTCACAGCTTTGCTAGAACTGTCCAATACTGACTCTGCGGCCAACACACCATCGGTATGGATGGCCTTTACAGGTATTGCCAACCAGATAAACATTGCCAGGGCACCCATAGCTAGCGCTAGCGCTAGAAAAACTGGGCGCAATCGTTTGTACATATCGCGATTCATATCTACACTCCTTAACTCGCAAAATAATCCCTCGCCGTACATCATGGCAAGGGCAGTGTCAGGTACTATACCACAACCTCCCCCCACTGCCAAGTCATGATTTTCAAGCCTCAAGGCATATCTGATACTCCTTTGACCGGTATGATCAACCGATTCGATTCAGGGGCTGCCGCTGCCCCCTCCACCGCCCAACGCTCCTCTGTATAAGGATCATACAAGCCTATCGCTAACACAGGAGCACCGAGCACGTCGGGAGCGAGGGTCAAGCGGTGTATTTGTAAAAAACGATCCCCTGTTTTCAAAGTGAGTGGGTCTACCCCAAGCGCGTCATCGCCAGTGAGAAAAGTGCCATCTGCTGCCAACAGGTGGACAAAGACCGCCAAACGAGGGCCTGTATAAGCGCCCGGCGGCGGCGGGTTGGCCACGATAGGCAGCGGGGGATGTTGAAGCGGGGCGGCAAGCGTCCAATAGGTCAACAACACAGCTTCCTGTCCAGGGGCCGGTGGGGCCTGGTTATCCCAGGCGACGGCCGTCAATTCCAGGCCGTTGTCAAACCGCCCCAAGGGCTGACCCTGATCAAAGGGTGCGGGTAACGTCAGTGCATAACGGGTCAAAGGTGGATCGGAAAGGCGCCTGCCTTGATCTAAAAACGGCCGGAGCGGAGACGCTGGCGGCGGATAAGCGGTGAGCAGCACCGCTCCCAGCCCCGAATCCCCCGCATAGGGATAGAGCAACGCCCGCTGCGGGTCAAAGAGCCGCACGGCAAATTCATCCCCCCCAAGGTCCACCTCCAGCGCCAGTCGGTCCCACGGCCCCATCAATAAACTGGACACCGCCCACTCGACAGTTTCCGGCTGCGCCTGGATATATCGCGCGGCGTCTCGATAGTCAGCCCGGTATAAAAAACGCACGAAACTATCTTGTGGCCAGCGGTAAAAATAATCTCGCAGGTCCCGCCAGGCCATAGGGACCACAAACAAGAGCAGCGCCAGGGTCCACATCGGCGCCTGGGACACAAGCTTGCAGCGCGCGGCCCAGCGTCGCCATATCAGGCGGCCACCCGCGGTCACCTTGAGCATCTTGAGCCCCTCGATCAACCCAAGCACCGGCAGCAACATAGCCAGCGATTGAATCATGATCGAATGGCTGAGGCTGGCCGGGGGCACGCTCAGCACCGTCGGCGCCAGGCCCGAGCCTAACCATAACAAGAGGAAAAAATAGCGCGGCTTGCGCCAACGATAGAGACACAGCAACACGCCGGCCCAGAACAGCCCACCACCAAGCAGGTTAAACAACGGGCGATGGGGGATGTTGTAAAGCGATTCCGGGTCACCGGTAGCGTGAAACATGCCCAGCGTGCCCCACAGGTTCTCCAACAATGGGCCGGGGTCGCCCGCCCGCAAGGCCCGCACCGGCTGCGCCAACTCGACCAAGCGCGCGTCGGCGCCGATGCCTTTGGTCGCGGCCTCACTCTGGCCTTGCCTGATGGCCAGAGCCAGGGGCAGCGCCAGGAGCGCCGCAACACCCAGGGCCAGCGCATATCCTCTCCAAACGACGTAAAAACGTTCGCGGTGCAACAAGGCCAGGTAAACGCCGAAACTCAACAGCACAAAGGGCAACACCCGCGCGGCCGGATAGGTGTAGAGACTCAGCCCCAACGCCAATCCCAAAGGGAGCGCCCAGCGCTTGAGGGCGGGCCGCCCACGACGGGCCATGAGGGGTAACCAGGCCAGATAAAAGATGAGCAAGACAAAAGCGGGCAGGCTGACGTGGCGCAGGCCGATGCGGCTGTACATGAGCGACCAAAAAGACGTCGCCAGGGCCAAGGCGGTCAAGGTCGCCGGTCCCGCGCCAAACAGCCGGTGGAGCAGCACAAAGGTTAACGGCACGCTGAGCGTGCCCAAAAAGACGGACAGCACGTGACCGCTCAACACATGATAGCCTGCCAAAGCATTGACACCCGCTTGCAAATAGTGATACAGCGGTTCGTGGCCGGAAGCGCCGCTGAAATAGAGCGGAAAGCGTCCCTCGAACAGTTCGCCCGAAAGCGCATAGATGTTGATCAGTTCATCGTCTCGCCAACCGGGCGGCACGTCGGATAACGCAAGCAGCCGCAGTGCAAAGGCCAATAACACCAGGGCCAACATAAAGGTTTTGCTAGAAAAAATCTTGTCCGGTTGAAGCGTTAGCGTCATGGTGTGCTCACCTCGATAGCCGGTAATAGAATATGGTCAGTGACACCCGCGGGCGCCTCGGGATCGTAAACGGGCAG
>CAZSJU010000015.1:0-6199 GCA_964607235.1 uncultured Anaerolineae bacterium | reverse complement strand
CGTCCGGCACATGCCAAAAGGTCAGCAGTTCGACATTGCCGCCGGGCGGGACGTCGGGCGTGAGCAGCCGGTAACCGACAAAATCCAGGACGTGCCCCACGTCCACCGGCGCTTCCAGGGGGAGCCGAGCAACGACCTCGCGCGGTTGCCAGCGATAGACCTCGAACCAGGGATCAAGATCGTCCGCGCGCAACGTGACCCGCGCCGTCCGTTGGGCCGAGGGTGCAAAGAACGGCGCCAGGGCCGCATCCAGGGGGGCCAGCGCGGAAAAGACGGCCCAGGCTTCTGACGTGTCGGGCAGAATCAAGCCAAAGCGTCCATCGCACCAACGCGTCTCCAGATCATCACGGTGTGCGCTAAAATCAAAAGTGAGGGGGTCGTGCAGCGCTCCCGGATAGATAGAAGAGACGACAGCCGCGCCCCCCTCGGGCAGGTCGTCCATATCTTGGAGGTAACGCGCGCTCTCTACCAGCGTGGTACGATAGGCCACCCGCACGTCCCGCTGATTGGGCCAACGGTCAAAAAAGGTCTGCACGGTGATGAGGGCGATGACGCCCAGGGGCAGAGCCGTCACGAACCCGGCGACCGGGCACGGCAGACGGTGGTCGAGACGCCGCAGCAACGCTTCCAACCCTATCGCTTGTAGCACGGCGACCACCGGCTGCACCGCTACCGCCCGCAGGACGCTCGAGTTGGCACCGGTGACATACACGGGGGCCAACCCGACCGCCAACCAGAGCAAGGTCAAAAAATGGGCCGGGTCGCGCCAGCGCCACAGGGCCAGGACGAGCCCAGCGTAAAAGAGTAAACCACTCAACGGGTCCAACAAGGGCCGGCCGGAGAGATTGTAGATCCAATGCGGGTCACCAGCACCACGAAACGTGAATATCTTGAGAGCCGCAAGGACATTTTCCTTGAGCGGGTCCCAATTCCCGGCTTGGGCCTGACGCCACGGCTCGGCCAGTTGGTCGATGCGCGCTTCGGCCTGGGGATGGCTGCGCAAGTAAAACAGCAAGGGCGCGGCGACCAAAACCGCGATGACCAGGAGAATCAAGATACTTGACGCGGCAGCGCGGGCTTGCGGACGCCGAACCAGTGCCAGGTAAAGCAAAAACAGCAGTGGTATAACAGGCAACGCCCGACTGGCCATATAGGTATAAAAACTCGCGCCCAGCAACAGGCCCGCCAGGACACAAAAGCACCAGGCCCTACCCTTCCGGACATCTTTTTGCCACGCCAACCACATAAAATAGATCGATGCCGTGAACAACACGGGCAACGTGACCGCCCGCAGTCCCACCCGGCTGATCATCAAGGGCCAAAAACTGATGCCCAGGCTGGCAGCGGTGAACAGTGCCGTGACAGGGTTAAAAGCCTCCCGCACCCAGGCCCACGCGACGACGAGCAGCGCCACGCCCCACAGGGCGCTGGTCAACCGGATGGCCAGCTCGGTGGGGCCAAGGGCGGCGATCACCGGGGCCATCGAGTACACATAGAGCGGCTCACGTCCGTTACTGACGTCAAAATAAAGCGGGCGTTGCCCCTCCAACACGCCGACGGCCAACCGGCCATTGCCCGCTTCGTCGTGGGTCAGGCCCGGCGGGACGGCGTCCAGACGGTAAAGCCGCAAACCGACCGCTAACAGCAGGATCAAGCCCAGCATCAACCCTTCATATCGACCCTTCATCGTGCTTTCGCATTGTCCACTCATCGCGCCACCTCTACGGCTTGCAGGCGCAGGTGGTCGCCGACGACGGCGCCATCCTCCAGGATGGGCAAGCGGGCCAGGTCATCGCGACGATAGACGCCGACGGCCAGCCAGAGCTGGCCCGGGGCCAGATCGCCCGGCAACGGAAAACGGTGCAATTGGGCAATCACGTCGCCCGCCCGCCAATTCCAGCTCGGCGCGTCCAGCCGGTCCTCCTGGCCCACGACCGCGTTCGTCTCGTCCACGGCGTGGGTAAAGAGAACCAACGACGACCCCTGCGTGACAGGAGCCGCCGGGTCCAGGACGCGCCACAGGGTGAGCAACTCGACGGTTTCGCCCGCGGCCAGGGTGGACGGGCGCACATCATAGCCCAGTAGTTCCAGGGCATCGCCAAAATTCACCGCCGGCCCGTACCCCTCCTTTCGAACCTGCCCGCGCAGGGCGTCCAGCGTGACGCTGGGCTGCCAGTCGTAAAGCGTGATAAAGGGATCCAAATCATCGGGGCGCAGCATCACCCGCGCGCGGCGCTGCAAGCCGGGCAGCGCGGCAAACCGGGAGTCGAGGGAGGCACTGGACGGCGCCAGCAACAAAGCAGTCGGTTCCGGCGCCAGCAGCAACGCCCGCCGCCCGTCGAACCAACGCGTCACAAGAGGGCGCGCCCCAGTTCCCAACTCAAAGATATAGGGGTCGTGGGGCGCGTCGGGGTAAATGCTCGACACGGCCACGAGACCGTCCTGATCCTGAGCCTGGACATCCGGCAGCCTGGACGCCGTGACGAGGGTATGCTGATAAGCGGCCCTCACCGACGGGGATTCGCCCCAGGTGACGTAATCGTCGAACGCCAGGACCCCGGTGACCACAACCAGGGCAGCCAGGCCCATCCAAACCACGTGGCCCGCCCGGTGACCCCAGCGGGCTGTGGTCCAACGGGCAACGCTGACCACAGCCAGCGCCGGGAACACAAAGACCACCGGCTGCGCCCCGATGGCGCGGGTGGTGCTGGCCGTCGCGCCGGTGATGAGCACAGGCGCAAAACCCACCAGGAACCACAACCCCGCAAAGACACACGCCGGCCGGCGCCAACGCATCAAGCACAAACCCAACCCGACCCAAAATAAAAATCCCGTTAATGGGTCAAGGACCGGCCGCCCGGGGACATTGTAGGCCAGAAAATCATCTCCCTGGCCGGGCAACATCAACCCGGCCAACGCGCTCTTGGCGCGCGTCAGGAGCGTAGACACGTCCCCCTGCGCCAGGGCCTGCAGGGGCGCATCCAGCATATCCAGGCGCTGTTCGGCCTCGGGGTGAGCTTGCAGGTAGGCGAAAAGCGGGGCGGCCAGGGCCAGGCCGATCACCAGACCGATCAACGTGGGCCGCCACACCCGGTCAAACAAGGCGCGTCGGAAAAGCAGCAGGTAGAACAGGAACAAAGCAAAGACGCCCCACAAGACGCGGGCCGGGATATAGGTGTACAGCGTCGCGCCGATGAGCAACGCAAACAGCCCAACCTGCCAACGACGCCAGCGATTGGACGGTGCGCCATGGGATGGCGCGCCATAGAATGGCGTGTCAAGGAAATGCCAATAGACCCAGGCGGTGGCGGTGAACAAGGCCGGGAGCAAAGTAGAGCGCAACGCCTGGCGGCTGGTGGCGAGCGACCACAAAGAGACCGCTTGCAGCGCCAGCGTCGCCAGCGCCGTCGGACGGTCAAAGGCGCGACGCACCCACAAAAAAGTGAACAGCAGTGTCGCCAGCCCCAACATGGCCGACGCAAGCCGCAGCGTGTGCCCTGTAGGGCCAAGCAGCCCCATCAGGGTGGCGACCAGGTAATCGTACAAGGGTTCCCGGCCATAGCCGACCGTCTGGTAGATAGGCCGGGCGCCGTTCAAGATGGTGATGGCATCGTGGCCGTGGCCCGCTTCGTCGTGGGTAAAACCGGGGGGCAACTCGCCCAAGCGCCAAAATCGTAACGTCGCAGCCACCAACAGAATGAGCAGCAATAGCGTTAATTCAGCTTTGGGCAGTGCCGTGGAAACAAGTCGCTCACCGGACCGCCCAGCAGCCGATATTCGTTGCTCTTTCATATGCGGGCCAATCATACCACGTTTTCAAAGAGAAGCAAACAGAAACACGAAAGGCACGAAAAGTGTTTCAAACCCACGACGTCAGTCGTGCGGTTCTTGACAGCTCGCCCAAGGTGGACGCGAAAGGAAACACAAAAGGCACGAAAAGAGAAAAGGGCAAAAAAACCGGATCAGAGGGGAACAATCCCCTACCGATCCGGTTGAGCGCTCTTTTAACAGGATGCAGTCTAGTACATGCCACCGGGGGGCATACCACCGGGCGCCCCGCCCATGGCGTTACCTTCCTCAGGAATGTCGGTGATCAACGCCTCGGTGGTGAGCACCATCGCGGCGATGCTGGCGGCGTTCTCCAACGCACCCTTGGTCACCTTGGCCGGGTCAATGATGCCGGCCTCGACCATGTCCGTGTACTCGCTCTTGAGCACGTCATAGCCAATGTGCAAGTTGCCCGCTTCGGCCTGCTTGCGGCGCACGGTCTCGAGCACCACGGCGCCGTCCATGCCGGCGTTGTGAGCGATCTTGCGCATGGGCATTTCGAGCGCCTTGCGCAGGATATTGACGCCGGTCTGCTCGTCGGCATATTCCATCTCGACCTCGTCCAGCGCGGGCAGCGCGTTGATCAACGCCACACCACCGCCGGCCACGATGCCTTCTTCGACCGCCGCGCGGGTCGCGCTCAGCGCGTCCTCGACGCGGTGCTTCTTTTCTTTCAGCTCGACCTCGGTCGCCGCGCCCACGCGGATGATGGCCACGCCACCGCTCAGCTTGGCCAGCCGCTCTTGCAGCTTTTCGCGGTCATAGTCACTGGTGCTGCGCTCGATCTCGGCCCGGATCTCTTCGATGCGGCCCATGATCGCCTGCTCGTGGCCGTGGCCACCGACCAGGGTGGTGTCGTCCTTGGTCGAGACTATCTTGTCCGCCCGGCCCAGGTCCTGGATGGTCACGCTTTCCAACGTGCGGCCCATCTCCTCAGTGATGACCTGGCCACCGGTCAGGATGGCAATGTCTTCCAGCATGCGCTTGCGGCGGTCACCGAAACCGGGAGCCTTGATCGCCAGCACGTTCAGCATACCGCGCAGCTTGTTCAACACTAACGTGGCCAGCGCTTCGCCGTCCACATCCTCAGAAATGACCACAAAGTCGCGCTTGCCGGTCTGGACCAGCTTTTCCAAGATGGGCACCAGGTCCGTCGCGGCCGAGATTTTCTTGTCATGAATCAGGATATAGGGATCTTCGATGACAGTTTCCATCGCCTCGGGGTTGCTGACGAAATAGGGCGAGATATAACCGCGGTCGAACTGCATACCCTCGACGTACTCGGTCTCGAACGCCAGGCCCTTGCTCTCCTCGACAGTGATCACGCCGTCCTTGCCGACCTGGTCCATCACCTCGGCGATCAGCTCGCCGATGACGCGGTCCTGGGCCGAGATGGACGCCACGTTGGCGATCTCTTCCTTGGTGGTGACCTCGATGCTCTCCGCGTCGATGGCCGCAACCAGCGCCTCGGTGCCGGCCAGGATGCCGCGCTTGAGCAACATGGGGTTGGCGCCGGCCGCCACGTTCTTCATACCCTCGGTCACAATGCTGTGCGCCAGCAAGGTGGCGGTGGTGGTGCCGTCGCCGGCGATGTCGTTGGTCTTGGTGGCCGCTTCTTTGAGCAACTGGGCGCCCATATTCTCATAGGGGTCTTCCAGCTCGATCTCTTTGGCCACGGTCACGCCGTCGTGGGTAATGGTGGGCGCACCGAATTTCTTGTCGAGCGCCACGTTGCGGCCCTTGGGTCCAAGGGTCGTCACCACTGCCGCCGCCAGCGTGTCAATGCCGCCCTTTAATCCACGGCGGGCTTCTTCAGAAAATATTAATTGTTTAGCCATGATTTATTATCCTCCCAGTCGATTCGTGTATCTACTCTTCGACGATCGCGAGTATGTCCGTTTCCTTCAAGATCAGCAGCTTTTTGCCATCGATCTTGACCTCGGTGCCGGCATACTTGGCGTACAAAACGCGCTGCCCTTCTTCGACGTCCATGGGCAGACGCTCACCGTCATCGTCCTTTTTGCCAGGGCCAACTGCAATGATGATGCCTTGCTGCGGCTTTTCCTTGGCCGTCTCGGGCAACACCAGCGCACCGCCGGCAAACGTTTCCTGTTCCTTCTCTACGGGCTCAACGATCACTCGCTCGCCGAGAGGCTTGAGATTTAGTGACATTTCCTCGTTACCTCCTGTTTAAAGATTTATCGCTTGATTCGCAATTTTAGCACTCTCAGTGCAAGAGTGCTAATACAAGATATATAATACCATGATTTTAAGGGATGTCAAGGGGAGAATCGAGGATTGGGGATCTCGTCCTGTGCTTTGACACCCCCACCAAATCACGGTATACTCTTTAAAAGTTAGCTGGCCGGCC
>CAZSJU010000014.1:1200-24636 GCA_964607235.1 uncultured Anaerolineae bacterium | reverse complement strand
GGATGCCGCTCTCGACGCCCAACAATATGCCCGTCAGCAAGCTGGCTTCGGGTTCAGGGAAAATGCGAGCGATGCTGGCCTGGGCCCGGCTTTTGAACGCCAACATCGTCCGCTTCCAGCCCGAGCCCCCCGCGCCGGGCAACCGCTCGAATTGCGCGTACCGGACATAACTATAGATATCCCGGCGCGCCAGGTAATCCTGGTAATCGAAATCTTGTAGAACCGACGGCGTCTGCAGGTCCCCCTGAACCTGCAGGCGGTCGCCATAGGCATACACGGGATAGCGCGGGCCACACACGCGGGCCGCACCATGCACGGACAGCGGCGCGCTATCCTCGGTCTCAAACGTCAGGCGCTCTGCGTCTACCTTGTAGCAGACCTTATCTTCCCGCACATCGGGCGCCGCTGCCACGACGCCGGTCATAGTGACAGCGCCACGCTCGTTAAAAGACGCCAGGGCAGCGGCGTCGAAACGCGGTTGGGCCAACGAGAAACGGAGCGCCCCCAGGGTCAGGCCAAAGGTACAAAGGAGGACGAGCCGCGCCTTGGGAGTGGGCGCCAGCCGGGCAGCCAACAGCGCCACCGCCCCACCCGCTACCCACACGGGCCAGGCGACATCAAACAGCGCGCCGAGCCAGATACCCAACAGCCAAGCGATCCCCCAGTAAACCAACAGCGTCATAGCGCCCTCCCACCACGCCACGCGTAACGCCTGAACTCGGTTTCCCGACATATAGGCACCAGGCCGATTATAGACCAAGGCGCCGGGTTGGTCAATCGCTGCGATCTGTGTATCTGTGGGGTGTTCCAAGCCCGCCGCGTGATCGATCTGCGCGCTCATCAGACCGACCGGGACAAGGCCCTATGGCCCCAGCGTGGCTATGACCAAAGGTCGTCCTGTCTGATCCAACCTTACTACTCTGGCTCGGCTCTTCCGCGAGGCGACGGCCGTCAGGTGCGCTGCCCCCTGCCTGATGCTCAATTTTGGGCGCTGTTTTTGACCGTGATCCGCCAATCAGATGCCCTCTTGTTTCTGTCGCTGCTTTTGCTTCGTTTTGACAAGTGGACCCTCTTTGCTCGATCAACCCCACACTATCTTTTTGCCCTGCTACTCTGATATCTGGGTGTTCTGCTTCAAACACCCCAGGTTTCCCCCCGGCGCGCTGGCAGCACTTGCGCCCAAGGCCAAGTGGGAGTAAGATAAGCGTTGTCACAGCAACCAGATGAAAGGAGCCCGTCTATGTCCAAGATTGTCTCAATCCACTCTTTCCGTGGTGGAACAGGCAAATCAAACACAACCGCCAACGTGTCAACGACCGTCGCCCAACGCGGCTATCGCGTAGGGGTCATTGACACAGACATCAACTCACCGGGTATACATATCCTCTTTGGCCTGGAAGAGGGGGATATGAATAAAGCGCTGAATGACTATTTGTGGGGACTGTGTGCCATCAAAGAGACTGCCTACGAGGTCAGTCAGCGGTTAATGGGGCGCAATAACCAACCGGCAGATATAGCAGGCAGCATTTACCTGGTCCCCTCTAGCCTCAAGGCTGGAGAGATCACGCGAATCCTGCGCGACGGCTATGACCCAAGCATGCTAAACGACGGGTTCCACGACTTGATCGAGGATCTCGACCTGGATTTCCTGTTTATCGACACCCATCCGGGATTAAACGAAGAGACCTTGCTCTCCATCGCCATTTCGGACGCGCTAATCATCGTGATGCGACCCGACAAGCAGGACTTTCAAGGTACAGCGGTCACGGTGGAAGTGGCCCGCAAGCTCGATATGCCCAATATGGCATTGTTGATTAACAAAGCGCTCACCAGCCTCGACTATGCAGCGCTCCAAGAACAAGTCGAAACCACTTATAATTGTCCTCTGGTGGGCATTTTGCCGCTGTCTGAGGATGTGGCGCGCCTGGCCAGTGAGGGCGTATTCTGCCTGCACTATCCAGAGCACCCACTTTCACAGACGATTCAACAAGTCGCGGACTGGGTCATCGGGCCCAACTGAGGATCAAGCAATGCGCTGTCATAAATGCAAAAACGAAGCGATTGGCATTTGTCGCTTCTGTGGGCGGGCGGTCTGTAAAGAGCACCACTCAAAATTGCCCTTTATCTTGACCATCTATGTGGGGGCCCAGCAAACGCCCAAGACGATCGTCGTGGCCGACGCGCTGTTCTGCGGCGAATGCAAACCACAGACTGAACCGATCGAGATACCCGAATTTTATTAGGCCGCAAAGACAACCGCGCGTCTTTGAAGCCTATTCTTGGGGCAAGACGATGTCTTGGCCGGTATCGGTAAACTCGACTGTCTCATAGCCGGATAACAAAAGCAGGCGGGCGATTTCTTCCTGCGCGCGCACGTTTGCCTTTTCCAGGATGCCATTTTGTAGGGCTGTTTCACGAAAACTCTCTAATGCCCTCCGGCGCACCTCGGTGTCCAGCTCCTCGCTGGGCGCCATCAAGGGCGGCACGCTGCGGTCATAGATGTGCGTGCAACCGCTCTCGTCGTCCAGCATCGTGTCAAAAAGTTCGGCAGGTGGTAATTTAATCACGACCTTGCTGCCCTCGGAACGAATGTCGCCTTCCATGATCTTGGCCAGATCCACGCCCGCCGTGACACGACCGCAGGCAATGAGCACCAGTTTTTCAGTCAGCACGCCCCCGGTACCGCGCGGTTTACTTGCCTCGACGACCGTCGACAGGAAATACGCTTCCGTTTGCAAGCGCGAGAGAGGCTTGAGTTGCTCGATGACCGCGGGCAGAGTCGAATAGGTAGGATCGCCGGCCTCCAGCGCATCCCGCATACCGCCTACCACCCTCCCCGGCAAGTCAGCCACGCTATTGACCATACTGTAGATCAAAAAACAAGACCCGATGATGCTACCTACCACGACCACTATCAAGACGGTCAACACCAACGACGCCCCTCCAAAGCGAGGAGGTTCGGGTGGCGGACCCAGTTGTGAAGCGCTGGGATCGGGTCGTGGCCGTAGCACGACCCGTTTAGTGCTAGGTTTGGGAGTAGACTCTTGTTCTGTAGTCATAGATCTCTCCGTCTGGCTTTTCATTGCGGTCGGAGACGAGGGAATTCTCACACACAGTGACGACCCCTGAGAGTTTCCCCCACCTATGCCCTATTCTACAAGAATTTGAGCGCGGTGGCAACAAAAAACGCCCCACGCCTGGTCCGGGCGTGGGGCGCAAGCATCGTCAATCACGCATCTTTACATCTGGCCGCGCGCCAAGCTGCGTTGCGAGCCGGCGTAAACCGTCACATCTCTAACCCCAAGTCGATGGGCTGGCGCAAGATCTCTACCAGCAGATTGACGGCGTTTTGCACGTCATCAAGATCCACCATCTCCGAAGGGGTATGGATATAACGCGAGGGGATGGAAATACAGCCACTGGGCACGCCCGCGCGAGTGATTTGAATCGCAGAGGCATCGGTGCTGCCCCCCCGCAAGATCTCGAACTGATAAGGGATTTTAGCCGCCTCGGCCCGCTCAACCATCAAATCTTTGACCGCCGGATGCGTCAGCATCCCGGCGTCCATCACCTTGATTGCCGGCCCCTTGCCCAACGACACGCTCATCGGCATCGCTTCTGGTATGTCGCCGGTCTTGGTCACGTCCACCGCGATGCCCAGATCAGGGTCGATACCATAGGCTGACGTGCGCGCGCCCACGACACCCACCTCTTCTTGCACGCTAAAGACAAAATACACGGCGTGAGGCGTGGTTTCTAGCTGACGCAACGTCTCGATGAGCACCGCACAACTGATCCGATCGTCCATGCTCTTGGCCACGAGGCGCTTGCCCACCTGTACCATCGGCCGCATAAAGCCGGCTGCATCGCCGACCTTGACCGGTGCATCGTCGCGACTCGTCGCGCCCACGTCAATGTACATCTTGTCAAGACCGGGCAGCTTGTTGTGCCAGGCAAACATCTCTTTTTCTACATTGATTATCCCTATCGTGCCATCAGCAAAGCGCACCCGCCCACCGATGAGCGTATGGGGGAACACCCCACCGATGGTGGTAAAACGTGCAAAGCCTTTTTCATCAATGTACGACACCATCACGCCGATCTCATCCATGTGAGCGGCCAGCATCACTTTGAGCCCATGGTCGCCGGTCTGCTCTCCCTTGCGGACGATCAGACTCCCCATCGCATCCACGCGCACCTCGTCCGCCAGGCCCTTAATCTCATCACGAATGAGTGCCCGTATCTGATCTTCGTAACCCGAAGGGCCATAAGCTTCGACTAGTTTTCTAATTGTGTCCTTCATCGTTCCCCCTTAGCGCTCGAGTGTGTCACGGTCCAGGCGCGTCAGCGCCGACCGGATCAAGCGCGGTGTATTGGTAAAATCTTTCCGACTGATGATAGAAACCGGCGAATGAAGATAGCGACAAGGCACCGAGACAGAGACGACCGGAACGCCCGCGCGCGCCAGCCGGATGCTGCCCGCGTCGGTGCCGCCACCGCCCGGCTGGCGAATTTGATAAGGGATACCCTCTTGGTCGGCGGCTTGCATTAACAAGTCGACCAGACGCCGGTCAGAGATGATCCGCGCACTCATCACGTAAATCGCCGGACCGTCGCCCAACACTGTGTTGGGACTGATATCTTTTCTTTTAGGCATATCGATGGCCGGCGTGCAATCAAGGATAAAGGCCGCATCGGGTTCGACGGCATAAGCTGCCACGCCCGCGCCACGCAGTCCCACCTCTTCCTGCACGGTAAAGACCGCATACAGATCAAAGGGGAAACGCTCGCCTTGCACCAACTCGATTAACGCCGCGCAGCCAACCCGATCGTCGAAAGCTTTGCCCATCAACGTCGGCCCTAGGTCTTTAAAGGTGGTCTTGAAAGCAGCCACATCACCGACCTTGGCGATCTCTTTGGCTTGATCTTTGCTCGAGGCCCCCACGTCAATCACCAGGTTATCCTGTTTAACGATCTTGCGTCTCTCATCTCTATCAGCCATGTGAATCGGCTTGATCCCAATGACCCCCGGCACGTGATCCGACCCGACTTGCACCCGCTTGCCGGCCAGCGCCTGGTCTGGGATCCCGCCCACGGTGTCAAACTTGAGATAGCCCTGGTCATCGTGTCCGACGACCATCAAGCCCACCTCGTCCATATGGGCCGCCAACATCACCTTGAGTCGGTCCTGGGTCGTGGAATTTCCACGCTTCAAGGTGATCATGTTACCAAGCGCATCTATTTTTATTTCATCCACATGAGGCTCGACCGCTTGATAGATACGCTGGCGTACCGCCTCCTCGTGGCCCGAAACGCCCACCGCTTCGGATAACTCTATGAGTAACTCGATTATATCATTCACTTTTTACTTTCCTTCACTGCCCTCAGCATGCAATTTGGCCTTGGGATGGAGCGTTAGTGTCTCTAAAAAGTCGGGCTTGAGGTCAGAGATAAAATGCGCCATCAACCGTGCTGTCCTCTCTACATCCTTGACCGCCACGACCTCAACCGGGCTATGCATATAGCGCTCAGGGATGCCCAGCAATGCCGTAGGCACGCCTTCGCGGCTGACCTGGATGGCCCAGGCATCGGTACCGCTGGCGCCGGGCGATGGCTCGATGTGATGAGGAATCTCTTGGGTGCTGGCCACGTCTACCAGCGCCTTGTGCAGCGCCGGATGGAAATTAGGGCCAATGCCAATTGTTGGTCCCTTGTCCAGAGGAAAAGTATAGTCTTTGGAAGCGTTGGCCTGTTCGCCCCAGGTCACATCTATTGCAATTGCGACGTCGGGGCGCACACCAAAGGCGCTGGTCAGCGCACCCTTTAGGCCGACTTCTTCCTGCACAGTCGCCACAGCATATACGTCCCAAGCGTGACGCATCCCACTCAATAATTCCAGGCACAGCGCCACAGCGGCCACCGAAGCGCGATTGTCCAACGCTTTGCCGGTCAGCAACTTTTCTTTGAGCGCTACAGCCTCTTGGCGAAAACTGATCAAATCGCCAACACGCACGCGCTTTTGGACCTCGTCCTGAGGCAGTCCCACGTCCACAAACAATTCCTCAAAGGAGATGGCCTGGCCACTCTTGTGATCAGGGATGAGATGGGACGGCACACTAGACACAACGCCCGGCAAAGCATGGGATCCTTTCACCGTGCCGTGCACCGTGACCGGTTGCGCGGCCAACAGGCGCACATCAACGCCCCCTACAGAGGCGATGCGCAAAAAACCATCCTCCATGTCCGTGACCATCAAGCCAATCTCGTCCATATGAGCGGCCAACATGATGCGACGCCGGGGGGTATCCATCTCGCCCTGTTTGAACAGGACGAGATTGCCCATCTTGTCCGTGCGTATCTCGTCAGCGTACGGACTGACTTTATCTTTTATCAACGCACGCACCGATCTCTCATAACCAGAGAGACCAATGGCGTTAGATAAACTTGATAACAACTCGACAGTGTCCATATCAACTCCCGGGCTGATGCCTAAGAAGACGGCGTCAGCGTTAAAGTAATAGGCTGGGTAACTTGGGGCGTAAAAGTAGGCGTCGCTTGCTCAACGACCGTCGGTGTGGGCGTCGCGGTAAAAGTGGGTGTCGCCGCTTCAGTTGCCGTGGCCGAGGGCACTATTGTAAAAGTGGGTGTCTGAGTATCGGTCGGCATAGCCGTACTGGTCTCAGTGGGTGTGGCTGTACCGGTCTCAGTAGGTGTCGCCGTACCGGTCTCGGTAGGCGTCGCGCTCGACGTAGGTGTCTGAGTAGCGGTGCCGGTCTCGGTAACAGTCGGCGTCTCGGTCGCTGTAGCCGTCCCGCTGGGCGACGGTGTATCCGTCGTCAGCGGCGTGGCCGTCCTGGTCGGCGGGAACCACTGGGTCGGCGTAGCAGGCAACCCCGTAGGGCTTGGGCCCGGCGTAAAGCTGGGCAGCGGAGTACCAGGGGCCGGCGTATCGTCAGGCATTCCCGCGATCGTCTCTGTAGGCTCTACAGTTGTCCGATCTTCCGATTGTATGCTAGGTGCCAGCAGCAGCGCGCCGACTCCCAGACAGTAGCAGGGCAAAGTAAGCAATATGATCGCCGAAAGCACCCGAAAAGTCGTACGTTTTTGCTCTGGCACCTGTGACAGCCAACCCATTTGCACTCCTCGCGCGCTAGTAGCCTGAAGCAATTGACAGAGAGCTATGATAGCATTCTTCCAAAAGTTTGTCAATCATTGATTTCATTGACACAGGCCAACCTTTTGCTTACAATGAAATGAACTGTTTTCGAGCGATGCTAGTATTGGTTATCAGGATGGGTCGTTTGTATGGTCTGCCAAGATAGGGTTGAGGTCATATGCTAGAGAAACTAGAGTTGCCGGAGGGGTGGTTATCCCTCTTTTTATTGTTCATCATGCTCATCAGCGCGGCTCTATCTGTTTCAACAGCGCGCTGGACGGATAAACTGGACAACCTCACTATCACGGCAATGCTGGGATTGTTAGCAGGGCTGCTTTTGGCCAAAAGCCGTTTCCCGGCGACCATCGCACATATGTTCAGCTTGATCTATGGGCTCTTTGCCGTCGGCTATCTCATCGGCAATCTCATCGAACAACCGACATGGCGCGAGCGCTTGATCGCGTTGGGCGAGCGCTTGATGACCTGGCTGACCAAGGCCACCTCGGGTGGCACCAGCCGCGACAGCCTCATGTTTGTCTTGCTGATGTCTAGCCTCTTTTGGCTCTTGGGCTATGTTGCCGCCTGGTATACCTTTCGGCGCTCCAGTTTGTGGCGGGCGGTTTTGCCCACAGGTGTAGCGGTGCTGGTAAACTATTACATCTACACAGACCCAGGCATCTCTACCCGCAGCACGGCCTCGCTCGGTCCTTTTGTGACGCTCTTTATGTTGGCGGCCTTGTTGTATGCGGTTCGTACCAACGTCTTTTTGCGCGAGCTAGAATGGCGCGGGCATCGCGCCGTTTATGACGTCGATGTGCGCATCGACTTTGTACGCTCGGGCGCTCTTTTGGCAGTGGTCGCTGCACTGATTATGATCATCGCGCCCGGCGCTCAAGCCGCCCCTTATCTCGGCTCATTGTGGGCCGACCTGGAGGACGTCCGCCAGGACGTGCGCGAGACGGTCAGTCGCCTCTTTGCTTCCCTGGAGACCTATGGTCGCGGCGTTGCCAACCCGTTTGGCAGCCGACTGGTGCTCGGCGGCGCCCGTCAGCTTGGCGACCAAGTGCTCTTTGACGTCTTGGCGCCCGGCGGGCGTTACTGGCAAGCCGTCACCCACGACTATTATACCGGTGATTCCTGGCTCAACAGCGATGATCACACCGTGCTCCTCCAGCCGGGACAGGCATTAAGCTCTCAACCCTGGCTGATGCGACAAGAGATCACCCAGACCGTCACGCTCTATCTGCCAAACAGCACACAACTGTTTGCCGCGCCCGAACCGCTGCGTGTTCCCCAACTTTCCACCCGCGTCAATGTCAGTTTTGAGAGCGGTCTGTTGCCCTCTGCATCGATGATCCATAGTCAAAAGACACTGCAGGCCGGGAATACTTATCAAATCGTCTCAGCGGTAAGCTGGGCCACTCGGGACGATTTGCGCGGGGCCGGGAACGATTATGAGCAGTCGATCCAGGAACGCTACCTGCAACTACCACAGACAGTGACCGGCCGTACGCGTGAGCTGGCACAAGAGATTACCGCCGGATACCAAACCGCCTTTGATAAAGCCCAGGCGATCGAACAGTACCTGCGAGACAATCTGCGCTATGATTTGAACGTGCCGGCGCCGCCTGAAGGTCAAGACTTTGTGGATTTTGTACTGTTCGATCTGCAAGTAGGCTATTGTGATTACTATGCCTCGTCTTTTGTCGTGCTGGCTCGTGCGGCCGGCATACCCGCCCGTCTTGCTGCCGGTTATGCGCAAAGCGATTACGACAGTGAGGCCCAAGCCTACCGGGTGCGAGCCAGGAACGGACATAGCTGGCCCGAGGTCTATTTTCCCGACTATGGCTGGATCCAGTTTGAACCCACGGTGATCATTGACCCTATCAACTGGCCCACGCCTCCCAGTGAGTCGGATGATACCGCTACCGGCGGGCCAAACACCGGTCAACCTCGGGAACCACTCGATCTCGCTGAAAAGTTTAGGGACCTCATGCGCGACGATCCTGAAATAACGGGGGGCACTTTACCCAACCTATCGCAGGATGAAAAGTTTTTAGAACTGCCGATCGCTTTGGTTGTGGTCCTGCTCGTGCTGCTCGCCCTGGGTTTGGGCGGCATCTATTGGGCGACCGAAATACGGGGCCTGAATAGCTTGAGCTTCATAGAGCGCGCTTATGCGCGCATGTGGCACTTTGCAGCCCGGATGGGTATCCCTAACCCGCCTGACCAAACACCTTATGAGCGGTCCACTGCGCTGTCCACGCTCGTGCCAGAGGGCGCAGGACCGATCAAGTCCATCACCGATATGTACGTTGTGGAGCGCTTTGGTCGCGATAAAGAAAATGGGGACGGCGCGCAAGTTGGCGAAAAATGGTCGGCGCTGCGGCTTGTGTTATGGAAGACGTGGCTGCAGAAAAAACTCAGCCCCCCACAGCGGCGCACCGGCGCGGCCCGCCAAAAGGCGACACAAGACAAGGGCAAGACTTAGCCCAACTGTCGCGCCTGAATCTGCGCCAGGGTCCGGCTCATCTCATTTTGCGTCAGCATGATCGCTTCGTCTACCCCCATGCCGGGCTTGGCCATCACAATGTCCGGCCGGGTCGCCAGGGCGACGTGCACAGAAACCCGGGCGGATAGATCCGTCTCGGCACAACTGCCGCCCAAGAATGCGCCGACGTCGCCGGCCTGACAAGCCAACACTGCCTCAACCGCGTTCTGCACACCACCTAGATCTGGCATCTTGATCTGGATCATATGCGCAGCCTGGGCTTGAATAAAAGCCTGGATGTCCTCCAAGGTATTGGCCCACTCGTCCACGACGAGTTGGGTGCCCATGTCGCGAAAGCGCAAGTATTCGCACAGTCTCTGCATCGCTTCAATCTGGGCCTCCCGATCTTTCATAATGACCGGGCTCTCAATCCGTAAAGGATAAGGATTGGCTACCAGCTCCATGGCACGCATTTGCCCCAGCACCCGCCCCAGATTGTTGTGGTATAGCGTTCCCAGCGCCCCATGTAGGTCCAGGTGAATCGTGCAGTACTCGCCTCCCAACGCTTCTATACGCCCCTTGAGCCAACGCATATAACGGATCAACTCACCGCCACTCTCGCCAAGTTGCTGCGGGATGTCGTCCACCAAAGCGTGCGGCAACGAAGCCACTCGACGGATGATCATCTTGTCCGCATTGTGATAGCGTTCGCTGCCGGACTGGGCATGGATCGGCACCGGGGCCTCCGGGCGCGGCAGTCCCCATTCCTCGGCGATGACCTCTGCCATCGTCAGGCCACGCGTCATTGCCACCGCCTGCAACAATGCCTGGCTGATGCCATAACGGACGGCGGTATGGAGGCGGCGCCGCACCGTAATGCGTTCTTGCAGGATTTTTTCCCTTGATCCCTCTTGATCATCTGGATACGGGCTCAACAGACGCGCCGCCGCTGTCAACAGCCGCCGGCGCGACGGGTCTCTAACTCCCGGCTCCTCCTGCGGCTCCGGCCGGGGGGCCGGTCGTAGCGCCTCGACCGATTCTTGTAACTCTTCCACCCCGGCGACCAGCTCGCGAAAAGTAGTGACTTTTTTTCCTCGCAGCGCCGGAGCAACTGTACGCTGGATCGTCGCTATCCCTTCACGGGTGCGAAAGACAGGATCGCGGCCGGCCTTGCCACTGTAGACGACCGCCACGCAATCTCCCCAGGCCACATCACCACTGTCGAGCAGCAGACCCACTGAGACCGCTTGGGCCACCTCGCGCACGTGGCCAAAACCCGCGGTCACTGGGGTCGCGGTATAGCGTTGTTCAATGGGCATCGGCGCTGCATGCAGCGCCGCCAGATCTTCATAATAATAAGCGCCCACAGCGGGCACGGCCAAGACTTGAGTGATATGAGCCATAGGTCCTTCCTGCTAGATAATCTGAAAACTTTGACGCGCGATGCTAATGATGTCTTGTTTGGTATACGCGCGCGGGTTGGTTTTAGAGTTGACATTGACAAAGGCCCGCTCTGCCAGTTCTGGGAGGTCTGCCTCGCGCATCTGGACCTGGGGCACGTTCAGTTCCTCAAACTTTTCCTGCGCCAACGCCCGGATCGTGTCCACAAAAGGCTTGACGCGCGCCAACTTTAGCGCTGGGATGTCTGGTTCGTTAAACGCCATGACCGTGTCTAGCAGCCGCGTCAAAATCAGCCCGTGCGCGTCGTGAGTCAGTCCCCCGGCAATATTGCCGATACCGTGCATCAAGCCCAGTCCGGCACCCAACATCGTGCCCCCGGCCAACATGCTGGCCTCCAGCATGGCTGTCCGCGCTTCAAGGTCATCGCCGTGCTGCACAGCCCGGCGTAACCATCCAGCGCTCATCTCTATCGCCATCAACGCCAACGCATCGGTGACAGGGTTGGCTAACGATCCAACATAACATTCCAGCGCGTGACAAAAAGCATCAATCCCAGTCAGGAGCGTGACCAGAGGCGGCATGGTCAGCGTCAGCTCAGGGTCCAGAATGGCAAAGCTAGGCATGACCGCCTGGATGCTTTGCTTGTCGCGGGTCTCGCTCTCGGTGATGACGCCCCACTCGTTAAGCTCGGACCCTGTGCCGGCGGTCGTGGGAATGGTGGTGATACAATCAATCCCCGCCTGCATAGCGATCACTTTGGAAGCATCCATCGTAGAGCCCCCACCGACCGCAAAGATGGCGTTTAGGTCGTGGGTGCGGCAAAACGCTGCGCCCCGCCGCACCGTGTCCCAACTGGGGTTAGGCTCAATCTGGGCAAAGCATTTTACAATCTGATATCCGGCGCCCAGCAACAACCCTTCCAGCTGTCGGTTAAGCGGCTGGCACCACTCGTCGGCCGCGCTGCTAATCAAAGCCCGCCTACGGGTTTCTGTGGGCGGGACCCACTCGCCTATTCTGTCCAGAATGCCCGCACCAACGTAGGTACGGGCCGGCCATTGAAACGCATACATTGTCGTCCTCCTACCAAATAATAATTTTTTGCCGTGCCAAGCGTCGGCGCTCATCTTGCAACACAACGCCCATCCGAAAAACCGCGCAAAGCGGTGCGGCGTTTAATCTGGCCCTCCTCAGCTTTTTATAAAGCTGGGAAATCCCAATTATTCACCGTGCCCAGGCCCGCCGGTCACCCGGCGCAAGGTTTTTCAGATAGGCGCTGAACTTTCTTGCTCTATATTTAGTGACTCTAGCTTGTCTGTCCTATCACACGCAAGATCATCACTGGTGTGATGTCCGGTCCGATCCGATTCAAGGGACTTTTCGCACGTCGAGCAACTCTTGACCCTCGATCCCAGACAATACCTCTGCCAGGTCTTCCTTGGGCACGTCTCGCACCTTGATGACGCAATCCCAAAATTCCGGATTCTTGGGCGCAAAGACGCCGCCGCTGGCATAAATCCCCCAGCCTTGTGCAGCGATAGCATTGACCACCTTGGCAACCTCGCCCTTTTTGTTAGGCATGCGTACCGTGGCGCGCACGCCGGGTACCCCGCCACCTAGCAAGGCCGCGAGTTGGATCAACATATCGATCTCGGTGATGATGCCGATCACGATATCCTCTTCCAGCACCGGCAGACAGCCGATGCGTTGCTCGACCATGACCGTAGCGGCCTCTTCCAAGGTCGCGCCCGGATTGATGGTGATCACGTTCTTCCTTTTGATCATCAAGTCCTTGGCCGTCAGGTTGGACAGAAAGCGGGTGATTTCCCACACGTTCAGACTGGCCAGCTCGGTGGGGGGGATGCGCATGCGCTCGCGCGTGATCAAACCCACCAGGCGCTTGCCTCCTTCGACGACCGGCAGGTGTCGGACTCGGGTTTCAGACATAATGCCCTGGGCCTCAACGATAGACATCGTGGGGTCAATCATCACAGGATGTCGGGTCATATAGTCTTTGACAAACATCAGTCTCCTCCTTAACCAGTGGTGACGACGGGTTCCATCTCGCGCAACTCTTCCAGCGGGATGTGACAATAGATGCGATGCTCCTCCGTATTATAGCGCCACGGCGGCTCTTGCGTCTCACAGATTTTGCCACCGTCGGGCAGCATCGCCCGGCGCGGGCAGCGCGTATGAAAAGTACAGCCGCTGGGCGGGTGCATCGCGCTGGGCACAGTGCCCTCTAGCCGAATGTGCTTCTGCGCCACCGTGGGATCAGGGATAGGCACGGCCGAGAGGAGCGCTTCGGTGTAGGGATGATAAGGCGGCGCATAGATGGCCTCAGCCGGCCCCATCTCTACAATGTGTCCCAGATACATCACGGCTACATAGTCTGAGAAAAAGCGCACCACGCTGAGGTCGTGCGCGATAAACAACATTGTTGTGCCGTGTTCGCGCTGGATCTCTAACAACAGGTTAAGCACCGCGGCTTGCACCGACACGTCGAGCGCTGAAACGGGTTCGTCACACAACACCAGATCAGGCCGACTGGCAAAGGCCCGCGCGATGCCCACCCGCTGCTTCTCACCGCCGCTTAACTGCCGAGGCAGACGGTCATAGTAGCTACCATCCAGCCGCACAGCGTGCAGTAGCCGGATCACTTCTTCGCGCACTTGATTGGACGACACGGTGTTGAAACGCTGCAGCGGACGAGAGATCTGATGCCCTACGCTGTACGAAGGGTTCATCGTCGAATCCGGGTTCTGAAAGACCATCTGCAACTCTTGGATCAACTGCTGGTCACGCTCAGAGACGCCTTGGGCGATGTCAAACCCGAGGAACTCGGCGCTCCCGTCCGAAGGCGTCTCTAGGCCGATGATGGTCTTGGCCAAAGTGCTCTTGCCGCAACCGGACTCACCTACGACGCCCAACGTCTTGCCGGGCGGCAACTGTAAGCTGATGCCGTCCACGGCCTTGACGTACTGTTTCTCGCCCATCCCCACCAGGCTGAGCATCGACTTGGCTTCCTGCTCATAATAGGTCTTGAGCCCTTTTATCTGCAGGATGGGTGCTTGGCCTTCTTGTTCTACCTCGGACACCAGTTCCGGCACTAACCCTTTCGGTGGTTGCCAGGTGCCGGCATCGATCTGCTCTGAGTAAAAACAGCGTGCGCTGTGCTTTGGCCTGATTTCTCGCAGCAACGGTCGCTCATTCTGGCATTTGTCCGTCACATAGTCGCAACGCGGGGCAAAGATACAAGCTCCTTTAGGCCTGTCCTTGGGCGCTGGCACCCGCCCCCGAATGGGGTACAGGCGGCTGCTCTCTTTGGTCGTGCCCAACTTGGGCACGCAGCGCATTAACCCCTGCGTATAGGGATGCTGTGGTTTGCCATAGACGTCCTCAATAGCGGCGGTCTCGACCATCTCGCCCGCATACATCACCCCCACATAGTTACACACCCGGGCGACGACGCCCAAGTTATGGGTGATGTAAACGATGGCCGTCTCAAAGTCACGCTTGAGGTCCTCGATCAAGTCCAACACTGCCGCCTCGACGGTCACGTCCAGGGCGGTGGTCGGCTCGTCCATGATCAACAATGCCGGGTTGTTCAGCAAAGCCATCGCGATCACGACCCGCTGTTGCTGCCCGCCAGAGATCTGATGCGGATAGCGTCCCATCACATTGGCGGCATCGGGCATATAGACCCGTTGCAGCATGTCGATGGACTTTTGCCAGGCCTCATCCTTGGAGATGCCGCGATGGACGGTCAATACCTCGGCCAACTGTTCGCCGATGCGAACCGAGGGGTTCAAGGCCTGCATCGGGTCCTGGTAGACCATAGAGATTTGATCACCGCGTAGCTTGCGCAACTCGGATTGAGAGCGCCCCACCAGCTCGCGCCCCTGAAATTTGATACTGCCCCCGACGATCTTGCCGTTCGCTCCCAAAAAGTCGACGATGCCAAAGGCCACCGTGGACTTGCCACAGCCCGACTCGCCCACAATGCCAAAGGTCGTGGCGCGCGGGACCTCAAACGACACCGAGCGGACAGCCTCTATGTCACCATAACGGGTTTCGTAAGAAATGGCAACGTCCTCTAGTTTTAGAACTGGACTCTGCATACGATGTGTAGTCATAAGCCGTTCCTCCTTATTGATAGCGCAGCGACTCTTCACTGAGCCCATCGGCAAACAGGTTGAGTCCCACGACTAGCGAGGCAATGGCTATCGATGGCCACAAGGCCGCCCACGGACTGCCCGATAGGATGAACTGCCGCCCCTTGGCGACCATGCTGCCCCAGTCTGGCGACGGTGGCGGCAGGCCGAGTCCCAAAAAGCCCAGGGTGCCCATCGCAAAGATGGCATAACCGACACGCAGCATCGCATCAATGATAATGGGACCGCGTGCGTTGGGCAAGATCTCGACGAACATGATGTACCATACGCTCTCCCCCCGGGTCTCGGCGGCCCGTATATAGTCCCGCGTGCGGATATCCAGGGTCAGACTACGGACCAGGCGCGCGATACCTGGGATACCAACGATGGCGATGGCCAGCACGACATTGGTGGCCGAGGCGCCAAAGGCAGCGATGATGATCATGTACAACAAGATCACGGGAAAAGCCATCATCGCGTCTAACAAGCGCATCACGACCTCGTCCACCCATCCGCCAACGTAACCGCCCAACAAGCCCAACGTAGAGCCGAGCAAGAGCCCCAAAAAGACCCCCCACAACGCCGTGCCACCCGGCAGCCAAAAGCTCTCACTCACCGGCAAGACGACCAAGACAACACGCGCGCCATAGATCAGCCGCGACCAGATGTCCCGGCCCAGACTGTCGGTGCCCAGCGGATGAGCACCCGATGGGCCTTGATTTTGGGCGGTATAGTCTTGCTCCGTAGGGCTATACGGGGTCAACAATGGGGCAAAGATGGCCACCAAGATCCAAAAGAGGACGATGACCAGACCGATCAGGGCGATTTTCGACTCAAAGATGATCGACATCTTTTCCCAGGCATTTCGCCAGCGCGACGGCCGAGCGCTCGCTTTTATAGTTTGCTCACTTGTCGCCATAACTCACTCCCTTCTCTCAAGTGTAGTGCGTGTGTTACACATCTCCCATCGCTCACACGTCATCAGATCACGCCCTAACCGTATCGGATGCGCGGATTGAGGAACGTGTAAACAATGTCGGCCAGCAACTGGGTGCTCACAGCGACCGCCACCAGGATGATCGCGCCGCCCTCAATGGCGTTAAAGTCTTTGAACAACGCCGAGCTGAGCAAATAGCTGCCCAGGCCGGGATAGCCAAAGATGACCTCGACGACGACGATGCCCCCTAACAGCCAGTTGACGTGTAACATGATGACAGTGATGGGCGCCATCAAGGCGTTGCGTAGGGCGTGCTTGACCACGATGCGCCGATAGGGTAACCCTTTGAGGAAAGCGGTACGAATATAAGGGGCCTTCATCACCTCCACCATACTGGCGCGGGTGATGCGCAACACATAGCCCAACTCTACCAGCGTCAGCGTCAGCACGGGCAAAACCAGCATATCCGGCCGCGTCCAGGGTGCGTCCTCGCCAAACACGGTTGCGCCCGGCACCAACTTTAACCAGGAAGCAAAGATGAGGATCAAAAAGATGCCGGTGGCAAACTCGGGCGTCACAGAGAACATCATACCACCGATCGAAAGGATGCGGTCCAACGGCTTGCCTTCGTTTAACCCGGCGATCAACCCCATGATCAAGGCCAACGGCATCACGATCACAAAGGCGATGCCGGCTAATATCAACGAGTTACGCAGCCGGGTGAACAACAAGTCAGCCACCGGGCGACCGGTGCGTAATGACAGCCCAGGGTCGCCCCGTATTAGCCCCTTTTGCAAAGGGATGTACTCTACTGGGCCGCCGCTGGTCGCCAACCAACCTGACCCGGGGACCAACCGCCACACTTTTTTGCCGGTCCCTTTTTCCCAGCGGACGGCGTGATTTTGTGTATCGATGCCCCAGAACGTCCTGGCCGCGCGGGCCGGTCCAGCAGCGTCTCCGCGGGCGATTGTCTCTCCAAAGTCCTCCAGAATGTCTGCCGCCGCTCCAATGGTCTGGCGTGCTTCCCCGGTGTTGCCCGCTCGCAGGCTCTCGACAGCCCCCAGTAACGTCTCTGAAAACTCTGGGTTGGCCCCTTCCAGCGCTTCCGCCACACTCTCAAGCGTGTCGGGCAAGACTGCCAAACGGGCAGAGTCCAGCGGTATTTGGGCCGGGTCGGACAGATCGCGCAAGACGCTCACAGCCTGCCGGTAATCACCCGACTCCAAGGCGTCCACAAAAGCTCCCATGCCACCGAGCAGCGCATCAAGCGTTTGAGCCGCACCATCCAGGACCTCACGGGCCGCCGCTGCATCCTTGGCCGTCAAGTGATCGGCGGCTTGCGCCAACTGGTCAGCCAGCCCCGGGTTTAGACTTTGAATTGCTTCAGCGGCCTGGTTGAGACGCCGGGCCATGGTTTGCATGCTCTGCTGATCGATTTGGTTGCTAGGATCAGTAGAAGCAGACAAGTCTCGATGGACGAGAAAAACTTGTATCAGATTGTCTTGCTTGGCGACCTCTTTAGCCACCTGCTGCACGGTCTCTTTGCTCCGCGCCGCTTCGGCGTCGATCATGGTCTCCAACACCGCTTCAGGCGCCGCCAACGCTGCGAGTAATGTCGCCTGGGATTGATCTTGGCCCTCCAAAATCTCGAGGATGCGGTCCAGTTCTTGGAGGATGGCCTGGCGGTCGGCCTCTGCCAGTTGGGCATTCTCGAGCACCTGGGCTCGATATTCCCTCAGGCGTTCGGCCTCTATAGCCGGATCTTTGACCTGCCAGCGCTCGTTTTCAATGACCTCTTGCACACTCCCGTCGGGCTGACGGCGCTGAGCGACCAGGTCTTCGCCCTGCAACTTCCACCGTATCACCGTCCCATCCTCTACAGCCCACCACTCGGTGAAACCAGCCTCGGTGGTGACGCGCTTGACCGACATGCCAATCGTGTTCGAGACCCGCCAATCAGTCCCGGCCAGCCACGAGAAATAGCGCTGTAGCATCGGCTTGTCCAGACCGTTCTGGGCCAAGAAGGAAGCTTCTTGTTCCGGCGTAATATGGATCCCCAACACGTTACGAGCCACGTTGCCCGGCGCCGCCTCGGTAATGACAAAGACAGCGACAGAGACAAGTAGCATCGTCAAAAGCATGAGTAGCAACCTTCGCACGATGAACTTGGCCATAAGCAATGCTCCTTTCCTCTACACCCGCGGCCGCCGGTCGTCTCCTCGTTCGAGGGACGACCGGTGGCGCGCGGGTCGTAGGCTAGCCACTCGTTCTACACCGCATCTAGCACTTGTCTTTACTGACCCGTGCTGACCGCAGGGTCAGCACAGGTAGCGCCAGGCTGTGTAGGTGGTGAATCACCAAGTGGGTCGGGGCCAGCAGCCTTAGGCGTCCTTCCACACCTCGTTAAACATCATATAGAAGGTGGGGTGTCCCGGAACGTCGTGCAAGGCCTTGGTGTACACGAACCAGACGTTGCGCCAATAGGCGATGCCGATTGGTCCGCGATCCATCATGATCTGCTCGATATCACAAAAGATCGCGCGTCGCTTTTCCACATCCAACGTGCCGTTGGCCTGGTTCATCAGTTCATTGAACTCTTGATCCACCCAGCGAGACTCGTTCCAGGAAGCCGGGTTGCCATCTTCGTCGGCGGTATATCCCAGCGTCATGACCATCGTGCCCAAAGGACGATGCGTCCAGGGGGTGATGCCCAGCGAAACCTCGGTCCATTGCTCCCAGTACTGGCTGTTGGGCATTGCGTTGAGGGTAATGTTAAAGCCACCCGCAGCGGCGTCCTCTTTGAGCACCTCGGCGTAGGAAACGACGTCGGGCCAGCCACTGCCGACGCTGATCTCTACGTCTAGCCCATCGGGATAGCCCGCATCGGCCAGCAATTGCTTGGCTCTCTCGGGATCATAGGCCGGGATCGGCTTCTCACAATACTCGGGATGCATCGGGCCGACGTGCACATCCTGCCCTTGCAGGCCCTCACCAAAGTAAGCCAGGTTGAGGATCTTTTCCCGGTTCTGGCACAACTTGAGCGCCATACGCACATTGTTGTCGGTCCAGGGCTCCAGGTCTACCCGCATGCGCATGACGCGCGTCTGCGCGGTGGGCACCGGGACTACGTTGACGTCCGCATTGTCCTTCAACGCCAGATAGATGTCGGTGCCGCCCAGGTCTCCCAGGTCCAGCAGGTCAACTTCTCCTGCCTGGACCGCGGCGATCCAGGCCGAGGTCTCTTCGCCCATGTCGATGAATTCCATCGCGTCCAGGTAGGGCAACGACTTGCCGTCAGCGCCGTTTTGCCAATAGTCCTCGCGGCGTTTGAGCAACACGCGCTCGCCTTCGCTGTACGTTTCTAGCGTATAGGGGCCCGTGCCGTGCGGCGCTTTCAAAAAGTCACCTTCGAAAGTACGATGGTTCAACACCAGGGCCGGATAGTGGAACAAGTGCTCCGGCACGGCGATCTCGGGCCGATCAAGGTTCAGCCTGACCGTATAGTCATCGACTTTTTCGACGCCATTGGCGCTGATATAGGACAGCAGCCCCAACATCGAAGAGCCAACATCCTCGTTGAGCCACTCGCCAAAGGTAAAGATCACGTCATCGGCGTTGAAATCATCGCCATTGTTGTGCTTGATGCCTTGGCGCAGGTTCAAGGTCCAGGTCTTGAGGTCGTCGGTGGCGTCCCAACTTTCCAACAACCACGGATGGGTGACATTATCGCCGTCAGTATATGTCAGGTATTCAGCCACCTGGCGCAACTGGTTGGACGGTGACACCCAGGAGAACTGGGCCGGGTGCGTGACCTTTTGCACCTGGGAAGCGACGCGCATGGTCCCGCCACGTACAGGGCCACCCGCCGGTTCGGGCGCTTTGGTCGCCTCGGGCTTGGCTGTGGGCTCTTCCTCGTCACCACCACAGCCGGATAGAAAAGCGCTGGCGCCGGCCAGGGACATCCCCAGCAGGGTCGCGTTGCGCAGGAACTCGCGTCGGGTAATGCGCCCCGCACGATAGAGTTCTTTTAACTCGGGGATATAGGCATGGGCTTCTTTATGCTGCTTACGCTTGATAATCTCCATCAGGTACTCCTCCTCTGAGTCTACTTGGTCAAAAACGAACGGTTTCCTCTGCCCCGCTAATGGGACAATCGCTCAAAGAACTTTCCAGAACACCTCCTTTCGTTCTCCTCCACTGACCCTACTGACCCTCACTTGCCCTGGCGGGCAGTGCCAGGGGCGGTCAGCACGGGTGCGGTCACACTTGCGCCGCACGCTAGTGCAGGTGGCACGGGTACGGATTGGTTTGCACGTAAAAAGGTCAAACGGTCACAACAGATGTCAGACGTTCGGCAAGCGTAAAGTTGACCATCTAGCTCGGCGCCGGCAGTGTTGATGATGGTAAACCCATCGCGGCAAAAGTGGCTAATTTGTATGGGACAGCATACGAAAAGCAACTTGAATTGAGACAGAACGATTGGCACAACAATGAGGTACACGAGAAAGCAGCACGCAGGGCATCTCTGCAACTCCAAGGGGGATATGCAGTAACTGCCCAGTCCTTGAGGCTTGACAGTGGGCGACATGCAGATTCTCTAGACCCCATTATTATATCGTAGACCCTGACTTTGTGTCAAGAAATGCAAGTCCGGAAATCCCTCCCTGCCTTCTGTCCAACTGCTAATGGACCTGATACACATGCCAAGGGGACAGCAAGGGCATAAACCGATGCCGGCCCTGCCTTAAGTTAACGCGACAGCGCAGCCAAGGCGCGTGCGATGCGTGCCAAGGCGCTTTTGATGTTTGCAAAAGAGTTGGCGTAGGACAGCCGTAGATGACCTTCTCCGCCACGACCAAAGGCTGTACCGGGCAGCACCGCTACGCCAGCTTTTTGCAATAAATAACCGGCCAGTTCTGCTGATGACCGGCCAAAGGCCTGGACGTTGGGAAAGACGTAAAACGCTCCCCGGGGCAGCGGGCAACGGACGCCTGGAATCGCATTGAGCCCCTCCACGATCAAGTCGCGACGCCGCTTAAATTCGGCGCACACGGCATCCACCATTTCCTGAGGGCCAAGCACCGCCTCCAGCCCCGCCAGTTGGGTAAAGGTGGCCGTGCAACCCACCGAGTGGGTGAGCAACAAACCAATCTTTGTCGCCAGCGACTCGGGCATCACGCCAAAGCCCAACCGCCAGCCCGTCATGGCATACGTCTTGGAAAAGCCATCGACCAGCACCGTGCGCGCGGTCATATCTGGCAAGGAGGCGATGCTGGGCACCGCTTCTCCATAACTCAGCCGCAAGTAAATCTCGTCGGACAAGATCCACAGATCATGGCGACGCGCCATCTCGGCGACGTGGGCTAACGTCTCGGCGGAAAGGATCCCGCCGGTGGGATTGCCGGGCGAGTTGAGGATGATCATCCGCGTCCGGGAGCTAAGCTTGTCGTCAAGCGCTTGTAGGTCCAGGTCGAAACCGCGCGCTTCTACCAGCGGCACCGGCACCGGTCTGGCCTCGGCCAAACCGATGGCCGCCTCGTAGGATGGGAACCCAGGATCGGGATACAGCACCTCGTCCCCCGGCTCTAGCAAGGCTAGCATTGGTAATAACAGCAACGGCTTGGCGCCCGGCGCGACCACGATTTGATCCGGCGCGAACGAGACGCCCCGTCGCCGCCCTGCGTCCTCGGCCAAGGCCGCTCGCAAGGTCGGGAGGCCGGCCGGTGGATTGTAGCGGGTCTGACCGGTCGCGATGGCACGGATGCCGGCCATCGCGACGTGCGGATACGTGTCAAAGTCCGGCTGGCCAATCTCCAGGTGGATAATTTCCCGGCCTTGCGCCTCTAGCGCCTGGGCCTGGGCCAACACGGCGTAAGCGCCTTCTGCTTTCAAGTGCGCGATTCGGTGGGTAAAAGGCATCTAGTATTCCTCACATGTCACAAAATATTAAACCTGGCACGCACGGCCGCGTCAACCGGCGCGGGCAACCCAGGGGCTTGGTGTTTGCTGAGCAACGCTTTTACCCGGGCGGCCGCGCGTGCACGTGTATCTTGTTTCCCTTGTAGCTCCCAAACGGACCGGTTCTGACGGTCCGCCACTGTGGGATAAAAGAGCTCGGAGCGCATGAATTGTACGGTATGCGGGTCCATCAAATAGTGACCGCCAGGCCCGACGCGGTGGATGGCCTCCACCGCCAGCGCGTCTTCCGTCACCTCGATGCCGCGCAACGCGCGCATCACCATGCCCGCGATTTCGTCGTCGATGACCGCCTGTTCCAAAGAGGCCGCATTCATATTGGTGACCATACTGATGGCGTGATGGATATAGTTCGCGCCGCCCATCGCCGCCAATAACAGTGTGGACATTTTTTCATAACCGGCCTGCGCGTCGGGCAATTTGCTATCGGTCATCCCTGCAGAGCAATAAATGGGCACCTGGTAAAAGTGCGCCAACTGCGCTGCGGCCGCCTGCATCATCCCGAACTCGATGGTGCCACCCAAATATCCCCCGGTACGCATGTCGGCTACACCGGGGATATAGCCCGCCAGCACCGGCGTGCCGGGGCGCACCAACTGGGTCAGCACGATGCCGCTGAGCTGCTCGGCGTTGAGCTGCACCAACGAACCGGCCAAGGTCATCGGGGCGGTCGAACCGGCCATCGGCGCGGATGAAAGCGCCACCGGTAAACCGTGTTTGCACCACTCGATGAGGATATCGGTCACGCTAGTGTCCACGTGCAGGGGGCTGACCATCCAACTGGTGATGGCCGACAAGATGGGCCGTTCTTGCAACTTTTCCAGGTCACCCGCGATCATTGTGCCCAGCGCGATGACCTGACGGGCGCCGTCTACAGATCCCGCGCCCCCCATAATATGCTTGGTGCTGTTGGACAGACATGTATAAAAGCGGTTGACCGGCACGTCTTTTTCTGGGACGTCGGTGGGGTGCAACGGGATGACGATGAAATCACAATGTCCCAACGCATCGGCCAGCCGCGCCAGGTCGACCAGATCACGCAAAATGCCCGCGCGTACGACATCAGCGCCGGGGTCCAGCACCATGGTCGGGGAGCCGCCGGTGCCAACGTAAACTCGTTTGCCCTCTAGCACGACGTCTTGTGCCGGGTCACGCCCGGCCAGCAGCACCTTGGACGGCGCTTTTTCCAGGGCCGCTTGCACCATATCAGCCGAGATGTACACCCGGTGGTCTGCGTCAATCCGAGCGCCCCCCTGACGATACAGAGCCAACGCCTCGGCCTGCTCGACGTAGATGCCGGTCTCTTTTAATACTTTTAGAGACG
>CAZSJU010000014.1:0-1100 GCA_964607235.1 uncultured Anaerolineae bacterium | reverse complement strand
AACGCCTCGGCCTGCTCGACGTAGATGCCGGTCTCTTTTAATACTTTTAGAGACGCATGGTGGATCTGCTGAATCTGCGCCTCGCTCAAGGGCCGATATTGTCCACCTATAAGGCCCGGTCGTGGCATTTGCTCACTCCTTACCCGTGTTGACCGTATGGTCAGTATACATCCGATGGGCCTGGCAAAGGCCGTCTTGACCTTTGCCAGGCTTGTGAAGCGATTGTGCTATTCGCCCTGCGCCTGGCGCTCTTGGAGCACTTGGGCAATCATCTCTTCGGCACGCTCTGGCAGCGGCGGCACCTCGTGTGCGTCCAGAATCTCGCGGGCTCGTTCGTTGGCGCGGGTCGTCATATCCTTGCTGCCCTTTTTCACCCAGCGGTCGTAGCGCATGCGGTCGATCAATGCCGGCCGCCACTGCGCCCACTTCCAGTTGTCCAACGTGTGGTCGTCAGCCAGGAAACCACCGCCCGGCTTGACACGGTGAATCGCCTCGCGGGCCAGGGTGCGCTCACTGACCTCCACGCCCCCCATGATGAAACGCACGTCACGGATGATCTCGTCCGCGATGACCAGCATTTCCATCGCAGAGGTCGTGCCGTATTCAATGTATCCCACGTCGTGCACCAGGTTACAACGGGTCAGGAAAGCAGACATTATCGAAATCGACGCCTCAATCCCGGCCTGCGCGTCCACGACCTTGCTATCGGTCGCGCCGGCCGCGCCCCATACGGGCAGATCGTAATAACGCGCAAGGTCACACCACGCAGCCATCCCCGTCGGCCATTCTGGCGCGCCATAACTGACGATGGCCGACTTCATATCCAGGGCGGCGGTGTTCATGCCGTATAGGTAAGGGGTGCCAGGTCGCACCAATTGCGTGAGCAACAATCCCGCCAGAGCCTCGGCGTTGCCCAGGGTTAACGCGCCCGCCAGGCTAATCGGGCCGCCGCCGCCGGTGTTGGGTGAAGGCGGATAGGTGACCGGAATGCCCTTTTCAGCGCAGAACAACAGTTTGTCCACTGACTCGTCAGGATACAATAATGGCGAAATGGACTCGGCATAGAGCATCATGAACGGCTTTTCACGCAGCGCCGTCTC
>CAZSJU010000013.1:16271-25023 GCA_964607235.1 uncultured Anaerolineae bacterium | reverse complement strand
GAGTTGCAACTCAAGCAACGTCACGTGGTACGTATGGAGACCAAAAAGCCCAATCCGGAAAGCCCCACCGAAATCACCATCCGACGTTGCGTCATCAATGCCTTGCGCATGCGGCCCGAACGCATCATCGTCGGTGAGTGCCGTGGCGGTGAGGCACTGGACATGTTACAGGCTATGAACACCGGCCACGATGGCAGCATGACCACCGTGCACTCGAACTCGCCGCGCGAATGTATCTCCCGACTGGAAACGCTGGTCTTGATGGCCGGGATGGACCTGCCACTCTTTATCGTCCGCAAGCAAATCGCTTCTTCCATACATATGATCGTCCAGGCCAGCCGTCTCAGGGACGGCAGCCGTAAGGTGACCCACATCACCGAGATCCAGGGTATGGAAGGCGAGACAGTCGTGTTGCAGGACCTGTTCAAATTCAACGATTGGGGAGACAGTCCCGACAAAAAAGTCGAGGGGGCTCACGAGCCAACCGGGCTGCGTCCGCTCTGCACCCCCGAGCTCAAACGCTACGGGTTTGACTTGCCCCCTTCGATGTTTATGAAGAAAAACTCGGTGTTCAAATAACCAGCCACTCGAGTGCCAATCGCTATCACGCGCGGTCAGCACCGCTAGCGTCCCGATGTTGTACTACCTGCTTGACCTGCTTCTCAAACTTGCGTCGTGGCATCAGCACCCGGCGCCCGCAAGTGGTGCACACGGCGCCAATATCGGCGCCCAGCCGCACCACGCGCCACTCGTACCCGCCACATGGGTGAGGCTTGCGCAATCGCACGACGTCGTCCAATTCAAGGTCCATCATCCCTCCCTTATCAGTATCCCTCATCCCACAACCTCAACTCAAATAGTGTAACACACTCTAGTCACAAGAGGAAGCACAGCACACTCTAGTCACAAGAGGAAGCACAGCACACTCTGACAGAGAAATTTATCGCCAATGCCGTTTCCTTGCTGGGCACTCGCTTTTCGAGTACAATGTAAGCCATGTTGACGAGTTGTTTTCATGCTTATCCGTCGTATAATGCGGTTCGCGATAGATTAATGGAGTAAAATAGTTTGTTGTCACAATTTAACTTGGTAGATTTTCTCATAACGGTACTGGTTCTCCTTTCAGCCATCTCCCTTCACGAATTCGCCCACGCGTGGGCCGCTATGAAACTGGGTGATCGCACGGCCTACTATGAAGGTCGGGTGACCCTGCATCCAGCGGCGCACCTGGACCCGATGGGCACAATGATGATGTTAGTCTCTGCTCTCACCGGCTATGGCATCGGGTGGGGCAAACCCGTGCCGGTCAACCCGTACAACCTGAAATATGGCCCACGGGTCGGCGGAGCCATCACGGCCGCAGCCGGGCCGATCTCTAACATCCTGCAGGCGATCTTGTGGGGCATCCCGCTGCGCCTGGCAGTCCAGAGTACTTTGACGCTGCCTGATCTGGCCTTTCAATTCCTATTTGTCGCGCTGTGGATCAACATCGGCCTGGCGCTGTTCAATCTCATCCCGCTTTATCCCTTGGATGGGTTTAGTGTGATACGCGGCCTCTTGAGTCTTGTCCGGACGCGTTGGGCCGATGACGTGGTGAACTTTTTAGAGCGCCTGCAGCCTTTTGCACCTATGGTGCTCCTGGCACTGATCTTTTTTGACCAGGCTTTGCCAGGACCAGGTATCCTGGGCACGATTCTGTACGTGCCAGCTCAAAAGCTAGCGGGCCTCATCCTTGGTGTACCGCTTTAGGCAGTTTTTTGACGCTTTGACGGCGCGCGCGTGTGAGGAGAACTACAAAGCACTCATCATGCTATTGACGCCGCGTCAGCGCGACCTATTCCAGCGGATGGCCCCCAATGACCAACGTCACAGCTTGAACGTGTGCGCCACGCTACGCCAGGCCGGGCACGAGGATCGAGACCTGCTGGCGGCGGCCCTTTTACACGACGTAGGCAAATCCGCGACGCGCATCTGGCTGTGGCAACGGGCACTGATCGTGTTGCTCGAGCGCTGGGCGCCGGGCCTGTTGGCGTGGCTGGCCCGCAGCATCAATGACGACCCAGTGCCGTGGTGGCGCAGAAGCTTTGTCGTCCATCGCCAGCACCCCCAAGTGGGCGCACAATGGGCCGCCAAGGCCGGCTGTTCACCCACCACCGTCAACCTGATTCGGCGGCACCAAGAACGTATTCCAGTCGTCCAAGACGACCTAGACCGGCTACTGGCTACCCTCCAGTGGGCCGACGGAGTGAATTGACATGAGCAATCCCCGTATCACCATCATTGGCCTAGGGCTCATTGGCGGCTCTATGGGGCTGGCGCTCAAAAATAGCGGCAAACCCATAGAAATCGTCGGACATGACCGTCACCCCGAACGCAACCACCAGGCAAGCAAACTGGGCGCGGTAGACAAGACCAGTTTTAACCTGCCCCGCGCTTGCCGTGATGCCGATATGGTGATCCTCGCCATCCCGCTCTTGGAGATCCGGGAGACGCTGCAAGTCATCGGCCCGGACTTGAAACAAGGCTGCGTCGTCACCGACACCGCCACGCTAAAACAGCCGGCACTTGCCTGGGCAGAAGAGGCGTTAGCGCAAGGCGTCTTTTTCATCGGCGGCGCCCCGCTCCTCAACCTATCCGCTGAGGAAGCGATGGCCGGGCTGGACGGCGCGCGCGCGGACCTGTTCCAAGACATGCTATACCCCCTCTGCCTCTCGCCCAAAGCGAATCCCAAGGCAGCCAAGCTCGTCACAGGATTGGTCAACTTGCTCCAGGCACGTCCCTTTTACCTGGACCCCGTCGAGCACGACGGTCTCCGGGCAGCGGTCGAAACGCTGCCAATACTGACCAGCCTGGCCCTGATGCAGCAAGCTGCCGGGTCGCCGAGCTGGCGTGAGGCGCGCAAGCTGGCAGACCACATCTTTGACGCAACCACAGCGCCCCTCGCCGGTGACGCCGCGGCGCAACGCGCGCGGATCATGCTCAATTCAGCGAACCTGTTGCCCCGCATTGACGCCTTGATTGATCAGTTGACCCAGTTCCGCGAATGGATCGCGGTCGATGACGCGGATGCGCTACAACACGTCTTTGACCAGAGCACTTTTGAACGGGACCTCTGGCTGGACGACCGCGCCAAAGCCAACTGGGAAACAAGACCCGCAGCGTCCGAAATGCAGGGGCGTCCAGGTCTGCTAGGCAACCTGTTCGGCCTCAGTCAACACAAACCTAAGGACAAGTGATGCCCGCTTTACAACCGCACATATCGCGCTACCGCATCTTGATGGTTGCGCCCACTTCGTTCTTTGCCGATTACGGCTGTCACGTGCGCATCCTAGAAGAGGCCCGGATTCTGCAAAAACTGGGCCAGCAAATCACCATCGTGACCTATTACAAAGGGCGCAATCTGCCCAACCTGGAAATCGTCCGCACCCGTCCTGTGCCCTGGCGCGCAGAGTACGAGGTAGGCTCCTCGCGTCACAAAATCGGCTTTGATGTCTTGCTGTCCTGGACCGCGCTAAAGTTGGTCTTGCGTCGGCGCTTTGACTTGATTCACGCCCATCTACACGAAGGTGCGCTCATTGGCAGCGCCCTGGCCAAACTGCGTGGCGTCCCACTGGTGTTCGACTTGCAAGGCAGCATGACGTCCGAGATGGTTGACCACAATTTTCTCGATCCCAAAGGTTCGTGGTACAAACCCATGCTGCGGCTAGAACGACGCATTAACCGGCTGCCGCAGGTGATCCTGACCAGCTCGCTACATACGGCCAAGCTACTCGAGCAAGATTTTGGCTGCGCGCCCCAATGTATCCACCCTGTACCCGATGCCGTCAACCTGGATTTTTTCCAGCCCGGCGGCGGCATAAGCGCAGCAGAGCGGGAAGCGTGGAGAGCTTCACTGGGCATTCCCACTGAACGGACCGTCGTCGTCTATTTGGGACTGTTGACCGATTATCAGGGCGTTGACAAACTCTTACAGGCCGCAGCGGCGCTGCGCGACCGCCAGGTCAACGCTCATTTTTTGATTATGGGGTATCCGGCCGTGGCTCATTACCGCCAGATGGCCGCAGACCTGGGACTGCAAGACCGGGTCACCTTTACCGGCAAAGTGCCCTATGATGAGGCCCCGCGGTATCTGGCCCTGGGAGATATTGCAGCCGCGCCCAAACTTTCAGACACCGAGGGCAGCGGCAAAATACTGAACTATATGGCAATGATGCTGCCGACGGTCGCCTTTGATATGCCCGTCAGTCGCGAATTTTTAGGGGACCTGGGCGTGTACGCCGCGAGCGAGGACGCGCACGGGTTGGCCGATGCCCTACAATCATTGATCGTCGATCCCGACTGGGCCAAAGCTCTGGGGCACAGCCTGCGCCAACGGGCCGCCGAACGCTATGCGTGGGATCAAGCCGGGCGCAACATCCTCTCTATTTATGACGGGCTGTTTCAGACCACCGACGAACGGGACACCCATCACGAACCAACGTTAGCCATCTCTGAGCAACGGCACAAGGGTAAAAATCTATGAGTCTCCTTGCGCGCTTGCGTGAACTTGCGGCCTACCGCGATTTAATCCTCAACCTGGTTGTACGCGACTTGAAAGTGCGCTACAAAAACTCGGTGTTGGGCATCCTGTGGTCGCTGCTCAATCCTCTGCTCATGATGCTGGTCTTTACCTTTGTCTTCAAAGTGTTGGCAGGCAACAGCGATCTACCGGCCTATCCGGCCTTTATCCTCAGCGGCGTCCTGGCCTGGAACTTGTTCTCGACCTCGGTCATGGGGGCCACGGGTAGCATCGTCAACAACGCTCATCTGATTAAAAAGGTCTATTTTCCGCGTGAAGTACTGCCCATCTCGACAGTGTTATCCAACCTGACAAACTATTTATTGGCCTTGCCGGTTTACTTGTTCCTTGCGACAGTCCTGGGTCGCGCGCCTACCTTCTGGATCCTGCTGCTGCCGGCCGTCATCCTGGTTCAAATCTCTTTCACCTTGGGCGTCTCGTTCATCCTGTCCACAATCAATGTCTTTTACCGCGACACCTACCTCGTGATGGAAGTTATGATTCAAGCCTGGTTCTTTCTCACGCCGGTCTTTTATCCCATCAGCCAGGTCGGTCAGGGGGGCATACAGATCGGCAGCCTGGTCCTGAGCAGCTATGACGTACAACGCTGGTTCCGTATTTTGAACCCTATGGCTTCGATCATCGCCTCCTACCGTGACTTGATGTACTGGGGCGTCCAGCCTGGCTTGGACTTTTTGTTGCGCACGGCCATCACGGCAGTCTTGTTCCTGATCGCGGGCTATTTGTTCTTTCTGCGTTTCAGTCCCGTCTTTGGTGAAGAGATTTAACCTGGTTGACCAAACAGATGGTGGCAGCGCTGCCACGCAAAAACTACAGATTGCCAATGCTACGGGGTGATGCTATAATCACGACACCAGGAGATAAAATATGAAGCTGACACGTGAGCAGGTGATTCACATCGCCGAGCTGGCCCGGCTGACCTTGACAGACAAAGAGATCGCGCTATATCAAGAGCAACTGTCCTCAGTACTCGAGTACGCTGAGCGTCTCCAGGCATTGAACACCTCTGACATCCCACCAACGGCGACCGTTTTGCCCGTACGCAACGTGATGCGCGTCGACGAACCCCATCCTTCCATGGGGCACGACGAGATCTTACGCAACGCTCCTGATACCCAAGATGGATGTTTCCGAGTGCAAGCCGTGTTGGAGTAGATGATGGACTACCACCAACTAACCATCAAACAGGCCCAAGAGAAACTATGCGATGGCGAAATCACGTCTCTGGAGCTGACAGAGGCGCTGATTGAGCGGGTGCAGGCCGTGGACAGCCGCATCCAAGCCTACCTACACTTTACGCCCCAAAAAGCGCGTCAACAAGCCCGCAGCGCTGACAAACGGCGCGCCGCCGGCGAAAAAGGCCCTTTACTGGGCATCCCGTTGGCCATCAAGGACATTATCAACGTCACAGGCAGCCCCACCACCTGTGGTTCGCGCATCCTGGAAGGGTTCAATCCACCCTATGACGCCACTGTCATTGAACGCCTCAAGGCCGCCGGCGCCGTGTTGCTAGGCAAAACCAACACTGACGAGTTTGCAATGGGGTCCAGCACCGAGAACTCGGCCTACTTTAGCACCCGCAATCCTTGGGACCCCTCTCGGGTGCCCGGCGGCAGCAGTGGCGGCAGCGCCGCCGCCGTTGCGGCCGAGATGTGCCTGGGTGCACTGGGCAGCGATACGGGGGGCAGCGTGCGGCAACCCGCCGCCTTGTGCGGCGTCGTGGGGATCAAGCCCAGCTATGGCCGGGTGAGCCGTTACGGGTTGGTCGCTTTTGCTTCCTCCCTGGACCAAATCGGCACCTTTGCGCGCACCGTCTATGACGCAGCCACATTGCTAGAGGTCATTGCCGGACACGACCCGCGCGACGCCAACTCGGTGGACCGGCCGGTGCCCAATTACCGTCATGCGTTGGCAACGCCCCTTGATCTCAGGGGCGTGCGCGTAGGCGTGCCCCAAGAATACTTGGCCGCAGGGATACAGCCAAACGTCGAGGCCGCCGTGCGTGCGGCCATCGACAAACTGGGCGAGCTGGGCGCCACAGTACAGACGATCAGCCTGCCTCACACGGATTATGCGCTGCCGGTTTATTACCTCATCGCCCCGGCCGAGGCCAGCGCCAACCTGGCCCGCTATGACGGCGTGCGCTATGGGTACCGTGCTGAGGCTCAGGGTATCAAACAAGTCTATCAAGAAAGCCGTGGACGCGGCTTCGGTCCCGAGGTCAAACGGCGCATCATGCTGGGCACCTATGCCCTCAGCGCCGGCTATTACGATGCCTACTATCTCAAAGCCCAAAAAGTGCGCACGCTAATCAAGGGAGATTTCGACGCCGCCTTTGAGCAGGTGGACGTTATCGCTGCGCCCACGACGCCAACGACGGCCTTTCCCATCGGCGCCAAGACGGACACCCCCCTGGAAATGTATCTGCAAGACGTTTTCACCCTGTCGATGAATCTAGCAGGGATTTGCGGCTTGAGCCTACCCTGCGGTTTTGATCCCCAAGGGCTGCCCATTGGATTGCAACTGATGGGACCCGCCTTTGATGAGGAAACGGTCTTTCAAGTCGCTCACACCTACGAGTCAGCCACACCATGGCATCAACAAAGAGCGCCTCAAATTCTCCAGTAAGCGTCGAGTGTCACTCGGGCTATACGTTTGCCGAGCGTCCCACCGCCTTGGTCTGGCGCGGCCGGCGGTATCAGATCGCGCAGGTCCTAAAACAATGGCGGACCCCAAGCGGGCCGGTCTTTGAGGTCGCGACCGTTGATGATTCAAGATTCACACTGAGCTATGATGAATCCAGGGACACATGGTCCCTGAAAGCTGAATCCATAACAATTCACGTCAAGGGAGAATAAAATCAATGCGCAACTTTGTATCCAAACGCGTCTACGCCGTGCCGCCTTCAGGTATTCGGCGTTTCTTTGATATCGCTGCCACCATGGACAACGTGATCAGCCTGGGCATCGGCGAACCGGACTTTAACGCCCCCCAACTGGCCACACACGCTGGCACACGCGCGCTGAACAATGGGGACGTACACTATACCTCCAATTCGGGCTTGATCGAGCTGCGGCGCGCCATCGCCGAGCACGTCGAGCGACGCTATGGGGTCCATTACGCCCCCGAGACCGACATACTGGTCTCGGTCGGCGTTTCCGAGGCGCTATACCTGGCCCTGACGGCAATACTGGACCCAGGCGACGAGGTGATTATGCCCGAACCCTGCTTTGTCTCCTATGCGCCCGGCGTCCGTCTGGCCGGAGGCACACCGGTTCCCGTTCCCACCTACGTACACGAGCGTTTCCAGGTGACCGCCGAAACGCTGCAAGCTGCCATCACCCCCCGTACCAAGGCGCTGCTCATTGGCTATCCCAACAACCCCACCGGGGCCGTGTTGAGCCGCGAGCGCATAGGCGAGATCGCCAAACTGGCCCAGTCCCATGACCTGCTGGTCATCTCGGATGAAATCTATGACCGACTGGTTTACGGCGTCAAACACACTTGCTTCAGCGCACTGCCCAACATGCGCGAGCGGTCCATTGTGCTGCAGGGTTTTTCCAAAGCCTACGCGATGACCGGCTTTCGCGTTGGCTATGCTCTGGCGCCCACCCCTCTGTTGGCTGCGATGCGTAAAGTACATCAGTACCTGATCATGTCGGCGCCCACCGTCGGCCAACACGCCGCCCTGGCCGCCATGGTCGGAGCCGAGGACGCAGTACAGGCGATGGTGGCCGAGTATGACCGTCGGCGCCGGTTGATCGTCGGCGGGCTGAATGAGATCGGCCTGAACTGCTTTGAGCCCCAGGGCGCCTTTTATGCGTTTCCCTCTGTCACCGTCACCGGCATGGACGATGAAACCTTTGCCGATACCCTGTTGCAAGAAGAGCGGGTCGCTGTGGTGCCGGGCAGTGCCTTTGGCCAAAGCGGGCGTGGATTCGTCCGTTGCTCTTATGCCACCTCTTTTGAAAAAATAGAACAGGCCCTGGAGCGGATGCACCGCTTTATGCGCCGTCATGGATAACAAACCCGGTCAAAAGACACAGCGGACGCCAACGCGGGGCCACTCTGATGGGCGTGGTCCGCCGCAGACTGTCTCCATTTTGGAACCGACGCCGAATTATGCTATAATGATGCTATGGACTGAGATAGGGATTGATATACGGATTGAGG
>CAZSJU010000013.1:9902-16171 GCA_964607235.1 uncultured Anaerolineae bacterium | reverse complement strand
AACCAGCTTGTGACCTTGCTCCAAGATCCCGACAAACAGATCCGCGACCGAGCGGCCCAAGTGCTGGGACAGTTCAATGACGCCGGCAGCGTCACGCCGTTGGGCGCCACACTGCGCGCCGAGACGCTGCACATGACAAACCTCCGTGACGTCACGCAGGGCCAACGCGACTGGGAAAAGGCGATGGAAACAAGCCCTCGACATCTCAACATCATCCACTGCTTCAAACGGCCTACCGTGCCCAATCCACGCATCCTGCAAGATCAGCAAGATGCTAAAACCCCGCCCGTGTACGGCCGCCGGCATTTTATTCTATTAACGACGGGCTAGACTCGCAAAAAAACAAAACCTTAAAATTCGTCGGATCTTGCCGCCAAAGGGCGCCAGTCATTTCTCCACTGGGGCAAACTTTGGTATAATGGCGGTGACGCTCGCACTGCCTCGCGAGCTCGAGGCCTGATTTCGCCAATTATTAGCGGAGTTGTGACAATGTCTTTTGTTCACTTGCACGTGCACAGCGAATACTCGCTGCTCGATGGTCTGAGTCGCATCCCAGACCTGGTTAACCAAGCTAAAACGCTCGGTCAACCGGCCATTGCGCTCACCGATCACGGCACCATGTATGGCACCATCAATTTTTACCGGGCTGCCAAAGCGGCGGGAATAAAACCCATCATCGGCTTGGAAAGTTATATTTCTGAAAAGCCAATGCAAGAGCGCGACCGCCGCGCATACCACCTGTTGGTGTTGGCAGAAAACGAGACCGGCTATCAGAACCTGCTCAAATTAGCCACAGCCGCACAACTGGAGGGGTTTTACTACAAGCCACGCATTGACCACGAATGGCTAGCGCGCCACCACGAAGGCTTGATTGTCACTTCCGGCTGCATGTCCGCTGAAATCCCCAAACTCATCCAGGAAGGACAACTAGAAAAAGCAAAAGAACAGCTCGGCTGGTACATGGATGTCTTGGGACGCGATCACTTTTTCATCGAACTCCAAGAGCACAACATCCCAGAACTGACCCAGGTCAACCGCACGCTGATAGAGTGGAGCAAACGCTATCAACTGGACTGTATCGCCGCCAACGACGTGCATTACGTGCGCCAGCAAGACGCCCATGCCCACGACTTGTTGCTGTGCATCCAGACAGGCAAAGTCTTTGCAGAGCCCGACCGTATGCGCATGAACGACGACAGCTATTATCTCAAAAGCCGTGCCGAGATGGAACAACTATTTGGACAATTGCCAGAGGCGCTGGACAATACGTTACGCATCGCCGAACGCTGCGAGGTCAACCTGGACCTCGAAGGCTATCACCTGCCGATCTTTGACGTGCCTGATGGATATAACGCCCAGAGTTACCTGCGCGAGCTGTGCGAGAAAGGGCTGCGCCAGCGTTACGGCGCGCGTGCCGACGCGCCAGAGGTCCGCGCTCGACTGGAGCACGAACTGGACATCATTCACAAAATGGGATTCGACGCCTATTTCCTCATCGTGTGGGACCTATGTATGGCGGCGCGCGAGCGAGACATTTGGTGGAACGTCCGGGGATCGGCCGCAGGCTCTATCGTGGCTTATTCGCTCGAAATCACAATGATAGAACCCCTGGGCAACGCGCTGATTTTCGAGCGGTTTCTCAACCCCGGGCGCGTGTCCATGCCCGACATCGACCTGGACTTTCCCGACGACCGCCGCCACGAACTGATCGAATACACCGTACAAAGATATGGTCGGGATCAGGTTGCACAGATTATCACATTTGGTACGCTAGGCGCCCGGGCGGCCGTGCGCGACGTGGGACGAGCGATGGATGTGCCCTTGGCCGAAGTGGACCGCATTGCCAAGTTAATCCCCGCCATCCCCGGCAAGCCAATCAGCATCCCCGAGGCCATAGAGCAAGTCTCAGAACTCCGCGAGGCCGCCAAAATCGACTATATTCGCGAGCTGCTGGAAAATGCCGCGTCCCTGGAAGGCGTGTCCCGCCACGCCAGCACCCACGCCGCCGGCGTCATCGTCTCGGACAAACCATTGGTCGAGTATTGCCCGCTCCACCGTCCCAAAGGCAGCGGCGACACGGGCATCGACGCGATGACCCAATGGCCGATGGAAATCGTGGAATCTATCGGGTTGCTCAAGGTAGACTTTTTGGGACTATCAACGTTGACCGTGATGCGCCACGCATGCGATCTGATCAAGGCACGCCACGGCATCGCGCACGACCTGTACAACATCCCACTGGAAGACCCCCAAGCCTTTGAGCTGCTGGCCAACGGTGATGTGATGGGCGTCTTTCAGGTCGAAGGTAGCGGGTTTCGACGCGTGCTGAGCGAAATGCGCCCCAGCAAGTACGAACATATCGTGGCTGTGCTGGCGCTGTATCGTCCAGGGCCACTGGAGTACATCCCCAACTATATCCGGCGTATGCACGGTGAAGAAGAAATCACTTATCGCCACCCTAAACTTGAACCCATCTTGGAAGAAACCTATGGCATCATTGTCTTCCAAGAGCAAATCATGCGCATGGCCACCGACCTGGCCGGCTATTCAGCCAGCGAAGCAGACCTGATGCGCAAGGCCGTAGCCAAGAAACAAAAAGAAAAACTACTCAAGCACCGCAAACTCTTTGTCGAAGGCTCGGTCGAGAACGGTATCCCACGCGAGACGGTCGAGACAATTTTCGACGACCTGGAGGCCTTTGCCCGCTATGGCTTTCCCAAGGGACACGCCGCCGACTATGCCGTCATCACCTGTCAGACCGCTTATCTTAAAGCACATTATCCTATAGAGTACATGACGGCACTGATGACCGTAGAGCGACACAACACTGAGAAAATTGGCCTGTTGGTCGCCGAGTGCCGCAAGCTGGGCATCGAGGTACAACCGCCAGACATCAACGCCAGCGATCTGGACTTTACCATCGAAGAGGGCGAAAATGGCAAACCGGCCATCCGCTTTGGCCTGGCCGCCGTCAAGAACGTGGGCGAAGGTCCGGTGCACGTCATCATGGAAGCGCGCGCAGAGGGCGGTCCCTTTAATGATCTGGATGACTTTTGCCGCCGCGTGGACTTGCGCCAGGTCAACCGGCGCGCCCTGGAAAGCTTTATCAAAGTCGGCACCCTGCGTCGCTTTGGGACCCGGACCCAGCTCCTGGGAGCCGTTGACTATCTCATGAGCCATAGCGCCAGCATCCACAAAGCCAAAGAGGTAGGCCAGATGAGCCTGTTTGGCGCGGAGACGGGCGTCACTTTTTCGGCCGAGGCGGCGATCCTGAGCACATTGCCCGACACCTCTGACGTCTCGCGCAAACAGAGTTTGGCCTGGGAGAAAGAATTGGTCGGCACCTATGTCTCAGAACACCCCTTACAAAACTTTATCGCCGACTTGCAGGACATCATCACCCACTTTTCCAACGACCTGGACGAGTCACTGAACGGCCAGATCGTCACGCTGGCGGGAATGGTCAACTATATCCGACCCCACACCACAAAAAAAGGCGCGCCGATGGCCTTTGTAGGCCTGGAAGATCTACAAGGGCTGATAGAAGTGGTGGTGTTTCCCCGCACCTGGAAAGGGACCCAAGAGACGTGGCAGATGGACAAGTTGGTGGTGGTGCGAGGCCGCGTGGATGCCAAGGGACGTGAGCCCAAAATCATCTGCGAGAGCGTGAGCGACCAGATACGCATCTTCAAGGCCGCCGGGGAAACGGCGCCCCCGCCTAAAGCCCCTGTGCGAGGAAACGGCGCACAAACCAAGCGAACGCCCAGCCCACCGCCCCCACCAGAACGACCTCCAGCCCAAATGCTGCGCGAATCGCCGCCGCCTGCTATAGGAACGGCTCCCTCCGAGCCACCTGTGGCATCGCCTCCCCAGGAACTGATCATCAACTTTAACCGTAGCGGGGACGAACAAGCCGACAAAGAACGGCTGCAGAGAATATACAACCTGCTCACCCAGTTTAAAGGGCGCGATCACTTTAGACTATATTTGCTCGGATGCAAGAACGGCAACCTGGAATTGACCTTTCCGGTCAGCCAGACCCGTTTCTGCCCAGAATTAACTCAACAACTGAAATCTGTGCTAGGCCCGGACTGTTACAGCGTAAAGCGAGCGTAAACTATGAGAGGACCAGAACGGGTTCAAACCGCCCTGCACGACATAGGCGTGGAAATCGAGGTCATTCACCTGGATGCCAGCGCGCGCACCGCGCGACAGGCTGCCCAGGCCATCGGCACCCAACTGGGCAGCATTGTCAAATCCTTGGTCTTTTTGGCCGACGGTGAACCGGTCGTCGTGCTCGTCGCTGGCGACCGCAAAGCCAACCCCGCCAAACTGAAACACCGGCTGGGCGCACGGCGGGTGATGATCGCCGATGCCGACCAGGTGCGCGAGACCACCGGCTATGCCATCGGCGGCGTACCGCCCCTGGCCCACAAACAACCGCTGCCCATTTGGATCGACCGTTCGCTAAGCCGTTTCGAGACGGTCTATGCTGCCGCAGGAGGGCCACGCGCTATCTTTGCCATCGCTTATGCCAAACTGGTCGAACTGACGGCCGGTCAAGTCGCAGACTTGACGGGGGATTAAAAACGCAAGATGTTAGCCAAGAGCACACCGTAACCCACACGAGACGATATCTCTGCACTTGTTCAAAGCTCTTGAGCCAGGAAAGGGAACCGATGAGAATTGGCCTATTGACCGGCGGGGGCGATGTCCCCGGCCTCAACCCGTGCATCAAAGCGCTGGTCATGCGCGCCTTTGACGCGGGGTATGAGGTCATTGGCATCCGCCGAGGGTGGGGCGGACTGCTGGGCTTTGACCTGGACGACCCGGCTTCACAGCGTAAAAACGTGTTGCGCCTAAATAGACGCATGGTGCGAACCATAGACCGCACCGGTGGGACCTTTTTGCACACCTCTCGCACCAACCCATCCAACGTCAGGCCCCAAAACGTACCATCTTTTTTGCGCGACGCCTCTTTGCCAACGGGCGACCAAGCACCATCCCGCTATGATTTTACGCCCCACATCCTCAAAGTCATAGAACATTTACAACTGGACTTGCTGGTCCCGATCGGGGGCGACGATACCCTGAGCTACGGCGAACGCCTGCACCGGGAAGGCCTGCCCATCGTAGCCATCCCCAAGACTATGGACAACGACGTCTATGGCACTGATTATTGCATCGGCTTTTCCACCGCGATCACCCGCAGCGTGGAATTCATCCATCAACTCCGCACGTCCGCCGGCTCCCACGAACGGATCGCCGTCGTCGAACTGTTCGGCCGCCGTTCGGGCGAGACCGCGTTGGTCTCTTCGCACCTGGCCGGAGTGGATCGGGCCATCATCTCTGAAGTCCCTTTTGACATGCAAAAATTGGCTGACTTTATGGTCAAAGACAAACAAGACAACCCCAGCCATTACGCCATGATGACCATTTCCGAGGGCGCCCATCCTGTTGGCGGTACAGTGATCGAATCAGGGCCACAAGATGCCTATGGACACCGCAAGCTAGGGGGGATCGGTGAGTTTGTCAGCCAACAAATCAAACAGATGACCCAACAACACACGCTATACCAACGCATAGCCTATTTGATGCGCAGTGGCGCGCCCGACTCGCTGGACCTGATGGTCGCGATCAACTATGCCAATATTGCGATGGACTTGATCCTCGACCGGCGGTTCAACCGTATGGTCGCGTTGCGCCACGGCACCTATACCCACGTGCCGCTAAAAACGGTGATCGAAGGCGTCAAACGGGTGGACGTAGACGAGCTGTACGATAAAGAAAACTATCGTCCCAAACTGCGCCGTGTAGAAGGCAAGCCCATGTTCTTGTACTAGTGCTGCCAAAGTGCGTTCACACATAAAAGATGCCAAAACCGGTTTGCCTTATCCGTCTAGATAAATCTTGGAGGAGTAAAAAAATGAATCGCATTGCAGTGTTAACCAGCGGTGGAGATGGCCCCGGCCTGAACCCGTGCATTCGAGCAGTGGTACGCACCGCCATCGACAAAGGCCTGCAAGTAAAAGGTGTGCGTCGGGGCTATTCCGGCCTGATCAACCTCGAAATGATAGATTTGGACGCCCGTTCGGTGGGCGGGATCTTGAATCAGGGCGGGACTTTTTTAGGCACTGCTCGTTCGCTGGAGTTTAAAACCAAGCAAGGCCAACGAGAAGCGTTGCGTAACCTCAACCGGTCTGGCGTCGACGGACTGGTCGTGATTGGAGGGAACGGCTCCCTGACAGGCGCGTTGCAATTACACAAGC
>CAZSJU010000013.1:3804-9802 GCA_964607235.1 uncultured Anaerolineae bacterium | reverse complement strand
CTGGTCGTGATTGGAGGGAACGGCTCCCTGACAGGCGCGTTGCAATTACACAAGCTAAATTTTCCCGTGGTCGGCATTCCCGCCACCATAGACAATGACGTCAACGGCACCGACATCTCGATCGGCGTGGACACGACGCTCAACACTATCATCAGCGCGGTGGACAAGATCAAAGACACCGCATCGTCGCATCAGCGGGCCTTTCTGATCGAGGTTATGGGGCGCGATTCGGGATATTTGGCGCTAATGGCTTCCATCGCCGCCGGCGCCGAGTTGGCCTTGATTCCCGAGGTCGAGATTTCGATGGACGAGGTCATCCAGACCGTCGACGAAGCCTATATTCGTGGCAAAGCCCACTGCATCATCATCGTCGCGGAGGGCTGGCAGCCGGGCGCGCGGCCGCTATACGACTTTGTCAAGGAGCGGCGTGAAGAGATCGGATTTGGCGTGCGGCTGACCGTGCTCGGCCACGTCCAGCGCGGCGGGGCACCGATGGCCTATGACCGCATCCTGGCGACCCGGCTGGGCGCCGCAGCGGTGCAGGCGCTCCTGGATGGACAAAGCGGGGTGATGGTCGGCATGGTCAGGGGAAAAGTCGGCCTGACGCCTCTGGAAGAGGCTGTGGCTTTTCAAAAAGAACTCGACATGGAGATATGCGAGTTGGCCCGTATTATGGAGCAGTAACCCACCATTCGTTACACAAAGCATCTCGACAAAATCTCCTGCCCATCCTCGCACAATAGGGCAGGAGATTTAACCATCAGGCAGATCACACCTTATCTGGCCGTCACACGATGATCGGCTCTTGATATACACCAAACACGTCGCGGAACACATCGCTAATCTCTTGTAGCGTGGCATAGGCACGCACCGCGTCCAAGATAAAAGGCATCAGGTTCTCGGTACCCCGCGCGGCCGCCCGTAGCGCGTCCAGCGCTATGCCCAGCGCCGCGTTATCCCGCTCCTCGCGTAACCGGCGCAGGCGGTCGATCTGGCGCCGCTCTCCCTCAGCGTCGATTTTCAAGAGTGGGATGGACAACGGTTCATCTTCGACATAGGCATTGACGCCGACGACGCGCCGCTGCCCCTCGTCAACCTCACGCTGGTAGCGATAAGCAGCCTCGGCGATCTCGCGTTGAAAAAAGCCAGTCTTTAACGCCGGGATCACACCACCCCGCTGCTCAATCTGCCTCATGTAATCACGCACCTGGGCTTCAATACGGTCCGTCATAGATTCGAGGAAAAAGCTACCGCCCAGCGGGTCGACTGTATTGATGACCCCGCTCTCGTGGGCGATGATTTGCTGCGTACGCAGGGCGATCTTGACGGCATACTCGCTGGGCAGGGCCAGAGCCTCATCCAACGAATTGGTGTGCAAGCTCTGAGTGCCGCCCAAAACCGCTGCCAGCGCCTGCAACGCCACGCGCACGGTGTTGATTTCGGGTTGCTGAGCCGTCAGCGAACAACCAGCGGTCTGGGTGTGAAAGCGCAACAACCAGGAACGTGGATTCTGCGCCCCAAACGTCTCGCGCAACTCGCGCGCCCAGATGCGCCGTGCGGCGCGATACTTGGCGATTTCTTCGAAAAAGTCATTGTGGGCGTTAAAGAAAAAGCTCAAGCGCGGCGCAAAATCGTCCACGTCCAACCCACGCTCAATCGCCCAACGCACGTACTCGAACCCATCGGCCAACGTAAAGGCCAATTCCTGCGCCGCCGTGCTGCCTGCCTCGCGAATATGATAGCCGCTGATGCTGATGGTATTCCAACGCGGCAAGTGATGTGTGCCGTACTCGATGGTGTCAACGACCAACCGCATGCTGGGTTCAGGCGGAAAGATGTACTCCTTTTGGGCCATATACTCTTTGAGAATGTCGTTCTGGATAGTGCCGCCCAACGCCTCCAGGGGCACCCCTTGCTTTTCGGCAGTGACAATATACATCGCCCAGATGATGGCAGCCGGGCTGTTGATGGTCATACTGGTAGTCACTTGATCGAGCGGGATGCCATCAAACAACAATTCCATATCCTTCAAGCTCGAGACCGCCACCCCACATTTGCCAAACTCACCCGCCGCTTCGGGGGCATCCGTGTCATAGCCATACAAGGTCGGCAGGTCAAAAGCCACCGACAGCCCCGTCTGCCCGTGCTCCAGCAGATATTTAAACCGCGCGTTGGTCTCCTCGGCGCTGCCAAAGCCGGCAAACATGCGCATCGTCCATAATCGCCCACGATGCATAGTGGCGTGAACACCTCGGGTAAACGGATATTCACCGGGCAGCCCCAGGTCCTCCGCATAGTCCAGATCGGCCACATCCTGCGGCGTGTACACCCGCGCGATTGGCTCTCCCGAAATAGTAGTAAACGTGTCGAGCCGTTCTGAACGACGGGCGAGGGCTCGCTGCAACGCCGCCCGCTCCCATTCGTCCCGTTGCTGCGCCAATGCTTCCAGCTTTGACCTGTCGTACATCTCGCTCCCCTTTCTAGCAAAAGCCCCTTACAAAGCGGCGATTGCCAATGCCATCCAATGACGTACCTCTTGCCGGTTCAACTGCGCCCACGCCTCAGGAAAAGTAGTCAGCAGACGATGTTTCTCTGCGTGACGCGCGGCCATGTAATTGACAATGCCCTCAGCGCTGCGACGCGCATTCAGGGGCAAAAACACCTGCGCCTTGTCCCACTCGCCCAAAAAGTCATTCAACATCTCGATGGCGACCTGGGCGTCATTCAAGTCGCCCAGGTGGTCCTGCATGGCCTTAATCTCCTTGATCACGTCCTCAACCTCAGGGCCCAACACTTCGCGCAGGAACTCGAGCGTGTAACGCAAGTACTTGCAATCAATGCGCAAGGCATGCAAAGTCGTGATCTGGGCCTCATCGAGCACCGTCTCATAGGCCCGCACCTGCTCATAACGCTCGTAAATCAGACGGGGCGCGACGTGACGCACCAGATAGGGTACCGGGTGATCTTGGGGCATCACCCGTGCGCCCGCCCCCTCAGTCTGCGCCAAGTCTGCCAGCTCGCGCTTTAATTTTTTGTAACGGTTACTGTCCAAAAAGGCGCTCATCTTTTCACGCGTGGCCTCCCGTTCTGCGTGCCACGCATCAAGCAAAGGGTCGAGGCTATCGCGCGCCTCCTCTGGCAGTGACTTTAAATAGTGTCCGGCCTTTTCCTCAAACACATCCAAATCACGCACCGGGCCAAGGGTCCGGGCGATGCGGCGCAGCCCTTTTTTGAACGGCGCGAGCGCCTGGGGCTCAAAGAAATCGCCAAAGACGCGAATCGCCGCCCGCATACGTCGCGTGGCGACCCGCATATCGTGTAGCTCTTCAATATCCTGGCCCAGGCGCGTACCGGGTTCGTGCCGGAGCATGCGCAAAAAGTGGAACCAGATAATCTTACGCCCGGCCTCGCTCATCGGATCGTCGGGCAACAAGCCCGGTGATGCCAACTCGGGCAGCGCGGGCAACTCGGTTCCGGCCTTGATCAACATGGAAACCTGCGTCAACTGCTCCTCGGTCATAAAATCTATATCCACATCAAACAACCGCTGCCATAAATCGACACGTCGGCGTGCGGCGGCCGCCTCTGTCTCGGCCGTTTTACCCTCGACGACAAAGATAAAGCTCTTGTCCTGCAGCTCGGTCCCTTCACCCGTATAGCGGCGGATGCGTGAGCCCTGGGTCCTGGAAATATCCAACGCCACAGCGATACGCAGCAACGCCGCCAGGATCAACGTCTCCCGTTGGGCCACAGCGGGCAGCCGGGCAAAAGCTTTTTCGCGGCGGCGGCGCACCTTTTTACGCTGAAAGGCCACCATGCTGGCCAACATGTCTTGCTCAGTGTGATCCAATCCAACCAGCGGCTGCGCCAGAATCAAGTCGCGTCCCACCCGGTGACTGCGAGGCTGAGATACCGCCCGACCGATATCGTGCAACGTAGCAGCGAGCGCCAACAACGCCCGCCGCCGGGATGAGAGGCCATGCACGCTCGCTGTCCAATCAAACAATTGCAGCGCCAGCGCCTGCACGTGCTCAGCCCGGGCGACGTCGAAACGATGGCGCGCGCACAGTTCCTTGACGGTGACCGATTCAGCCGCCTCACCCTGCGCCGACGACTTGGGCGGTTCCCCAACAGGCATCCCGGATCGCTCGACCGATTCTGGCGCTGCTTGCGAAAAGATTCCCATACGTTGCTCGCGAAAAGCTGCGGCCCAACGTCGCACCTGGCGGGCACTCAGCCCGACCTCTGCAGCGATGGCGCTGGTGCTTTTCCCCTGCGCCTTGCGCAAGATGATGCACGCACGGCGTTGCTCGACCAGAGGACCAGCCTCCTCCCACGCCTGCAGCGCCTCTTGCTCATCCGCCGTCAAATGGATCCCCTTTGCCCCCTGCTGCCGGAGCGGCGGGGTCGCTTCGGCTACAGCCAGCCCCCGCTCAAACTTGGCGCGGGACTCGGGCGCCAAAGGCCAATCGGCCTGTAACGCCTCGTACAGCGCGCTCAAATCCTGCTCGCGACCTTGTGCGGTCAATTCAACTTCCAACTCGTAATACTGCCGCGCCTTGGCCGTGTCGGGGCTAAAGGTGACGGCGTCCAGAGACAACTCGGCTACCTCTATGGCGCCTTCCGGCCCATCGCGTTCGACCAGGCGAACGTAGCGCGTCTGGCGCAGCGCAAAGAGCTCGTGCAACGCCTGCCCCGCACTCAACTGCAACGCCAATTCCCGAGCCGTACTGTGTGGCCAGTCCGACGGCTCTTTGGCCTCTACCCTCACCTCGTGCTCCACCCGGCGATGGACGCCGCTGCCGGCTTGCGCCCCGCCCAACCCCTTGAGGGTCGCGACCAACGTGGCCTGAGCAGGCGTCTCCCCCTCTCTGGTCACACGGCGCAAACGACAAGCATAGCCAGCGCGATAAAAGGCCCAATCAGCGCTATCCAGATAGCGATCGTATATGTGTTTGACCTTTTCCGATCCCAGTCCATAGCCTGCCAGTTCCGTCAACTGGCGCAACTGCTCAAAAGTAGCGCTATCGGGTACCGTAAACTTGGCTTCAATTTCCATCATATCTAACCCTCCCATCTTGCTCGCATCGGACTGGGATAGATCCAAGCCCCCCATCCATCTGCCTTTATTATAATGTCAACCATAGCGCGTTGCAAACCGACCGACAAGCGCCAAACGATGCTCAAAGTGCGTGTGTCTGTAAAGCGTCATCCGCGTCGGCGGGGCTTTCCCGCCCACTTGACCACTCGGTAGTTGTAACCAAAAAACGATTATGCTATAATGCGAGTCAAGCTAGCCAGAATCACGCAAGCCAGGAGGAATACCTATGCCACAATCAGAGGCATGGTCGATTCGACAAAAAATCATCGGTGTGCTGCTGCGCCAGGCTCGACAGGATGCAGGTAAATCGCTCAAAGAGTGCGGCCAGGTTCTGAGCGTCTCTTCTAGCACGATTTCAGCGATAGAACATGGCAAACGGCATGTCTCGTTGCCCGAACTGGAAATGCTCGCTTATTATCTACAAGTGCCGCTCGATTACTTGCTGGATCCAGAAGCTGCACCCGACAGTCCAGAGCCCCAAGAGGTGCCTGGCGCTGAGACGCTGCTGCTGCGCCAGCGCATCATTGGGACGTTGCTACGCCAAGCACGCTTAAAGCTAGACCTCAACCAGGCCAAGCTGGCCAAGCAAGTCGGCCTCTCCCAGCGGCACCTTTCACAGTACGAACAGGGCACAAGTCCGATCCCCGTGGTCGAACTGGAAGCGCTAAGCCAAGCCTTGGGCGTGCCATTGTCCTACTTTTTAGACCAAGAAGTGGGCCGCATCGGCAATCAACAACGACGCGAAAGAGAATGGCGCCAGTTTGCCGAGCTACCTGCAGACGTGCGCGCATTCGTCCTCAAGCCCGTCAATATAAACTATATCGAGATGGCGATGCGTCTGAGTGACGTATCCGTGGACGGGCTACGCAACATTGCCGCCAGCCTGTTGGAAATTAC
>CAZSJU010000013.1:0-3704 GCA_964607235.1 uncultured Anaerolineae bacterium | reverse complement strand
GGAAACCTTTCCTCGTCGCACCTATCGCTCTCCACCCAGATTCGGCCTCCGTGCCCCTCGACGACGCCTTTGGCAATGGTCAGGCCCAGCCCCGGCCCGGCGCCCTTGAATTTAACATTGCCCGTTGAGTGCAGGTCTGCGCTACCGACCCGGTAAAACTTTTCAAAGATCAACTCTTGATCCTCGGGGTCAATGCCAATACCCGTATCAGCAATGACGAGTTCGATCACGGACTCGGGACCTTTGACCAACCGCCCCCAGATTTCAATGCGCCCGCCGTCCGGGGTGAACTTGATGGCATTATTGACCAAGTTGCTAAAGGCCTGCACCAACCGTTCCTGGTCAGCCTGCAAGGGTGGCAATTCTTCGACACCGTTGACCTCCAACGTCTGTTTGCGCTGCTCCAATGCCTCGGCCCACTTTTCCACTGCCTGACTGACAAATACAGCCGGGCGTACTGGTTCAAAGTGAAACTGCAACGCATCCACACCGATGGCCGACACGTCAATCATGGCGCTATAGATCGCTTCCAGCCGGTCGGTGGCCTTGCGGATACTGCCCGTTACTTTGGTCAAGTAGGGGCGATTGACATCCTCTTGCTGAATCATCTCTCCCAAGATGTCGGCATAGCCACGTACTTGAGTCAGCGGCGTGCGTAACTCGTGCGAGGTGATGTTCAAAAAGTCACTCTTGGCTTTGTCCAGCTTTTGCAGGCGCGTGTTGACCTGGGTCAAGTCCTCGTTAAGCTGGCTGATTTCCATATTAAGCCAGCGCAGGTCATCGAATAGGCGCGCGTTCTCTAGAGCCACGGCCGTCTGTCCAGCCAATGTGTTCAACACGTCCAGGTCTTGGGCATAATAAGGTTCACCCGTCTGCTTGGCGCCCAGCACCAGGGCCCCGATTAACGTCCGCTTGGCGTGAATCGGGACGTACACCTCGACGTCCAACGCCCACTGCCACTGCCGCTCTATGGGAACAATGTTGCGAAAATCGGGCAACATATCAATGTCATACTGGGTCAAGGGGCGGCTGTTGTCCCGCAAAGCGCGCAAAACCGGGCTGTCCTGCGCAAACGCGACGTTCATCTCGGGAATGCCCCCCATCCCCGAAACGACACGCACGTTAGCCCCGCCCTGTTCTTGCTCAGTGATGAGCAACAACGCCCCCCGGTCCACGTCCAGGGCCTCGGCGATGGTCTCGATGGCCACCGCGGCCAAACGCTCGATGTGCAGGATATTACTGATGCTCTGGCTATAGTTGCGCAGTGCACGACTGGCGTCATAGCCCGGCCCAAATAGCAACCGCTCAAACACACCGACAACCATCTTTTGGAGCGGCACCTGCAAGAGTGCCAGCAGCACCGCAATCGCCAACCATGCCGCCATCGTGACTAAACGCTGCTGCTGATTCCCCAGCGCGGCCTCGTGTATAAACTGCCAGGCTGCCAAGATCGCGGCCAAAAAGAGCAGAATCCGCACCAGCATCATCACCAGGTTCAACAAGAAATGCCGGCCCGCGCTCTTGAGATCCGGCAATGAATAGGTCGTGATGGCATATCCCATCGTGATGGTACCAATCAACCGTATGGGCAACCCAAATTTGGCAATCCCCTGGCTAGCATAGTATTGCAAGCCCTCACTCACAGTGACGACGATTAAAGCTACCAACCAATAGAGCACCCGGTTGCGGTGCAAGGGACGGCGCAGCCGGATGTACTCTAGCGCTGTCATCACCAAAGCACTGAGGGTAAACCCTGCCCAACCCACCAGACGCAGGATGTTTAACACCGTATCGTCGCGAAACTTGCCCACGACGCCCCGTTCCACCAGCACCAAGGCGACGACCCACACCACACCCAACAAACCCAGCTCCCTGACCCCGCGCTGGGGGAGAAAATGCCAGGTCAACAGGGCCAATCCCACCGGCAACAGCGCAGCCACATAGATCGTCCAAGTCGCGCTCTGGTCGACGACCCAGGGCTGTATCCAGCCCCAAATATTGGCCAACGCCCACGAGACCGTCCACACAGCCGAGAGGATCAAATAGCCGGCAAACCAACGCTCTACCGCACCCGACAAACCTCGCCTACGAATCGTCAACACTGTTAATGCCAGGTATCCACCCGCGATCGCCAACGCGCCGGTCGGGCCCCATTGCAAAGCCAAGTTTTCCATAATCCTCCCCCTTTTTTATCCCAAATGAGAATTTGGGATAAATTTGGGAAAAACTTTTTATTTCAAGATATAATATGTGCCCTTTTTAGCGCCGATCTTTAAAAGCAGCCCACGCTCTGCCAGGTCTACCAGGTCGAGCCGCAGCGTTTCAGAGGAAACACCCGGGCAGATGTGCCGATATTCCCGGTTGGTAATCCGCCCCTTGTCACGGATATAAGCCAGCGCCTTGGCCTGGCGCTCGTTCATCACGCGTTCCCAACGCTGCACCGGCGGGCGCTGGCGCACGTTGGACAATGTCACCTTGAAAGCATAGGGCGTATCTTTGAAATCAGGGGGAGCATGACCGGCCTGGGTCATCTCGTCGATCATGCGATCTACACCCAGCCCCAACTCTTCGATATAGCCCCATTGATACAACCCGGCCACGATGCGCGGGTTGCGAGAAAAATGCTCCTCGACGATGTTATCTAGCGTGATGAAACCGGGCAACCCACCAGGACTCACAATCTCCAACCGGTCGGTGAACTTGCGAATTTCGATACGCCGCCCCCGCAGGCGATAATCGCGATGGCAAACTGCGTTGACCAAAGCCTCGCGCACAGCAAAGGGCGGATACTCAGTCTGCTCCTTGCGCTCCAATCCTTTGACCACCGCGCCGACGTGCATCTCTTCCAGCAACACCGCCCAGGTTTGCTCGATCACCCGGGCCATTGGGCCGCCGATCTCTTCGCGACGGCCATATCCCGCCAGCCCATCTTCGCCTCGGGGTTCAGTCCCCACAAAACGTACAAAGGTGAGCCCGCTGTGGGGCAAAAATGCCTGAGGGTTGGCGCCAAACAGCAACACGCCGGTCACCGTTGGGCGCCCCTGGCTGTCGAGCGCGCCGATTTCGGTCAGCAGCTCATCTACTGCCCGTGCCGGCATATTCAAAGGGCGCCGGGTGCGCTCGGCGCGCTTTGCCATATATTCGGCAATAATGTCCGCGTCCAGGTCGTCGCGGCTGACCCCTGGCACATCCTCAGCCTCATAATCGCCGCTACTTTTGGTGGCAGCGAGCTGCCGGATCTGCTGACCACTCAGCGGTCGGTTTGCCGCACCGGTACGGATCAGCACCCGCCCGTCGTCCAGGCTGTGCAGTTCGGGACTACGCCGCACTTGGATGAGCACCACAGGGCCACCGGCGATCTCTTCTTGCTGCCATTCGGTCTGCACAGGTGGACAGCAACGCGTGGTAGCGGCCAACAATGTCTCTTCTAACTCGTCGGGAAAAGTTTTACCCGTCGGCCGGCCCCTGTCGTCAATGCCCACCACGATGGTCCCGCCATCCGAATTGGCAAAGGCAATTAATGCCTCCGCCAGCGCCTCGACCTCGGGCTCGGGCAAATACTCGACCAGCGGTCCCGCACCTCTCTTGACCAAATCCCTCAGCATATGGCTCGCCTCAAAACGTAAACAATAACAATTTGCCAGCGCCCCCAAAAAAACATTATACCGCAGGTACGCCACTTTGACCAATGTGCGCACAAGCCA
>CAZSJU010000012.1:0-25077 GCA_964607235.1 uncultured Anaerolineae bacterium | reverse complement strand
CTCAAGCGACGCTCCCGGTCACCTTTACCCAGGCGATTTCGGGGGCGGTACCGCCGCCGGCCGATGCCCAAATCGAGTTTTGGACGCTGGCCCAAGGGGTAGATGAGAAGAACCGACCGGTGAACCCTTCCCAGCAATTTCCGTCAGGGACCGAGCGCATCTATCTTTTCTTCCGCTACGACGGGCTGTTGCCCAACGTCCCGTGGACCGTCCTATGGTATTATAATAGCAAGCTCTTGAGCGGTGGAACCGCTCTGTGGGAAACAGGACAATCGGCGGGCGAATGGCACGTCTATCTGACCCTGGGCGATGGCTTTGCGGTCGGGGAGTATGAGGTGCAGGTGTGGCTGGGAGGACGGTTAAAAATCCGGACTGTGTTCTCGGTGGTACAAGCGCAAGGGTAACTGGACCTACAGGATCAACTGGTCGTACAATCTTTCCAGGCTGAGGTCGTGACACACCGTTTCACGCGACTGGAGCGCCAACGCGGCTGCCGACACGCCCAGACGGATGGCCTCGTTCATCGGCATCCCTTCCAACAAGCCCAAGATGACGGCCGAGGTGAGCGCGTCCCCCGCGCCCGTCAAGTCTACCACGTCGATGTCCAGCGCCGGCACGTGTCCACTCTCGTTCGACGTGGCGTAACACACCCCCATCTCGGCCAGAGCGACCACAGCGATCTCGACGCCGCGCGCCACCAACCCCTTGGCCGCGGCAATGGCCGTGCTACGCCCGCTGATAGGCGCCTCCAGATCCAACAACGTTTCAGCTTCGACCTGGTTGGGCGTGATCAAGTACAATTGGTCCAGATAAGGCTTTAAGCGCAGCGCCAGGTTTTTGCTGGTCGGGTCGGCGCACACGGGCACCCCGTACTTTTGCGCCAGGCGAAAGACGGTCTTGATCGCCTCGGGCGAAAGGTTCCCATCAATCACAACCAACGCGGCGTCGCGCACCAATCGCCGGCGGTCATTAATATAGCGCGGCGTGAGTTGATTCAAAATGGCCATGTCATCGATAGAGACGGCCGGCGCCCCACGGTCATCGAGGATCGCCATGTAACTGCCCGTACGGCCCGTGGCATCCACCAGCACGTGACGGATGTCCACGCCACTGTCGGCCGTTTGCGCCATCAGCCGTTTCCCGGTCCCATCGGCGCCGACGGCTGACAACAGCACAGTCGGCACGCCCAGCCGCGACAGGTTTTCGGCAATGTTGCGCCCCACGCCGCCCAGGCTGCTATGCACCAACCCCTGGTTTGAAGTGCCCGCGACCAGCGGCCCCAGCGCACGCCCCTTGACGTCAAGGCTGCTGGCTCCAATGACGAGCACCGGTTTGGTGAGTTCTATAGAATCCATCATGAGCAACCTCTCAGATTGGTTGACATCTTGCACAAGCTGCGATAAGATAAACCCAGGCAGAACACAAGTTCTACCCCTAGATTTGGATATGGTTAAAGTGATGGAGAATAGACGATGGGATGGGACCTGAGATCGAAACGAGAAATCGAAAATCTTTTACAAGCGGCCCAAACTGCCGTGCTGGAAACGGCCCAACGGTTGCCCGGTTCTCCCGAACTGGAAGCTTATCTGGACGGCTATGTCACGGCATTAATGGTCGTCGCGCAAGGGCTGGGCGTCGAGATTCAAATTCAGCGTCAAAGATTGGACGCGCGCACGTGGGATGAAAAAGGCTGCTTGCTCCCCCCCTCTCTCCTGGCTGAAGATTGGCTGATCTCTAAAGCTGACGATATTTAGCCAAGATGCCGTTACAGCTTTTCCTCCTCCGCAAGTGGTTGCGTCAGAGCCGCAATCGCGGCTTGCGGCAACACAAAAGTCGACGCCTTTTTATTTATGGCTTCCAACGCCTGCACGAAACGAATGCGCACCAGTTGATCAATTTTAGTGTCCGCCGATGTCAATTCTTTAAAAGCCTCGACCAGCGTTGACAACGTTTGTAGTTGAGCATTCGCCTCAATTTGCTTGATATCGGCCTCAATGTACTCAATTCTTCTTTGCAGTTTTTTGGTATAGTGCTCAATGTACTTTTTGACTGTCTCGTCAGGAATTTTGGGCGTCGCAAAGTTGACCCAATTCAGTTGGGCGCCGACGTTATTGGCACCACCTACAGACTGGTCCTTCAACGACTGCTTCAGGTCTCCGCGGGGGTTAACGCCATCTTGCTCCGGTTTGAAAAAATCTTCCAAATAGTGCGACGCGACCATCTCGCGCACGTTGCCCGACACCACGCCGGGCACGCGCTCGTGCCACTGACTCGCTCCGGTGGGACTAACTTGCTTGCTGCGGAACACGGCCCTTAACACCGCCTCTTCGGAAAAAGGCCAAGGGTCCTCGGAGGTGGGTTCCCGTCCCCCGGTATCTATTTGAAAGCCCACAAAGTAGGGCACCGTGATCTCGATGCCGTCCTTGGTCATCGCCGTCATCTCGCCCCCACGGGACTGGGGGCGCAAATCGATCGCCTCGATCACATTGTCGCCGGGTCCGAGCATGTGCGTCCCCACGCCGACGACCACCGGCTTACCACCCCGCTTTAACACCGCCGCGCTGTCCACTTCTACCTTGACCAGCCCGGGGCCGCCAATTTTAATGCCGGGCATCCCGCGCGACTTTTGCTCGACGAGACCCCCAGAAATCTTGACCATGGTAAAAGGGTATCCGAAAATCAGTTTGAGGGTCGCAAAAAAGGCATCCGTCAAGTTGGGCAATTCGAACGTGAAAGAGACAAAATAAGCAGCGCCCAGGATCACCATCGCAAAGATGAGCAGCCCGGCGATCGCACCCAGCACCCCAGAAAGGTACCAGCCGCTGAACGAAATCCACAACAGGGCCAGCATCACCTTGATAATGCCCAACATGCGCTTTATGCCCACCTGCTCTTTTTTGTTCAGGACGTACAAACCATCCGCAATGAACACCACGATGGTCATCACGCTCAAGACGGCCATTTGTAAACTGTCACTCATGTTCGCCCCTCCCTACCTCAATGCATGTCACGCGCTAGCCAAGACGGCATATTGCTATGAATATACCATATTTCCGGGAAAAAGTGTAATGTGAAGAAAAATCACTGCTCGCGCCGCGTCAGGCGCAGCACTATCCCCAACACAGCGCCCAAGGCAGCGCCAAAAGCCAGCGCGGCACGGGTGCCAAACAACGCCTGGCAATCCCCCTCTACCTTGGCGGCGATGATCAAACCGGCCACGCCGTTGCGCACCTCGGCTTTGCCGGTCAGCAGCGCGCCGACGGCCGATTGTTCCACGCGCGAGGTCCCTCGGGGAGCGATGACCACCCCGGCCGCTGACTGGTCCAACTCGGCCTGACCAGCCCACAAGCCGCCTATTTGACCGCCCACGGCCGTCACGCGCTGCGCTTGGGTGAATGCCAGGGCTGCCTGGGTCGCTTTGACCGTCTCCGCCTCTAGCCGGACAGCCGCCCCTTGACGAATGATGACGTCTTGGGCCTTGACCGCTTGCGCAGACGCCTGACGCAAGGTCACATGTTCAGCCTGCACGGCTCCCGCCGTGCCCAGCGTGATCTCTACCGACGTGCCCTTGATGTCTTGAGCATTACCGTGCTTGATAGATACCGCGTTGGCTGTGACATCCCCCAAGTCCTTGCCTTTGACAGAAACGTCGCCGTTTAACTCTTTCTGCTGTGCCATCACCCGCTCCTTGATCTTTTGGATATAAAAGAGATTATGCCCCTATTATACTGTGATTGGCACATTGATGGCAAGGCGCCAAGGGCAAACACCCAAGCGGTCACCCACTCGACGCGCGCGACGGCCTGGGGTATAATCGGAAAAATAAAAGTCACGTCTGCAAATGAGGTCAAGGCAGTTTATGGAAAGACTAGGTGGCAACGTCCAACGTTTGCTGGGGCTACAATTGACGCCGGGACAAAATCGGGCGTTCCAGACATATTATCAAGCGCTAAAAACCTGGAATGCGCGTTTCAACCTGACGGCCATCACCGACCCTGAGGGCGTTCAAATTCGCCATTTTCTCGATTCCCTTTCCTGTTTGCTGGTGATGGACGCCAGTTTGCGCGGACAAAGCCTGATTGACGTGGGCAGTGGCGCAGGGTTTCCTGGCTTACCCCTAAAAATCGTCTACCCCGACTTGAGATTGACACTGTTGGAAGCCACGCGCAAAAAGACAGGGTTTTTGCAGCACATAGTAGAACGCTTGGAACTGGGCGACGTGACGATCATCAACGCCCGGGCGGAACAGATCGGCCAGGAGGCCCAACACCGCGAAGCGTATGACTGGGTAGTGGCGCGCGCTGTGGCCACTATGCCGACGCTGGTCGAGTACTTGTTGCCCCTGTGCCGCCTGGGTGGACATTGCCTGGCTCAAAAGGGGGAAACGGCTGCTGCCGAAACGGCTACCGCCGAGTCCGCCATCCAGATTTTGGGCGGCCGCCTGGGCCGCCTGTTGCCCGTCGAATTGCCCGGCCTGGCAGAAACGCGACACCTGGTGCTCATCAACAAAATCGCCTGCACCCCCGACAAGTACCCTCGCCGACCGGGGATGCCCGCCAAGCATCCCCTGGGGGAGCGCTAAAAACGCCAGAACGATTTGAGCACCACGATTTTTGCTGTATAATAGTCACAGTAATCTATTTTAAAGCTGGCGGCCATGAAAACCCCAAATCGAGACGCTCCCACCACACAAGAACAGGTGTGGGAAGCACTGAACAAGGCTGCCCTGGCAGCCCATAATCAACTGGACCCGGACGCCATCTACCGGGCCGTGGCACACGTCCTGCTAGAGTTGGGCCTGCTATCCAGCATGTGGTATCTCAGCAAGGACAGGCAAGCCCTGTGTCCTCTGCACACGACTTATGCCCAAGCGAACCAAGATCAATTCGCGGCCAAGATCGGATCGGATCCCAGCGACCTGTGCGTGCCCGTCACGCGCCTGAACTTTTGGGAGCGGGTGTTGCAAGGTGAGACCGTCTACCTGGATGACGCCACACAAGCCATCAGCCAGATGTTGGGCACTGACGACGCGGCGTTGATCGCGTGGGTGACCGAACATTTTAACCTGCACCAAGCCACCCTACTGCCTTTTTTCATCGCCGACCAGGTGGAAGGGTTGCTCTTGGTGCACGGTGACCTGGGCGAGCAAAGCGTGCCTACGACGCGCGCTTTTGTGTCACAGATCTCCTCCGCGCTCGAGCACGCCCGTCTCTATCAAGACGCCCAACGGCGCGTCAAAGAACTGGCCACCTTGCAAGACGTCAGCTTTAAGCTCAGCGCCGCCCTGGAAATCAACGTGCTGCTGGAAGCGATCACAGAGGCCGCGCTAGAAATCACCGCCGCGCACAACTGTCACATCTACCTGGTAGACCCAAAAGGGTTTCACTTTGCTGCGGCGCGCGAACGGAGCGGCGGCACCACGCCAGCGGTGAACCAGCCACGCCCCGATGGGCTGGTCGCCCAAGTCGCCCAAAAGGCAGCGCCGCTGTTGATCAATGACGCCGCGCGGCACCCCCTCTACCAGACGCCAGAAGCCAGAGCGTGGCACGTCAAGGCCATCGCCGGCTATCCCCTGATCCGCAGCGGGCAGGTGCTGGGTGTCTTTACGCTCACCTATTTGAGCGTCCATCGCTTTGACCAGGCCGAGCAACACGTGCTGAGCCTGTTGGCCGACCAGGCAGCGGCGGCAGTCGAAAGGGCGCAACTGTATCAAGACCTGAAACGGCGTAACCAAGACATGTCTACGCTGTACCAGGTTGCCCTGGCTTTGGGCGCCCAGCTCAACGTCTCTGACGTACTAGACGTGACTTATCAGGCCATCCACCGGGCCACCGGGGCGGATACCTTTGCTATTGGGCTGTATCAAGCGGCCAACGATGCGCTCAACTATGCACTCATTCGCGATGGGGGGCAAACCCTTTCCCCCCAACGGTTGTCCCTCCAAGATCACGTGGGTTTAACCATTTGGGTGGCGCATAACCGTCAAGAATTGATCATCAACGACACACAAAAAGAGCGCCTGCCGGCGCGCGGCGTCCTGGTCGGAAGCCCCGTCCGATGCTGGATGGGATTCCCGTTAATCGCGGGCGATCAACTGGTGGGGGTGATGACGGTTCAAAGCCGCCAGCCCAATGCTTTTGACGCCGGTCACCAGCGATTATGCCGTGGCATCGCTACCCAGGTCGCCACAGCGCTGGAAAAGGTGAGCCTCTGGGAAGAAACCCGGCAGCGCAACTGGGAGCTGTCGGTCCTCAACAAGCTGTCGGCCATCGTCAGCCATTCTTTTGACCTGGAAACGCTGCTGGATGAGGCGCTATCTGTCTTGTTGAACGAGATGCAGCTAGACGCCGGAGCGTTCCACCTGTACCAAGAGGGCGAGCAAACGCTCAACCTGGTCAGCCAGAAACACCTGACCTCGGACGTCGTGCGCGGCATACTAGAGATGAGCGTGGACAAAGGGCTTTACCAAGAGACGGTGTCCAGCGGGAAATCCACCATCATTGGCGATTTTGACCGGGATCCCCGGTCGCCCATCCCATTCCTGTCAGACTATCGGTGCTATGCCGCCATTCCCCTGGCCGCCCAAGATCAAACCGTGGGCCTGCTCACCGTGCTAGGGCATCGTCCGCGCGAGCTACAACCCCACGAAATCAACTTGCTCAGGGCCATCGGCCAGCAAATCGGCGTGGCGGTTCAAAACACAGTGCTCTATCGTCACACGCGCGAACGAGAACGACGGCTGCGGCGTCTTTACGAAGCGGCACGTTCCCTCTCCTCCGTACTGGCCTCGCGCACTTTATTACAACATATACTAGAGATTACGGTGAGCGAACTGCAAGCCGGCGGCGCGATGTTGTGGCTGCACAACGATGAAAAAGATCTCTATCCCCATCTAGCCCTGGGCACTCTTTCTGTTCAAGACAGTGACGCCATTGCGGCCGCGGCCGAGCAGGTCACGCAGGTGTTACATTCGGACGAGGGCGTGCTCTGGGGGCAACGCGAGAACCCCCAACAATGGGTAGGCCCCACGGTCATTGGCAAACGCGGCTACCGCGCAGCGGCACCGCTGCGCGGGCAAGCCCAAGACATCGGGGTTTTGGAAGTCGTCACCGCGTCAGAACGGGACTATTTGACGAGCGACGACCTTGACTTTATGCAAACGCTGGGCGGCATCGCGGCCATCGCTTACGAAAACGCGCAACTGTACCAAGCGCTGACCCAGTACGCGTCCTCCTTGCAAGCCCAAGTCGAAACGCGCACGTCCGAAATCCGCCGCGAAAAAGAGCAAACCGAGGCCATCTTGCGCAGCGTCGCGGACGGTGTCTTTGTCGTCGATAACCAATCAAACATCCTGTTGACCAATCCCGCAGCCGAGGCCTTGCTCGACATTCCCCAGCAATCCAAACGGTTGCACGATTTCATACGCACGGTCACCCAACAGCCTGACAGCGCGGTGCCCGGTTCTACCATCACCTTGAAAGGGCAAACGCTCCAAGCTCGGGCGGCAAAAATTATCCAAGAGGGCATAGAAATGGGCACCGTCATCGTGCTGCACGACGTCACACACTTTGAAAAAATCAACCATCTGAAATCGCAATTTGTCTCGACCGTATCCCACGAACTACGCACGCCGCTGTCAAACCTGAAACTCTATCTGTCGTTGCTGGAAAAAGGCCGGGCAGAAAAGCGCAAAGCCTATCAGCAAGTATTGGTACAAGAGGTCAATCGCCTGGAAAATCTGATCCAAGACTTGCTGGATCTCTCGCGGCTAGAAGCCGGTGCGAGCAAGATGGCCAAAGCACGGTTAAACCTATACGATGTGGTTTCTCACGTGATGACCATACTGGCGCCCCAAGCCGCCGCCAAGCACATCACGCTGACCAACGCATGCCGGGCGGAACGCGGCGACCTGTGGTTAGAGGCTGACCGAGATCAAATGGTCCAAATGGTCATGAACCTGAGCGCCAACGCCATCAACTATACCGAGCCAGGCGGTCAAGTCACGCTCAATCTCAGTCAGCGCACAGACCAACGCGGGCAATGGATCATCTTTACCGTCCAAGATACGGGCGTGGGTATTGCGCCCGGCGACCTGCCGCACATCTGGGATCGCTTTTTCCGTGGCCCTAACCACCGCCACATGAGCGCCGGCACGGGACTCGGACTGTCCATTGTTCAAGATATCTTGGAAAAACACGCGGGGTGGATCACCGTTGATAGCCAGGTGGGCGTCGGTAGCCTGTTCACCGTTGGCTTGCCGGCCGCCATTCCACCAGAACGCCAAGCACAATCCGGGCTCGATCAAAACCTTGACTAGGGGAGGACCAAGATGTCAAAAGTTACCGTCCTGGTAGTCGAAGATAACACCATCATGCTGGATGGCATTCGGGATATATTGGAAATGGCGGATTACCAAGTGATTTCCGCTCTAGATGGACAAGAAGCGTTAGACCTGCTGAAACGAAACTCTCCAGCGCTCATCGTTTCGGACATTATGATGCCGCGCATGGACGGGTATCAGTTCTTTTCGGCAGTACGCGCCAACCCAAAATGGTTCGGCATTCCCTTTATCTTTCTCACAGCCAAAGATCAGCGCATAGATGTCCGACTGGGAAAGCAATTGGGCGCTGACGACTATTTGACCAAACCCTTCGAGCCGGAGGATTTGTTGGTGGCGGTGAGCGCTAAACTCGAACGCACCGCGGCACTCAAGGCCGTCACCGAAGCCGAGATGGCCAAGCTAAAACACAACATCCTCAACACCCTCAGCCACGAATTCCGCACGCCTTTGACCTACGTCCACGGTTATCTGGACTTGATCCTGCAAGAGGGCCCAGACGAACTGAGTGTAGAAGAACTGGGCGACTTTTTGCAACGTATGAAAAAGGGCAGCGACCGCCTGCGACAATTGGTGGACGACTTTATCTTCCTGGTAATGCTCGAGACCGGTGAAGTGCTCGACACATTTCGCTGGAAGCGCGAATATTTTACCGAGCTGGGCCAGTTAATCGCGGACGTGATCGATCAACAACGGGCCCAAGCCCAGGCGCATCACGTTCAACTAGAGATGGACATTCCCGCTTTTTTACCCGGCACGTCGTTACAAGTTGAGTATATCAAAGATGCTTTGATACGGCTGCTAGATAACGCTATTAAATTTTCCAAGGAAAAAGGCGGACGCGTCGTCGTGCGGGCCACGGCTGACGAAAAATGGATTTATCTGACCGTTCAAGACGAGGGCATCGGCATCGCGGCCCAAGATATGCCCCATCTCTTTAAGCGCCTGCACCAAATTAACCGCGAACTCTTGGAACAACGAGGCATTGGCGCCGGGTTGTCCATCGTCAAAGGCATCGTCGAACTGCACGGTGGGCAGATTCAAGTCGAGAGCCAGCTAGATCAGGGCACTACCTTTACGATGACGCTGCCCCGCGTGGAAAAATAAGATTTCGTCGGTCAGTTGAGCGTCAGGGCGTTGTCTGGCGCAAAATATTAAACTATGCTACTATATCTTTCAAAGCATGACTCATTTTAGCCTTGGTATGCCTGCCACCCACACGCAGATATAAAGATGTACCAGGGCAACTGTTAACTAAAGGAGGCTCACCTATGGCGTCGTTGTTAGATAAAGTCGGCACTTTACTCCGCGCAAACCTGCACTCGTTGGTGGACGAAGCGCTCAAAAAGAACTCTGTAGCCGTATTGGACGAGTATATCCGCCAAGCCGAGAATAACCTGGAAGACCTCGAAGACGCAGCAGCGACGGTCGGCGGCAACGTCCGGACCTTGGAACGTAAGTACAAAGAGTATCAAGAAAAGGCGGACAAGCTCGACCGCGATATTGACATCTTGCTCCAGAAGGATAAAGATGAGCTGGCTATGGCAGCCCAGAGCAAGCTCAACTCTACCAGCCGCCTGGCCCAAGATTACCAGGCCCAGTGGCAACAGCAACAAAAGGAATACCAATCGCTCATCAACGCCAAGCTCAAACTAGAAGCCAAGTTGACCACTATCAAGCAAGAACGCGAAGAGCTACAGGCTCTGCTAGAGCTGGCCAAGTCCAAAGAGCTCACCGCCAAAGCCATCCAGTCACTGGATGACGTCGTTGGCGTGGGCGACTCGGATATTGCTCGCATTGGAGATTCGATCCGCGCCCGCTTGGACAAGGCCTCCGCACGCAGCGAAATGGCCGCCAGCCGGCTCGAGGATCAGATGGACGAGGTGCTAGAGCGCAGCGAGATCGACATCCAGTTAGAAGAGCGCAAGCGCCGCCTAGGAATGTCAGAGTAAAAGGGAGATATGAACAAAACACGTTGGGTTTTCGTGCTCATCGTCGGTGCAGCCCTCATCGTCGTTGGCGTCGCCGCGTTGCTCCCCATGTTGCGGGACAATGCGGGGCAAGACGCCCAACAAGCGACAGGGAATAAACTTGAGGTGCAAGTCGTCACGGCACTGCCGGTAGAACCCTGGGTGCGCGCTGCCGCCGACCAGTTTAACGCACAGCGCCCCACGCTAGAAGGCCAACCCATCCACATCACCGTCGTGCCGATGGACGGGTTATCCGCTCTGAGCAAATGGGACCGGGAAGAGTTTTTTGTGCTGGGCGACCGTGACCGCGAGACGCTGACCGACGCCGAAAAAGAACAGTTGGCGGATTTTCCCACGGTCTGGATTCCCGACAGCCGCTATCTGGTCGAACTGGTCAACGCGACTTATAAGGAAAAGTTGGGGCGTGACGTCTTTTTGACCGACGGCGAGTACCGCGCCCGCCCCATTGCCATCTCACTCCTGGCCTGGGGAATCTTTAACAGCCGCGCTGAGGTGCTGGAAGAAGCCTATGATGAACTGAGCTGGGATGCCATCCACGACGCCGCTATGGCCGAGCGAGGCTGGCCACAAATCGGGGAAAAAGCCAACCTGGATGATCCCGGGACGCTGAACTCGTGGGGCTTTTTCAAGTTGGCGGTGCCACACCCCCGCAAAAACGTGGGCGGCATGATGGCCATCATTGCGGCCGCTGGTGAGTATTACGATCGGCCGCGCATCGACGTCGCCGACCTCACCAACACGGAATTTTTGTCGTGGCTGGAAGAGGCGCTGATGTCTGTCACTGACTTTTCGGCGGCCAGCCAGCCCGGTGAGAACCTGGCGCTCTTTGGTTATACGACCGGAGACGTGGCCCAGTTGCTCGAGGCGGACATCCTGGTCAACATGGCGGGCATCCAAACCCGCTCGCCAGAGATGCTGCTCATTCGCTACCCCAGCTATGTCACCTGGTTTGACTTTCCTTTCACCGTCTGGATAGGGCCCGAGACGACGGCGCTGGAAAAAAACGCCGCGCTCGAGTTCCAAGAGTATCTGCTGACAAAAGAGGTGCAAACTCAGGCGCTGGCTTATGGGTTGCGCCCGGCCCACGCTGAAGTGCCGGTGGACAGCCCGGACAGCCTGTTCACGCGCTGGAGCGAACAAGGGGCGATGACCTTTGTCGAGCGCACCACCGCAATGCGCTCCCCTGACCGGGACGTGTTGCTGGCGTTATTGGCCTGGTTTGACCGCTATAGCGCCCGGCGCTAGGAGCCATACCATGACGAAAGGTTCTGCACGCCAAGGTATCAATAAAAAGGTCGGCCGCAAAAAAGAACCCAGCAACCCTGGGGCTATCGTCGCAGTGTTGCTGGTCGGGCTCGTCGCCCTGGTGGCGATTTGTGGCGCGTGCTGGGCGATCAGCGCGTCACTCATCGAACGCATCGACCAAGAGACGCAAGAGGAAAAAACGGTCGCCGAGCTAACCCTGGCCTACTCGCCCGAAAAGGCGACGCTGGTCGAGTCGTTGGTCGAAAAATTCAACGCGCAAGATTATCAAACTTCCGATGGGCTGCCCATGCACATCGAGCTCGTCGAGATGGACCCCGAAGCCATGCTCGACGCCGCAGTCACGGGCGAACTTGAGGCCATCACCCCCGATTCTTCAGTGTGGCTGCCCCAGTTGGACGCGCTATGGGCGGAACAGATCGGGGATGAACGGGCCTTTATCGTCGGGCAGACGGTCCATTATGCCGTTTCCCCCTTCGTCATCGCAATGTGGCGCGACGTCGCCCAGGAAATGGGCTACGGTGAGCGCGCGCTGGGATGGAACGACCTGCTGGACCGGGCGCAGAGTGACCCCAATTTCAAATGGAGTCATCCTTCCACCGCTTCGGCCAGCGGATTACTGGCCACGTTGGCCGTGTTCTATGCCGGCGCCGATAAAACCTGGGGCCTCACGGCGGCCGACGTGCAAGCGCCGGCCACGCTCGATTACGTCGAACGTATCGAGCGCACGGTGCGCTACTATGGCGAGGGCGAGTGGCCGACGGTGCAGCGTGTGGTCCAAGAAGGTCGAGACTATCTGGACGCCTTTGTGTGCCAGGAGCAACTCGTCGTCTGGGCCAACCAGCAAGGGGCCGACCTGGTCGCGGTCTATCCCGTCGAAGGGTCTCTATGGGCAGACCACCCATTGGTGCTGCTCGAGACACCCGAACTGAGCGGCGCACAGCGCCAGGTGTTCGCCCAACTGATCTCCCACATGCGCACCCAAGAGGCCCAACAAGTCGTGCTGGCGGCCGGTTATCGTCCGGCCGACCCGCTGATCTCCCTTGATGCGCCTGGCTCGCCACTGACGCTGGACAACGGCGTAGACGCATCACAGCCCCAGACCGCTCTGCAAGTCCCGGGCGGGAACGTCGTCCAGGTAGTGCGCGACGTGTGGTGGTACATCAAACGGCACACCAACGTCATCCTGGTCGTCGACACCTCTGGCTCGATGCAAGGGGACAAGATCAGTAACGTCCAAGAGGCCTTGCGCATCTTTGTGGAACAAATCCAAGGCCCGGAAGAGTCTATCGGGGTGATCGAATTCTATACCTATGTGGACGTGCTGGTGCCGCTGGACAAGCTAACCAACAACCGGCAAGATGTACTGCGCGCCATTGACGGGCTGGAGGCCAATGGCGAAACGGCCTTGCTGGATGGGGTGTACAAGGCCTACCAGGGGCTACAAGCGCTGAACGACACGGAGCGCATCAATGCCATCGTCGTCATGACCGACGGCCGTGAGAACTATTCCGACGTCTCGCTAAAGCAACTGGAAGATTATATGCGAGAGGGCAACGAGAGCGGCGTGCCGGTCATTGTCTTTGCCGTCGCCTATGGCAAGGACGCCGACTATGGAACCTTGCGGGTCTTGGCCGAGGCCACGGACGGACAGGTATACGAGGGCACACTGGAGACCATACGCCAACTGTACAAAATCCTATCCACCTACTTTTAGACAACGGAAAACGTCCCTATGGCCAAGTCATCCGTCAAAACTGATCTCGAACGCCGGGCCTTGCGGGCGATGCTCACCAACGCGATCTTTCGTTGGGAAAGCGCTGCCACCATTTCTATGGTCATCCTGCTGGCTTTTTTCTTACCCAAGCCCTTTCCGGGGTGGCAGTGGTGGTTTTGGCTCATCGGCGGCGCGCTGGCCGAAGTCGCCATCATTTACACCAGCCTGACCGATCCAGAATTCAGCCGCCGAGTCGTAGCGGACATGTTACATCAAGAGTTCAATATGGATGCGCTCGATGACCAAAGGCTCAAGAACTATTTGGCGCGGGCGCTAGAGTATCGCGAGCGCATAGAAGGTGCACTGGCCAGACGACGGCGCGGGATGCTACAAGATCACTTTAAAGAGACCGCTCGCCAGATCGACAAATGGATCGCCAGCATCCACGAGATCGCTCGGCGCCTGGACCAGTACGGGCAAGATGACCTGATCCATCGGGATATGAAAACGGTGCCGGCGCGTATGCAACGGCTGCGACAGGATTTGGAGAGCGAAGACGACCCCCGGGTTCGAGAGCAGCTCAGCCAGACACTGCGCGCCAAAGAACTGCAATGGTCAAATCTGGACCAACTAGAAAACAGCATGCAGCGGGCCGAGCTACAATTAGAGAATACACTGACGGCGATGGGCACGATTTACTCCCAACTGTTGCTGGTAGGCGCCAAGGATGTGGACAGCGGTCGGGCCAACCGGCTGCGCGAAGAGGTCGCCGGAGAGGTGTTGGGGCTACAGGACGTCCTTGATTCTATGGACGAGGTATACGAAACGGACACCAGCACGTAAACAGCACATACCAAAGGAGAAACCAGACCGTCAATGGCGGAGAGACGAGTATGAAGCTTAAAGCGCTAGTATTAATGATCCTGATCCTGTCTTTACTGACCGGACTTTTCGCGTGTGGCAATGGCCAAGACGAACCCACCAAAGGCGACGTGATCGTTTACGTCGCCACGCCGCTCTCTGGCTTTCAAGCCAACGGCGGGCAAACGATCGTCGGCGGCGCACGCCTCAAGGCGGATGAAATCAACGAGGAGGAGGGCGGCCTGCTGGGCTATCGGGTCGTGGTGCGGGGCATAGACGACGAGAGCGATAACGAGGTTGCGGCTGCCGTCGCGGCCGAGATCGCGGACGCCATCACGCGGGGCGAAAAAGTGTTGGGCGTCATCGGCCACTTGAACAGCGGACAGACCTGGGTGGGTATGGAAATCTATCAGAACCTGCCCATCGTCGTCGTCACGCCCACCGCCAGCGACATGGCGCTGACCCAAAGCGGATACCGGAACTTTTTCCGCGTCAACGCCCACAACACCGCCCAGGCCCGCGTCGCGGCCGACTATTTGGTCAATCAGTTCGGGGCGCAACGGGTGGCAGTGCTGTACAATGACGACAGCTATGGCATCGACCTGGGCCAGCGCACTATCGACGCGCTGCAAGCGTTGGGCCCTGGGATCGAGGTCGTGTTGAACCGCCAGGTCCAGGTGGAGCAAGATCAATTCGACACCGAGATTGCGGCACTGCAACAAGCCAACCCCGACGCGATATTCTACGCCGGCTATGAGGTCGAATGTCCCTATCTGCGGGCCGACCTGCGCGACGCCGGGCTGGACGGGATCCCCTTCCTGGCATCTGATGGCTGTTTCTTGTCAGAGACCATCGACGCGTCGGACGATGCCGCCGAGGGGATGTATGTCATTGGGTTCGCGCCCCAACCCCAAGCTGTCGCGGGCACAGAGTGGATCAAGGCCTACCAGCAAGTAGAATACCGCAACCCCGACACCTATAGCGTCAACGGCTATACGGCGATGGAAGTGTTGGCCGAGGGAGCCAAAAAAGCCAACAGCCTGGAGGGGCCCAAGGTCGCCGAGGCAATCCGCCAATTGAGCTTTGATTCGCTCATCGGCGCGATCAACTATGACAACCAAGGAGACCTGGAACAGCAACGGCTCTTTATTTTCCAGGTGCAACAGGATAGCTTTGAGCAAGTGGCCCCATGAGTTTCATGGTCCACGGCCAAAAAGCTCATCCTGTAACCATATACAACTCTAACGCAGCCCTGACGAAAAACTAACAAGTTTAGGGTATGCTGGTTGTACAAAAGCGTCATGAAACCCGCGCTTGCGTTGCGTGGGTTTCAGTCTTGGGGGGTGATGAGCAATCAGAACGGCCGGCCATAGGCCATAGATAGAGGGCATTCTGAGCTTTAGGGGGGACAGTGTTTCAAAACAAAACCGTTTTACACATAGAAGACGACAACGACGTCGCCGAGATGGTCCAGGCTTTGTTTGAGAACGATCCCGTTAACTGGATCGTGGCGCCGACCGGCGGCGAAGGTTTGGCGCTTGCCCGCCAGTTAGACCCAGACCTGGTCGTCCTCGATCTGATGTTGCCCGACATCACCGGCCGAGAGCTTTTCCTCAAGATGCAGGACGACCCACAGTTAAAAGACACTCCGGTGTGGGTGCTCAGCGTGATCTGGTGGAACGCCAACCGTTTTCCCTGGCACGAGCCATCAATCGTCTCCTATACCTTCAAGCCCTTTGAACCATGTGAATTCCGGAACCGCATTTTAAAGTTGCTGGGCACAAACGCGAGTCCAATCCTGTCTTGAGCCATCACGTCCGGCAGACCCGCATCCGTTCATTCTCGCTGCCGTAGGCGACTTTTTCATCCCCGCCTAGATGATCTCCATCTGAGAGCCTGTCACGGTCTTTGTGACCTGAATGCGGGCCGGAAAGGCGTCCTTGAGCTCGTCAATGTGGGTGATGACCAAAATCCGCTCAAAGTCGGACTGGATGGCATTGATGGCCTGTACCAGCCGTTCGCGTCCCTGGGCGTCCTGCGTCCCAAACCCCTCATCGATCACCAGGGTGCGCAGGCGCGCGCCCGCCCGCCGCGCCAACAACTGCGATAATGCGATGCGGATGGCAAAATTGATGCGAAAAGCCTCGCCGCCCGAGTACAACTCATAGTTGCGCGTGCCCAACTCGTCGCTGATCTGGATGTCCAACGTCTCGGCGACGCCGCCCGTCACTTTTTCGCGCTGGGTCTCAAAACGTACATGCATGCGGCCGTTGGTCATACGGCTCAGCAGTGCGTTGGCGCTGTCCTCGATCTCGGGCAGCACTGCTTCGATGATCATGGCCGGCACGCCCTTTTTGCCAAACGCCACGCGCAGCTCGTCGTAAATTACCCGCTCTTCCGCCAGGCGGGTTTGCTCTTGCAAGCGCTCCTGGCGCAGCACCTTGAGAGCTTGGCAGGCATCGAGCCGCTGTTGGGCCGCTCCCAGCCGCATCCGCGCCTGAGACTCGTCCCGGCGCAAGGTCTCTACGTCCGCCTCCACCTGGTCGGCGTCGACCAGCCGGGCTTCCAGTTGTTCGATTTCGCCCGCCAGCGCGGCCTGCTTGACATGATCCTCGGCCAGCGAGGACGCCCACCGGCTCTCCCGCTCGCAGACCTCCTCGACCGCCGCACGCGCCGCGTCGATCTCTTTCCGTGCCTGCTCCAACTCGGCATAGCGCGTCTCAAAAGCCGCCAGCTCTGACAGTTCGTGCTGGGCGTCGCGATGGGCTGCAGCATCATAGCCCAAGGCGTCCTGCTTGGCCTGCAGCGCCGACAGCTCGCGGCGCACCTGCGGCGCATAGTCTTGCGCCTCCAACCGGGCCTGCACGCGCGCCCGCTCGGCCTGCACCGCTTCCAGTTCGGCGGTCGCCGCCTGGGCATCGTCCACCCGCTGGGCCAGCTCGGCCTGACGTCGCTGTAGCGCCGGCAAGCGCCGCAACGCGTTGAGGGCCTGGTCCAGCGCTTGTTGCAACTCTTGGGTTTCTTGAGTGATGGCCTTGATGCGCGTCTTGTTTTCCTGCCAATCCTGGCGCATCGCCTCCCGCTCTGACGCCAGACGCGCGACCAGGTCCGCGCGATGGATCTCGCTCAACGTCTGCCCACACAGGGGGCACAGAGCCGCCGCCTGGGTGTCAATGCCCTCCAATTTTTCCAATCGCTCGTTCAGCTCGACGCCCTTGGCCTCTAACGCTTCCCTTTCGGCCTGGCGCCCTCCCAGCTCTTGGCCCAGCGTCGCCAGTTGGGCCTGCAGACGGTCGCGCTCGACCTCACGCTCCGCCAGCGTCGCCAGTTCCTCCCGGGCCGCCGCCAGGTCACCCGCCGCTTCGGCGCCGGCAGCACGACGGCGCAGTTCGGCCACCTGCTGGTCGAGGGCGCTCTTGCGGGCCACCCACTCGGAGCGCGCGTCGGATAGCCTTTTCTCCAACACCGCCCGGCCCTCCAACAACGCGGCCTGCTCCGCCAGCAAGGCGTTGAACGCCGCGTCCGCCGTGCGGGCCGCGGTCCAACGTCCATAGCCGGCCGCGATCTCTTGCGCCTGGGCCAGAATCGTCTCGTATGCCTCAATGCGCGCCTGAGCCTGGGCCAACGCGTCGCGCACCCGCGCCAGCTCGCTTTCCCCCTGGGCCAGGCGCCGCGCCAGGTCTTCATGTCCCTGGCGCTTGTGCGTCAGGTCCTGGCGCGCGGCCTGCACCTCGCGCAAACGGGCCTCAGCCTCGCGCATCGCGTCGGACAGACGTAACGCCGCCGCCTGGGCCGTGGCCAGGTCGACACGATACGTCGCTTCCTGGCTCAACTCGCGGTCGATCTCTTCCAGGCGCGCCGCCACGACGGCGGCCGCCTCGTCGGTCTCTTTGAGGCACGCCTTGGCCCGCGCCTCGTAGCGCGACCAGCGGTCCAGCCCCAAGATGTCCGCCAGGATCTGCTTGCGCTCGCCGGCCGTCTTGATCGTGAACTCGTCAGCCCGCCCCTGCAACAAAAAGGCCGAGTTGACAAAGGTGTCATAATCCAGGCGCAACAATGTATCAACCTTGACCTGGGTCTGGCGGATGGTCGACTCGCTGATGGCGCAAAAGTGCCCGTCCTCGTCGGCGATCTGCAGGTCCAGCACGCTGCGCCCGCGCTTGGTCGCCTGGCGCTGACGCAAGACGCGGTAACGGTTACCTTCCAGGTCAAAGGTAAACTCGACCCGCATCTCGTCCTGGCCCAAGTAAATCAACTCGTCGTCGCGGCGGGCGCGGGCTTTGCCCCACAAGGCCCAGGTCATCGCGTCCAACAGGCTGGACTTGCCGGCGCCATTCTCCCCGGCCAGGCAGGCCACGTGGATGCCGCTAAAATCCAGCGGCGCGGGCTGGCGGTAGCACAAGAAATTCTCCAGTTCCAACTTGACGGGGATCATACGTCCTCTCCCGACTCACGACGCCTGAAACAGCGTCTCGGCATACGTTAACAGCATCTCGGCCCGCTCTGGCGGCGTCTCTTTGGCCACCAGGTAAAGCGCCAACAGCTCGGCTGGCGTTAACGACTCGGGCGCCACGTCACCCAGACGCACCCGCTCTTGATGCTCAGTCTCTTTGACAAAAGCCGCCAAATAGTTGGCCGGCGCCAGCGCCTTTTGGATCTCCTTGTCGCGCAGGCGCGCCTCGGCCTCAGGCGTGGTCTGGACGATCAGCCGCACCACCGCGTCAGCTATGTCATGTCCGGCGACGGCGTCCAGCACGGTCTGAGTAGGGTCTTCAGCCTGGCGCACGTCGGCGCGGATGGTGCGAAAAGGCCGCGCTTTGACCGGGACAAATTGCCATTCGGTCGCGCCGCGCGCCAGCTCGACCCAGCAAAAGCCCTTGGTCTGGCCCTCTTCGCCAAAGTCGATGCGCTCCAGGCTGCCGGCATAGACCACCGGCGGCACGCCGACTTCCCCCGCGCTCAGGTTCTGATGCTTGTGAATATGGCCCAACGCCACGTAATCAAAGGCCGGGTCCGCCAGCGCAGATTTGGGCACGACCACGTCACGCCCCAGCATCACGCTGCGCTCCGAGCCCCACACTGCCCCGGCGACGCTAAAATGCCCGACCAGCACCGCTGGGAGGTCCGGGTCCAACTGGTCGCGCAACGCCCCGATCAACTCGGTGACGACCTGCCGCAGCGTCTGATCCAACTCGGCCATGCTTAACCCACGGTACTCGGGATGGTCCAACAGCCGCGAGCGCACCGGATAGGGGACGGTGACCACCTGCAGCGGGCCGCGCTTGGTCTCTATGCGGTGCACCTCATCCTGCCGGCCGACAATCACGTTGGGCACCGCCAGAATATGAAAGATGTCCAGGCTGTTGGCCTTTTTGACCATGGCCGGGATGTCGTGGTTGCCGACCAACAGCACCAACGGCACGCCGGCGTCGGTCAGGCGCTTGACGCGCCGCGCAAAGGCACGCTGGTAAGTAGGATTGGGGTCGCGCGTCTTGAAAGCGTCCCCGCTAAAAACCACCAGATCGACGTCATGCGCCAGGCCATAGTCGATTAATTCGTCCAGGCGATGCACAAAGTCGAGCACGCGCCCGCTGATGCCGGTCTTGGGGTCCAGCCGGCCATAGTTCTCCATGCCGATGTGCAAGTCTGCGAAATGTAGGAGCCTTATTTTCTCCATGTATTGCCTTTTAAACCCAGATATACTACTATACTGTTAACACCGTGGACGCAAAACAAGAGCCCATCAATAAAGAAGCAGTAGCTTCCTATATCAACGGTGCCCGAGACGCATTACAAAGCGCACAATACGGTCTCGACGGCGACTTTACGATGTCGCTATCAATCGGGTCTATTACGTTTTCTTTTATGCAGCCACAGCTTTACTTTTGTCCCTAGATCTGACACGGAACAAACACTCTGGTGTGCTAGCTGCTTTCAGAGAGCTCTTGGTCAAGCCGGGCATATTTTCGACGCAGGACAGTCACGCTTACGGCAGAGCCTTTGAGCTACGCAATACCACTGATCCGGAGCGCTGGGCCGAGATAGGCCGCACCCGCCTGCCCCTTTACCGCGCCATCCTGACTGATGGGATTCCTTTGACCGCCAAAGGTGACCGGCACCTTTGGCAGGCGCCGGTCACCTAATCCTCCAGCCGGCCAGGCCTGGAGAAACGATCCGTTCGAATAACATCCTCCCCCCCTATGCCTCTTTGACTACGTCCTCGCCAGTCTCAGACGCGAGTTGGGCGACATAGCGGTCGATCGCCTCCCGCAGGGGCTTCCAATCGGCCGGTTTGAGATTAAACTTGGACTGTTGCGAGATCGGCAACTCGCCGGACTCGGCCACCTTGACCTTGCCCTTGGCCACGCGCACGCGCCGCCGCCCGCTCTGCTCAATGATGCCCACCGCAAACATCCATCCCGCCCCGGCCGGGATCAAAGTCCACGTCTCCCACTCGGCCGCATACGATTTCCCCGTTGATTCCGCCATCCGTCCACCTCCTTGTATACAAAAGTATTTCAATGTAGCGCCACGGAAACCAGGTTTTTGCTAAAAACCTTTCTTTTTCTCCCTGCGTCCATTTTACCCTAAATCCCCTGCTCGTCCGCGTCGCCGCGCAGCAACGCCCGGTTGCGCGCCAGCACCTCGCCCGGGTCCACCGACGCCGCATAGCCCATCGCGGCGTAAAAGTCCACGTCATAGGCGCGGGTCTTGACCACCACCGGCATCGGCACCGCGTGCCCCATGATCAGCGCCTGCTGACGGGTGTCCAGCCGCGCCAACACCTGGCGCAACTGGCTTGCTCCTGAAATGCCGGACAGCACGGCGCGCACGTCGGCCTCATCGTCCAGCAGGCAGGTGACGCGCGTGCCGACCTGGCTCATCACCTCGGGGTCGATGCCGCTGGGTCGCTGGTCCACGATCAGCAGCGTCACATTGTACTTGCGCAGTTCGCGGGCGATGGTGCCGAAAATGGTCTGTCCCGCGATGAGCGGGTCCAGGAATTTGTGCGCCTCTTCGATGGTGATCACCAGTTGGCGCGGCTCGTCGGCCTGGCGGCCCAGGGCGGCTTCCTTGCGGTGCACATAGTTGGCGTGGATGCGGCGCGTGATATAGTTGGCCACCAGCAAATAAGCCTCCAGCGAGTTGCCGTAACGCCCGAATTCCAGGATGACGCTTGTGCCCTGGTTCAAATAATCCAGGATGCGCCGCACCGGGTCATCGGTGACACGCTCGCGCAAAAAGCCAAACCGTCGAAACATCCCCAGCTTGCGCTGGATGGCGCCCAACGTGCCGGCGTGCAGGCTGCCGCGCTCCAACGCCTGCCCCAGGTCGTCCAATGGGTCGTCCTCGTCCAACAAGCGCGCGATCCAGGCGCGCCCCAGGTGTCGCTTTAAAAAATAGAGCGCGCCGATCTGGATGTCACTCAACCCCATCAGCGCCGCCACCATCTCGACGTCTTCAGGCTCGATCTGCTCGTAGCCCAGATGCACGGTGAAATCGGTCTTGCTGCCGCGCCGCCGGCTCGACTCGTCGTCCAGCGTGAACACGCTGACCTGGCCGCCGGAGAACAATTGACGCAAGCCCTTGACCTCGGCCCGGTCCTCGGCCTGGCTCTTCCAACCATACTCGTTGTGCATGTCGAACACCAGATTGACCGCCTGGCCCTGCTTGATCAAACCGGCCAACAATAGCCGCGTGAGAAAGGTCTTGCCGGTGCCGCTCTTGCCAAAGATGCCGCTGGAGCGCTCGGCAAAGCGGGACAGGTCCAGCGCCACGGGGATACCCTCCATCTCGAGCGGCTCGCCGATTTGAAAATAGCCCTCTTGCGCCGCGTCGCCAAAGATCAAGCTTACGTCCTCAGCGCTGGCCTCGTACACCGGGGCAAAATGGGTCGGGATGGTCTTGACCGGGCGCGGTTCATCCTCGTCGGGCTGCATCACCAGCATGGGGACGACGTGCAAACGGCCAAAAGTCATCGTGCCGGCGTAAACCTGGCGCACGAACGCCTCTTCCTCGGCCGGCGGATACTTTTCGAGCAACGGATTGGTGCTGTCCAGCGCCACGTCGTTGATCATGCTGAAAAAGCGCCGCCCTGTGCGGCCCTCCACGACCACATAGCGCCCCACGGCCAACCCCTCGATGACGGCGCGCCGGTCCAGTTTGACATCCAACCCCTTGCTCAGGCAGCCGCCGACGATCACGCCCAACGGCAGCGCGGGCGGCGGTTCGGGCGCGCGCGGGAACCACGCGTCCAGGTCTTCCGGCTCTTCGACCGGCTGTTCAATAGCGCCCTCTAGCTCCTCAGTCATCCCCACTCTCCTGTGCCCAATACAAAAAACCCAACGCAAAGGCGCAAGGACCCTTTATGTTAGCCTTGATGCTCTGCGCGCCATGTCGCCCAATAAAGCTTGGTCTCTCATCCACGGCAAAATTCTTCATCTGTCCCTCAAACATGCTGCATCTCCCCGTCTCTGCGTTAAAAATTGACGTTCCAGGTCACTGTGTCAACCTGCGCAGGCGGGTTTCGGTTGCCGCGATTTCAATCGCCGCTCAAGCCACCACCTGGCCCAATCGTCTCAGCAGCGCTTCCAGGCGCACCGGGTCGGCGCCCATCAGCCGCGCCAACTCGCGGCCGGCCCCGATCAAAAACGGCGCGCGCTCGGCCTGGGGGCGGGCCTGGGCCGCCAACTGTAAACTGGACACAAGCAGCTCGTCGGCCGGCACCTCGCGGCTATTGTACACCAGGCGCAAGAAATCCAGCCGCGCGCTAAAGTCGCGCACCAACGCCGGGTCACACACAAAGATGCGGTTGAGCATGATCGGCGGTTGAGGCGGCAGACCATGCAAGATGATCCCGTCCTGACAATAGCCCACCGCCAGCACGCTCACCTCAATGGGCACCCCACGGATCTCGCGCTGGTCGGCCAGCGCCACCTCGTCGGGCTCTTCTTGCATGGCCAACTGGCGCACAAAGGGATCGTCGGCGACCTGGATGTCGTACACCAGGCCGATCAGGTCGGTGGCCCCTTGCTGCACCTTGACCCGCACAAAGGCGCCAAACACCGGCACGTCAGGCTCGGGAATGCGCGAGGCGATGATGAACCCGCGAATGCTAGAGCGCAGCACGCGCCCTACCATGAACTGTTGATCCCCTGTGCTCATAAGTGATGTCTCCTCCTGGCGCCCCCGGTCATTTGTTTTTGCCAGGCCTTCTCTGAGGGGCGCGCGTCCAGCCCGCGCCGGCGCAGCGCGCCGACGACCATCTCTTCCAGGTCGCGCCGCTCGTCGGTCGAGATCACGGCCAGTTCGTGGGCGCGGGCCAACACATAAGGGTAACCACCCAGCACCCGCGACTGTTGCCACACCACAGCGTGCAGCAGATCGCGTCGGGCCGGGTCTTGGGCCACCCAGCACGGCATCTCTAGCCGCGCGATCAGCGGCCGCCGCTCTACCGCGCCCACATTGACGTAGCAATGCCAGATCTCGTGCCCGTCGTCGGCGTAATTGCGGTTGGTGGGCGACTGCCGGATAAAGAGCGCCGAGCGCTCACCCGGCCCCAACAGCGTGGCGAACAGGCGTGCGTCGGTCAGGCCGGCCAGGTCGTTCTCGGCCAGACGGTCTTTGTCGATCTGCTCCAGTTCCAGGCTGAGCAGGTGCAACAGGCTCAGCACCCCACCGCTGCGTGGCCGGTCCACGTATCCGCCCAACGTCGCATGCGCGTCCCGCAAACGCTCAAAATTCTCCAGATACGGTTTCAGATTCTGCCGCCGCGCCTGGGGCGTGTCGCCCGGCTGCACCCACATCAGCGGCCCGTCGCTCAACAGCGCGGAGGGCGTCTCTAACTTGGCATAAGCGGCGCCCAGGTCGGCCAGGCGCTGCAGCTCGCGGACCGTGCGGCGCGCATTGACCACAGCGTTGGGGATCAAGTACCCCCGCTCCATCAAGTCTTCCTCGTAAAAATGCAGGCTAGGGTCGCTGTCGACGGTGGGCGCCCGATCGGCGCCATAGGGGTAAATGATCGTCCCAATGTTGATGGCATAATACAGCGCGGCGGCGTGGGGGTCGATGGGCACCTGGGAGCCGTCGTTGGCAATGACATCCACGCGGGGCGGCATCGGCGGGGCGGGATGGCGCGCGTTCAGCGGCTCTTCACCCGCCAGATAAGCGCCGCGCCAGTGCAAGTTCTGCCGGCGGGTGAGCTGCACCCGCTCCTCAATGGCCGCGTGCGCCTCGGCATAGGTTTCCAAGCGCTCTTGGGCCACCTTTAACAAATCTTGATGCGCCTGGTCCAGTTGGACCAGCACCTCGCCCATCTTTTCGACGTCCGCCGTCAACGCGGACAGATTTAGCGTCATCGTGCCCCTCTCAAAGATATGGAAGGGACTATAGCACGTCTGTTCGCATGCGTCAAGTAGGTTGGCGCCCCCCTTCAGTTCCCCCCCACGGGGGGAAAGATCGGCGCCCGTGACGACGCGCCCAGTTCTCCCCCCTGTTGGGGGGAGTTAGAGGGGGGGCACTTTGAGCACCGGCTAAATCGTGCTAATATAGAGACACAATGACCGCGCTACTCTTGACCACCAAACTCTACGTCCCGCCGCCGCCGAACCTGGTGCCCCGTCCACGCCTGATGCAGCGGCTGGAAGGAGGACTGCAGCAGGGGCAAAGGCTGACGCTCGTCTCGGCACCGGCCGGCTTTGGCAAAACCACCTTGTTGAGCGGGTGGGTGGAAGGGCGGCGCGAACGGGTAGCCTGGTTATCACTGGACGCCGACGACAATGAACCACCTCGTTTTTGGACCTACCTGATCACCGCGTTGCAGACGGTTCAGGGCCGCGTCGGGTCGGACGCGGCGCCGGCGTTGGGCCAGGAGGCCTTGCAATTGTTCCAAGTGCCCAACCCCCCGG
>CAZSJU010000011.1:21847-25191 GCA_964607235.1 uncultured Anaerolineae bacterium | reverse complement strand
CGCCTGGCGGGCTATCCTGTTGGCCTGGGGCTGATCAGCGTGCTGGTCGGCGGCACGCTGAATCGGGTCATGATTGTCGAGTTGGGACTGCCGGCCTCGCTGATGGGGTTGTTTTTTGCCATCCCGCTGCTGATCTCACCGCTGCGCGTCTGGATGGGCTACCGCTCGGATGGCTATGCTCTGTGGGGGCTGCGGCGGGAGCCGTATGTCATTCTCGGTTCGCTGCTGACCGGGCTGGGCCTCGTCGCTGCGACGTGGTTCACGTTGGGTGGCGCAGCCTCTCTGCTCGCGGTGACGGGGGTGCTGCTGGCGGTGGTGGCTCACCATCTAGGCAAGAACCTGGCCACCAACACCTTTGAGGCGTTGTTGGCCGACAAGTTTGTCGAGCACCGGCGCACTCAAGCCATGGTCGGGTTCAAGATCGCGATGTTTGGGGGCATCATGGGCGGGGCGATTGGCCTGGGGAAGGCGTTAGAGACGTACAGCGCCGCCGGGCTGATGGGGGTCGTCGTGGGCGTTGCGGCGCTGGCATTCATCCTGTCGTGGGCGGCCACGGTCGGGCAGGAACCACGCACGGCGGATCAGTCTGCGGCCGCCGAACGGGCGCGCGAAAAACCTTTTTGGCACACACTCCGCACGGTCATCTTGAGCGATCCCCAGGTGCGGCGCTTTTTCGTGTGCATGATCTTGATCATGGTCGGCACGCAGGCCCAGGACGTCATCCTGGAGCCGTTTGGTGCGCTGGTGCTGGGCATGAGCGTCGGCGAGACCACGCGGCTCACGGCGCTATGGGGCGGCGGGACGGTGCTGGCAATGGCAGTGGCGGGCATGTGGTTGATCAAAGTGGTGGGCTATGCACCGGTTGTGCGTGCCGGGCTGTGGGTCAACGCCGGTGTCTTTATTGGCCTGATCCTCAGTGGTTGGCTGGATCGCATAGGGCTGTTCCAAGGGCTTGTTTTTGTCCTGGGCGTGGGGACAGGGTTGGCCTCCGCCGGGTTATTGTCGGCCATCGTCCACTTTGCGACGGCGGTGCGCGCGGGTTTGTTGATGAGCGTGTGGGGTTTGACGCACAACCTGGGACAGGCGGTCGGCAGCGTGTTGAGCGGCGGCGCGGTGGACGGGATCACCCGGTTGACAGGGGGCAATGCACTGGTGGCCTATGGGGCTGTCTTTGCCATCGAAGGCGCGCTGTTGCTCATCGGCTTGTGGTTGTTCGAGCGCGTGAACGTGGCCGCGTCGGCGGCAGTGACAGAAATCGAGGCGCCGGCGGACGCGCATCAAATGGCAGACTGGGTGATGCAGCCCGGGGGAGAATAGACGAGTCAGACCTTTCATACCGTAATGCATCCGTAACCACTTTGTTATCCTTTGTCCCCTTGCCCTATGCTACAATGAAAAGTGAACGTGGGACACAAACTGGGACAGGCATGACGGAGGTAAGGGCATGGCAAAAAGGTGGTGGCTTGTCAGCGTCGCGCTCGCGGCGGGCCTGGGTTTGTTCTTTGTTTCATCTCCGGCCTTCCTGGCGCGCGCGCAGTCTGACCCGGTGCATGCGCACACCTGGACCTTGACGCCCGATCAGTTTTACGTCCAGGAAGACTTTTATCTCTCTCCCGTCCAGCGCGCGCCTTTTTCCTTTACCGCTGCGGCAGTCCATCTGCGCGCCGCCGGGATTGCGGGCGCTTTTGCCGACGTGGCGCTGCGACTGCGGGCCGAGGGTAGAGAGTGGTCTCCCTGGTACGCGCTGGAGGAATGGACGCCTGAGGCGGATGGTCGCTTGTACGGCGACAATCTGGTTGCCTGGTCTGAGGCGCGTGAGGTCCAGGTCCGGGTGCGAGGCGCCGTGCCCTTGAGCGAGGTGTTCCAGGACCTGGCGGTCGTGGCCATCGACGCGCAGGCCGGGCCGACGGCGGCCCAGGCCGCAGCCGCCGCCCAGGCGCGGGCGACGGCCGAGTCTGCGCTGGCGCAGAGGCAGGCCGGCGTGTCGCAGCCCACGGTCATCCGCCGCGCCGAATGGGGGGCGGACGAGCGTTGGATGAGTTGGACGCCGCGTTACGCGCCCATTGACAAGATCATCTTGCATCACACGGTGACCAGTGGGGGGAATGATCCCGCGGCCGAGGTGCGTGCGATTTACTATTATCACGCTGTGACGCGCGGCTGGGGCGACATTGGTTACAATTTTTTGGTGGACAAGTTTGGCAATATTTACGAGGGACGTTACGGTGGGCCTGACGTGGTCGGCGGGCACGTTTCTTATTGGAACGACGGCAGCATGGGCGTGTCGGTGCTGGGCTGTTATGACAATGGCGCCTGTCCCACGCCCCAGGTCCCAGCCGGCGCCACGCTGGCGGCCGTCGCCGACCTGGTGGCCTGGGCGTCGAACCGGCGCGGCCTTGACCCTCGTGCGTTCCAGACGTTTGATAACCCGCATGGCTATGCGCCCGTCTCTACCTATGTGCTGGCCGGACACCGCGATTATGCCGCGACGACCTGTCCTGGTGGAAACCTGTACGCCGAGTTGCCCAATTTGCGCCAGATGGCCTGGGAGCGCTGGCCGCAATATGCGGTCCGTTTTGGCGAACATGACACGCCGGGCGCGTTGGATGCCGGCGCCCAAGCCACCGTCTATCTCAACCTGTACAACGAGGGTCGCGGGACGTGGAGTGACGCCGACGGCGTGCGGCTGGGTTACCGTTGGATGCGCGAGGGCCAGGTCGTCGGTGAGCACACGGCCGCCGCGCGCATTATCCCCGGAGCTGTGGTGTTGCCAGGTGAGATGACGGCGCTGGTAGCGCAACTCGCTGCACCCCTGCAACCGGGATTCTATACGCTGCGCTGGGACCTTTACCGTGACGGGGTGGGGTGGTTTGCCGAAGAACCGCTGGATATAGCCCTGACGATTCGCCCTGTCTTGGGCTTGGACGTCGGGCTAGAACCGCCGTTCGCCGACGCAGGCGCAGCGTTTAGCGTCGAGATGTCCTTGCAGGGGGCGGCGGGCCAGGCTTTTGAGGCGCGCACGCGCCTGCCCGCGGGCGTCGGGTATGTGAACGACAGTGCCCAAAGCCAGGTTGGCAGCCTGTACGTGGCGGCCGATGAGGTTATTTGGTCGGGCGCTCTGGACGCGACGACGGCGCAGGCCCGTTTCGATGTGCGTGTCTCTACCGAGGAAACGCTGGCATTGTCGACCTGTACGACGTTACAGTCCCCGGGATATGCTCCGCTGGTCGTCGAACGCTGGTTGATCGTCAACGGCTATTGGATTCGCCTGCCCTTTGCGATCTTGAGCCGGCCTTGACCGGCGCGTCACAATGCACGGCCGGCTGTCCGAGGCATAAGCTTGG
>CAZSJU010000011.1:0-21747 GCA_964607235.1 uncultured Anaerolineae bacterium | reverse complement strand
CGGCCTTGACCGGCGCGTCACAATGCACGGCCGGCTGTCCGAGGCATAAGCTTGGGCCGCCCTCTCGTCTCACCGCGCCCGCTCGTCCCATCGCGCCCGCTCGTCCCATCGCGCCTGTTTGACACAGATGCGCCCCGCTTTGAAATGTTTTCCCCTGAGGGCTTCTAGCCTTAACTTGTCGCTAATGGTATAATCTATTTTACCGTAACGCTTTGATAGTGACGATGAGAGGAAAAAAAGTCTGTGACAGAGGAACGCCTTTTGGTCATTGATGACAGTAAAGAGTCACGTGACTTTTTGGAAGAGCTTTTGCGTGGCCAGGGCTATAGGGTGTTGACCGCGCGTGATGGCAAAGAAGGCTTGACGCGTGCTCGCAAGGAATCCCCGGATTTGATCCTGGTGGACATGCAGATGCCCGAGATGACGGGGCTGGAGGTCATCAAGGCCCTGCATAATGAGGGACGTGACATCCCCATCATCTTTTTGACCGTCCACGGGTCAGAGGCGTTAGCCGTGCAAGCCTTTCGCCTGGGTGCGCGAGATTATATCCCCAAGCCCTATGCACCGGAGGTGATCCTCGAGTCTGTAGAGCGCGCGTTGCGCGAGGTGCGCTTGCGCAAGGAGCGCGACCAACTGACGGCCAAGTTGCTGAGTGCCAACCAAACTCTACAGCGACAGTTGCAAGAGATCAACGCGCTGTATACGATTGGCAAGTCGGTCACGTCGCTGTTGGACCTGGAGCAGGTGCTGGCCCGGGTGGTCGAGGCCGCTATCTTTATGGCGCGGGCCGAAGAGGGCTCGCTGATGTTGCTCGACCGGCCCGGCGGAGAGCTTTACCTGCGGGCCGCCAAAAACGTGGATGAAAAAGTGGCGCGCGGCTTGCGGCTGCGCGTGGAAGACAGTCTGGCCGGCCGCGTGGTCAACACGGGCAAGCCGGTCGTGTTGACCGGTGAGGGTTTGAAAAAGATCACCACGGCCTATCTGGTTAAATCCCTGTTGATGGTGCCCTTGCGCATGCCTGACCGGGGCGTCATTGGCGTGTTGGCGGTAGACAATAAGAGTGATGACCGGGATTTTGGTGAGCATGACGTGCACCTGCTGTCGGCCCTGGCGGATTATGCGGCCGTGGCCATTGATAACGCTTCATTAGTGACAAACCTCCAGGCAGAGAAGGGCAAGCTAGAGACAGTACTGCGCGATATTGACGACGTCGTGTTGGTCTTGGATCAACAGGGACACATCTTGTTGTGCAACCGGGCGGCTCGGCGGGCTTTTGCGTTGGAAGGCGAGGCCGTGTTGAACCGGCCGTTGCAGGAGGTCATTGACAATCCTGACGTGTCGGACTTGGTCAGGCGACCCCACGAAGCGGACCCGACGTTGTATGCCGAGATACCGTTGGCCGACGGCTGTACGCTCAATGCCCACATCAGCGCAGTCCCCGACGTGGGTTATGCCGTCGTAATGCAAGACATCACACACCTTAAAGAGTTGGACCGCATCAAATCCGAGTTTGTCTCGACCGTCTCGCATGACCTGCGCACGCCTTTGACGACGATCCAGGGCTATGTTGACCTGTTGCCCCGGGTGGGACCGTTGAACGAGCAACAGGGCCAGTTTATCGACCGTGTGCAAAAAAGTCTCTCGGCTATCACAGAGCTGGTGGGAGACTTGTTGGACATTGGGCGTATTGAAGCGGGCTTTGACCTGGATATGACAGAGACCCAACTGGGACCGCTGGTCACCGAGGCCGTGGTTGAGTTGCGTCCCCGGGCTCTGGCCAAGCGACAGGCTCTCCAGGTCCACGTGCCGGCAGATTTGACGCCTGTGCGGGGTAACGCGCGCCGTTTGCACCAGGTGGTCAGCAATTTGGTCGGCAATGCCATAAAGTACACGCCTGAGGGCGGGCGCATTGAGGTCAGTGCGCTAGAAGGGGAAAATCACGTCGTCATCAATGTGAGCGACGACGGCATCGGCATCCCTCTCGATGATCAACCTTACGTGTTTGACAAGTTTTTCCGCGCGAACACGTCGGAAACAGCCGAGATCCCCGGCACAGGTTTGGGGTTGTCCATCGTAAAGTCGGTGGTCGAAAAACACGGTGGCCGGGTGTGGGTAGAGAGTACCCTGGGCGAGGGCAGCATTTTTACCTTGCTGCTGCCCAAGGATTAGCGTCACTCGGCCTGTACCCACACTTGTACCGCTTTGCTTTGCCACAGCGCGCCGTCTATGGTCCTTCCCCGGGCCATAAAGCTGTGTTCTCCAGGCTCCAACTCCCAAAAAGTGTGATAGGGTGGCAGGCGGAAGTGCTGGAGTGGCCTTTCATCCACGTACAGTGTAACTTCTGCCCAGTTGGCTTGACCCGCTGTCCGCGCGCTCACTTTTACTTGTTGGGCGGAAAGTGGCAGATTGGGGGAGAGATGATAGATGCTGCCCGGATCGGGTTGGACCATCACTAATTGAGGACCCTCTTGAGGGCCATCGCGCTGTTCCGCGATAGCGTAAGCGGTCGTGATAGGCGGCTCTGTCCAGCCCTGTTGCCGCGCCCAATCTTGCGCCTCTTGCGGCAGCACGATAAAGACTTGTGTCTCTATCTGTTCCGGTGGGGTGTTTTCGTCGGCCAATAGTCCTGTCGCGCCGTCGATGGTAAATGGCTGGTACCAGGTGTCATAGCGTTTAGGCTCGGTGCCGGTGATAAACAGCTCGCTGCGCGTGTGGGGGCAATAGGGCGTGGGCAACAGCCCTGACAAAGAGCAGATTTCCTTTTCAATGATCCCTGGGGGCCGTTCGAACGCGCGCGCGGGACGACCCAACAGCACGAGCTCCATAAAGTCGTGCCAAATCGGGCCGGCGCCACTGACGCCGGACACCCGTTCCATGGGCTGATTGTCGGCGTTGCCGACCCATACCCCCGTTACCAGGTCGGGCGTATAGCCCATCGTCCAGTTGTCGCGCCAGTCGGTTGTGGTGCCGGTCTTGGCGGCCGCCGGCCGGCTGAGACGCAGCACGCTGCCCTCGCCAAAGGCTGGCGTGCGGGCTTGTTCATCAGATAGGATGTGGCTGATGAGATAGGCCACCTGGGGCGAAAGCACGGCCACCGGTTCCTGAGCGCGCGCCCGGTAGAGGCGCTCACCCTGGGCATTGCTAACCTCTAGCACGGCTACCGGCTCGATGCGGTGGCCGCCGTTGGCAAAGATGGCAAAAGCGGCCGTCAGTTCTAGCAGGCGCACCTCACCGCCGCCTAGGGTCAGCGCCAGGCCAAACTCCCCCTCGCCGCTTTCGTCCTTGGGCGGGTCGTCAAAGGTCGTGATGCCCATGCGGCGCGCCAGGGCCGTCATGCTATCGACGCCTACCATGTCCAGGACTTTGACCGCCGGCAGGTTGTACGAAGAAGCCAGCGCTTCGCGGACCGCTACGGGACCATGATAACGGTGGTCATAGTTCACCGGTACATAGGGCAAGCCCTCGCGAGTGGGAAAGCTGGTGCGCACGTCCAGGATGACGCTGCCCGGCGTGAGCGGGTCCGGCCGGTTAGGGTTCAGCGCTATGGCATAGGTCACCGGCTTGATCGCCGATCCCGGCTGGCGCAGGGCCAGCGTCGCATTGACCGCGCCGTCAATCTGGGGGTCAAAATAATCGGGGCTGCCCAGCATGGTCAGGATTTCGCCGCTGTGCGCGTCCAGCGCCACCAGGGCCGCGTTGTTGACGTTGCGGCTGGGCTGGCTTTTCTCCAGTGGGGGCTGGCGCAACTGCGCCAGCCGGTTACGGGCGACCGCTTGGGCGGTGCGTTGCCAGTCCAGGTTCAGCGTGGTCGTGACGACCAACCCTTGCTGGTAAATGGCCTCCAGCCCCAGATTTTCCTCCAACCAGCCGCGCACGTACATCACAAAGTGCGGGGCCTCGATGGGAAAAGGGGTGGCGGCGAAATGTAACCGCTCGGTTGCGGCCAGCCGCGCTTGTTCTTGGTCGATGTAGCCTTGCTTGCGCATCAAGTTCAGCACCACCGCTTGCCGGGCACGGGTAGACTGGAGGTCCGTCAGCGGGTCATACAGCGCGGGCGATTGGGGAATCCCGGCCAGCAAGGTGCATTCGGCCAGCCCCAGGTCGGTGGCGGATTTGCCAAAATAGGCTTTGGCCGCGGCCTCGATGCCATAGGCCAGGTTGCCATAATAGGCCTCGTTGAGGTATAACGTCAGGACCTCGTCTTTGTCATAACGGCGGGCGATACGCCAGGCCAATATAGATTCGCGCAGTTTGCGTCGCAGGGTGCGCGCGGCGCGTTCCTGTGGATCTAGCAACAGGTTGCGGGCCAGTTGTTGGGTGATGGTGCTGCCGCCGGCCAGGACTTCGCCGCCGCGCAGGTTGATCCATGCGGCGCGCAGGATGCCGATCGGGTCTACGCCGGGATTACTGTAAAAATTGGCGTCCTCGGTGGCGATGGTGGCCTGTTGGCAAGCCAGAGGGATCTCTTGCAGCGACAGCGGCTTGTGGTGGCCGGCGTGCGGGTCGATAATCTCGTACAGTAGCCGCCCTTGGCGGTCCAATATGCGCGTGCTGGGCGCCGAGCGCCGTTGGTAGAGTTGATCTAGAGCGGGCAGGTCCACGATCAGCCAACCATACAGCGCGCCGAGCCCGAGTGTTAGGGTCAGCAGCAAGCCCAGCAGCACAAAGGTGCGGCGTGAGCGCCGCCGGAAGAATTGAAAGCGTGTGTTATTTATGTGTTCCATCGTCATTCACCGGTTGTTATTGTACCATCTGCGCGGCAGACAAGCCAGACGTTTGTTGGACGGATCTTGCACGGGTGGACGACGGGATCCCCACTGTTGGCCTTGGTCCATGAAGGATCAGGCGCGCGGCGCAGCGGCTTGGAGGCTAGGTGGCGGGGCAGGCGTTACAGGCCAATATACTTTTCATAGAGGGCGCGGGCGTGGGTCTCGTCGGTCGTGCCGCTAATGATGGCCCGTCCATCGGGGAACACGGCGACCTCGTATCCCTCTATCTGGCCACGCAGCATGTGCGCGTTGAACTGGACGGGGCCGGTTGCAGACAGACGTTCGGCTAGTTCGGATAGGGAAAGCTCCCCGTCGCGCGTTATGCTGATCTGGATGGCGTCCCGGCCGTATGCCGAGACGATCAGGTCGCCCGTCCTTGTGCTGTCTGTCGAGTCCTTGTCGGTTTGCAGGAATTCGTACTGTTGCAAGCCGCAAGCCGGGCATTCGGGGTCCCGTTCGACCTGTATTTGGAGCCATTCACCGCTCCATACGTCTATTTGAGACAGGTGGCCCCAGAACTCTTGCCCCCCGTCGAGGAGCAGTTTGAGGACCTGGGAAACCTCTAGCGCGCCGATGACGCTGGGCGCAGGCCCTAACACCCCCGCCGTGTCGGCGGTGGGGGCTGTGCCCGGTGGGGGCTTTTCGCGCAACAGGCAGCGCAGGCACGCGCTACGGTGCGGGACGATGCTCATGGTCACCCCATAGGTGGTGATCACCGCGCCGTACACCCAGGGCAGGTTGTACTTGAGGCAAGCGTCGTTGATCAAAAAGCGCGCCTCAAAGTTATCAGTCCCATCGACCACCAGGTCTACGTCGCTCAGGATGCGCGCGATGTTTAAAGGATTGAGGTGTGTGACCAGCGCTTCCAGTTCAATGCCGGCGTTGACCTTGCGCAGCTTTTCGACGGCGGCCACGGCCTTGGGCAGTCCGCGGTCAATGTCTTCCTGGTCGAACAGGGTCTGCCGCTGCAAGTTGCTCAGCTCGATATAGTCGCGGTCGATGATTTTGAGGCGCCCCACGCCGGCGCGGACCAGCCCGTCAGCGATGGCGGTACCTAACGCGCCGCAACCGACGAGCGCCACCGTCGAGGCCAATAGCTTTGCCTGTCCTGCCTGGCCGATTTGGGGCAGGAGCACCTGCCGGGAATAACGACTCAGGTCCATATCTGTTTAGACCCGAGTGGCCTAGACTATATTTTCCTGGGCCATGAGATAGGCCTGGCCATAAGCGTGACCTGTGACGCATTGGGCGTAAAACTGGGTGAACAAGACGCCGACGCCGCACAGCACGATGCCAAAGCTGGCGACAAAACTGGCGACGATGTATATCACCAGCGCCATCAAAAAGACGAGCGGGTTGGCCCGGGTGAGGTCCAGCACTTTGCCGACGCGCAGTGCGGACATCAAGTCACCGGTGTCGGCATAGCGCACCGACGCGGCCGGGATAAAGAACCAGCCGACGGCTATGCTATACAGGGCCGAGAAGCAGCCAAAGCATACAACGCCGCTAACGCCGATGGCATTCAACTCTTCTCCGTTGCTAAAGGCGCCACCGAGAGCCAGTGTCGGGAACAAGACCAGGCACATCAAGACAAAGATCGGCAGGGTATAGACGATGCTGATGATAAACATGTACAGCCCATCTACCAGCAACTGTCCGAAATCGCTCCACTCGGGCAGTGGTTGGGGGTTGCGCCGAATCACGTTGCGGGCGACGCCGATCATGTACCCAAAGACCAGTAATTGTCCCACGACGGGGATGAGGGCGATCAGCCCGCCGATGACGACCTTTTGGACCCAGTCGGGATCTTCAAAGACGAACGAAAACGCTTTAGCAAAGTCCATAGTTTAACTCCTTGTCTACGCTGGCTATGGCAAGAGGTGCCCGCGGACTGGAAAATCGCCCGTGGGCACCTCGCGTTTGTGTGCCGTAGGCTATACTATACTTCAGAGACGATGCTTTGTTCCCCTGCAAAGTCCGGTTGCTGCGAAAGCTGTGCGCCAAAATTGGCTAACACCAGGATCGAGTAAACCGGCAACGCCAGGTAGAGAATGCCCAGCGTCAAGATGCCCACGATGCCGCCGACGATCCATAACAACAGCATCAAGACCACGATGATGAGCAGCGGCGCGATGTTGGTGCTGACCAGTTGAAAGTTCTTGCTGTATTCCAGGCCGACGTCAATCCTGTCGGTGCTGGCATAGCGTACAAACGCCACCAGCGCGCCCAGGCCGGCGACAAAGTACATGAGAAGATACACGCAGGCCATACAAAGCGCCACGGTACCCCCCATGTCCGAGTCGCTAAGGACGGTGGCTGTTCCGATCGTGCCACATGACCATATGACGATGAATACGGCGATGACCGGCAACAAAAAGGTAAACACGGTGACGGTTAGTCCCATACCCCGTCCCAGCCAGCGCGCGAACTCGTCGCCGGTCCACTCGGGCAGGGGATCTGGTTGGCGCTCCCTCAGGTTGCGCAGCACGTCCAGCGCCCAGCCAACCACGACAAATATCCCCAGGGCGGGGATGAGGGACATTGCGACCCCCAGTATGAGCTTTTTGATCCAATCCTCGCTTGAGAACATGTATACAAATGCGTTACCATAATCCATTGTGCGTTCCTCCTTTTATATAGAAAATCGTCCGATTGTTACAACGGCAGATCCAACGCGTCAGTCAACGCGCTACGACCCGCGCCGATGCCCATGATAATCAACAGGCTCAAAGCCAATGCGACCAGCATAGGCCAGGCCGCGTCGTGCCAATGGTAGGCGGCGTTCTCGCGTCGTGTAGCAATGAGCACGATGACCGTGTTGGCGCTGGTGAGCATGGCCAACACGCCCAACGTGCTAAACAGCGCCACCGGATAGAGCAGATCATCGACGCCACTCAGCACCAGGCCGATCAGCAATCCGGCCAGTAGCATCAGTCCGGCCAGTTCGCCCAGGCCCCGCAGCACTTGTACGGGACGGGGGTCGCGCCACAGGGAAAAGTTCAAGATGGCAAAGACCAAAGTGCCCATCGTTAACCCGTTGAGCATGCCCGTCGTCAGGCGCAGCCAGTTTTGGGGCGTGTACAAATGCGGCGCGCCAGGATAGAGCGAAAGATAAGAGTTTAGGCCGTCCAGGCCCCATAACAGCACAAACCCCATCAACACTGCCAGGACGCGCGCCGGCGGCATATGGCTGGCCCGGCTGCGGCCGGCCAGGGTCAACGTCGCCAGCGTCAACAGGATGCCCAGAAAAGTGCCGGTGCAACGGGCGCATAAGGGCAGTTGCTGTCCCCCGATGAAAAAGCTATGTTCCGGCAAACGATGACAGACAGCGTACGCTACGGCGTCGAGTTTGCCCAAAGGAAAGGGGCTGGGAGACAGTATGAAAAAGCCCACGATCAGCAGCGCCAGCCCCGCGACAATCCGTTCACCCAGTCCTAGGGCAAGCGGTTGCGGTGCAGTTTGTGGCTGATCGCTCATGGTAAAGACTCCGCTAGTAGTGATGACTGCTTCAGCCTGCCGGTCTATTTGCCGGGTGAGCGGTTTCTTCTCTCGCAGGCATAACGCGCAGCGTTTCGGGAAGCTTGTTATAACTGGATTATACTCGACCTCGTTTTTGTGTCAACTGTGGCGCAGGTGGAAAAGTGCAAGTTGGCAAATTTTTGGCTGTCAGTTGCCTTGTCCCTTTTGCCTATGCGTGTTATAATTTACTCCAGTTGATGTTATTCATGGAGGGGTGCCAGAGTGGACGATCGGGGCGGTCTCGAAAACCGTTGTGGCCTTTTGGGCCACCGTGGGTTCGAATCCCACCCCCTCCGCCAGTGTGTAAAGGGCTCTTGGTCGAGAGCCCTTTTTTAACCAGATGATGCGAGTTGTGCGATGTCTGAATCCATCCTAAAGCAATCTACTTGCTCGAGACTTTTGCTTCATATTGCTCATCCCCCCCCACAGCACCTTTTATAGAACCCTTGATTTTGTTCAAAATCGTACTATAATTTCCGCGCGGACCCTGCAAGCAGGGATGTTGAGTGTTGTATTGGGGAAAGGTGTGAATCAGTTAATCATTACTCGTATATTGACGATTGAGCGAGACGCCGCCAAGATTCAAGACGACGCCCAGCTTCAGGCCGCACAAATGAGTGCGCAAGCCCGCGATGCGGCCTCTGCTTTGCGTGAGCAGATTTTATCCGAGGCCCGTCAAACGGCCGATGCGCTTGTGGCTGAGGGACGCGCGTCCGCTGAGGCCAGGCGCGCACAAATCATTTCCAAAGCTGAGGCTGAAGCAGACCACATGGAGGAAACGGCGGCCCAGCACTTGGACCGTGCGGTCGATTTTGTGCTCGCCCAGGTTACAGGGTGCGAGTGAGTGTATGCCTGCCCAGGGTGTTAGAGCGTATTCCCTGGTCCACGCTACGGCGCGGGCGCTCTATTCGACCATGCTGACGCAAGCGACGTGGGATGCGTTGCTCCAGGCGCAGGACTTGGATGCGGTCTTGAGTTTGTTGTCCAAGACCGTGTATGGCCCCTATCTACAGATCGAGCGACGTCTGTTGACGCCCCGTCGCGTCGCTTACCAAATCCGCTGGCACCTGGCCGAAGTTTATGAAAAACTCATCCGCCTGTCGCCAGAACCGGGGCGACAGTTGTTGCGCCAGTTGTGGCGACACTATGAGGTAGATAACCTCAAGGCTACCTTGCGTGGGGTCGAGATGGGCGCGACGTGGGATCAGGTCTTGCATCTGTTATATCCCATGGAAAAGTACATCTTGCTCACCGCCTCGGATATGAGGCGCATGGTGCAGAGCGGTGATATGGCGCGGGCTGTTGAACACACCCGTCAAACGCCTTATTACGACACCCTCGTCCACGCCCTGGAGCGTTATCGTACTGAGAAAAGTCTGTTCCCCCTGGAAGTGGCGTTGGATTTGCGCTATCGACGCCGGCTGTGGCAAAGTATTTACCAGCTTGAGGGCCGGGACTTGGAGCAAGCCTTACGCACTGTAGGCATCGCATTGGACGTCGACAATTTGCTCTGGGCGATCCGTTACCGCATTTATCATCATCTCTCGGAACAAGAGATCATCAACTATACGCTGCCGCAAGGTTATGAGGTACAGGACGAGCATATTCGGGCCATTGCGGCCGGGGCGGATATCGCAGAGGTGGTGCAGCGCATTTATCCTAAACTTGAGACGGTGGGCGAGATCTCGGAGCGATCCCACGCAGGATTGGCCCAACTCGAACTCTTTCTCAACCGTTATTTTCTAAAGGTGTGTCGCTCGACCTTTATCGGCTATCCTTTCCACATTGGCATTCCCGCGGCTTATTTGTGGCTGAACGAGCACGAAATTAGAGATTTGACCGTGTTGGTCGAAGCCAAAGCCTCCCATTCCCCGATAGAGACCTTTGGGTCTCTATTAGAGATGCAGTCGCTGTCCAGCCGAGTTGATCAGAGGTGAGCATGTTCCGATCGCAGGCGATGAGCAAGGTTGAATTGATAGTGCCAGAGCACGATGTTGTGGCGGTGACTGAGGCGCTGGCTGCCCTGGACGTGTTTCATCTTGTGAAACCCGAGTGCATAGGCGCCGAGGATGCCGTGCGTCAAACGAGTGAATGGCGCGAGCGGGCGAACACTTTTACGGCGCTCGAGCAACGTATTCTGATCGTGATGCGGGCGCTGGATGTGGACAAGGGGACGCCGCCCTTTGACGAGTTGCACCTCATTGGGCCCACCGTCGCACAACGGGACGTAGAGCACCTGGAGCAAGAGTCTCTGGCTCCCGTACAAGAGCTAGAGGAGGCCCAGCACAAGCTTGTACAATTGCAGCGTTACCTCGGTCAGTTACGGCCTATCGCCGATCTGGATGTGGATTTGGAGGCGCTGCGCGGCATGCGCTATCTCTTTGTCTCGTTGGGCACTATCCCGGTCGCCAACATGGAGCGACTGCGCAGTAGTCTGGAGCTTGTCCCATTTGTGCTCGTCACATTGCAGCGCGAGGAGCATCTGGCGACGGTGCTCCTTTTTGGCATGCAGCGCGACGCTGACATTCTGAACCGGGCCGCCCGTAGCGCCTATCTCAACCCCCTCACGCCACCGGACCGCTATCCTGGCACGCCGGCGGACGCCATTGAGGCGCTGCAAGCCAGCATCGCGCGCACCCATCAGCAAATCAGTGCTAGCCAGACGACGATCAAGCGCTTGCACGCGACCCGCGTGAAACGCCTGCGTCACCTTTTGTGGCGTGTGCGCGCCAGTCGCACGCTGGTTGAAACCATTGCGGGTTATGGTCGATTGCATTACACCTATTTGATCGCGGGCTGGGTGCCAGACTGTCGGATCCCGGCGCTCAGGAGCAAGATCGAACAGGTGGCAGATCAGGTGATGATCGAGGTCGTCACGCCCCGGCGTGAGGACGAGGAGCATATCCCCGTGGTCCTTGACAATCCTTATCTGTTCAGGCCCTTTGAAGGGCTGGTGACCAATTATGGCTATCCGCGCTATGGCGAATTGGATCCCACGCCTGTGATGGCTTTGACGTTCCCGCTCGTTTTTGGCCTGATGTTTGGCGACGTGGGACACGGGTTGTTGTTGACGTTGCTGGGCCTGCTGGTGCTCAGCCGCAAGGTGCGCGCGTTGCGCGGGCTTGCCAGTATGGGGGGGGTGGTTGTTGCTTGTGGCTTGGGGGCGATGGTGTTTGGTTTGCTCTATGGCAGCATTTTCGGCTTTGAGACGGTGCTGGAACCGCTGTGGATCCGCCCGTTAGAAGAAATCACCGACGTATTGTTGGTGGCTGTGGGCGTGGGTGTGGTGGTGCTCAGCCTTGGCATGGTCTATAACATCATCAATGCCGCGCTGGCGCGGCATTGGGGACATTTGCTCTTTGATCATAACGGGCTGGCCGGTTTGATGTTCTACTGGTCGCTGCTCGGGCTGGGGGCTGTGACCTTGGGCATCAGCTTGCCGTTTAGCCCTGCGTTACTTTCCTTGTTGGTACTCGTGTCCGGATTGGCGGTCACGTTCGCCGAACTGCTGGAGCATTTGGTCGAGCGGCGCCGGCCGCTGACCCAAGATGGCTTTGGCACCTATCTCATGCAAGCCTTTTTCGAATTGTTTGAAACCGTGATCGGTCTGTTGAGCAATACCCTCTCGTACGTCCGGATGGGGGCTTTTGCCGTGGCGCATGGCGCCATCAGCATGGTGGTCTTTATCCTGGCCGAAATTGTCAGCCCGACACAAGGTGTAGGGTATTGGATGGTGGTTGTGTTGGGTAACTTGTTTGTCATGGGGTTCGAGGGGATGATTGTGGGTATCCAGACGTTACGTCTGGAGTATTATGAGCTGTTTAGCAAGTTTTTCTCTGGGGGCGGCGAACGCTATCGTCCGCTGGAATTAATCCCCAAGGACAAGTGCGAATGAGGGGCCAAACGTGTTGGCCTTCTAGTGGACGATAGATGACGTTTTGTTCGCTCAGAGCGCCCAGCCATCGTCAATAGTGCAGGAGGATTTCAATGACCGTGATAATCGCTTTAATGCTTGGATTTATTCCGCTAATCCCAGCTATTGTCTTTGCGCTCGATCGACGCCGGCCGGCGCCCGCGTCGACGACTCGCAAGTTGGTGCTGGGCTTGAGCGGCTTTAATCTAATGGTGGCGCTGATGGTGATAGGACTGGGGTTGGTCTGGCTCTTTTCCCCCACGACGGTCTGGGCGTCAGGCACTTTGCAGGAAGGTGGGGGAGATTCCTATACTGCAATCGCGGCCGCCATTGCGGTCGGCCTGGGTTCTATCGGCGCCGCCTATGCGGTGAGCACCACCGGGTCTGCGGCTGTGGGGGCGATTGCAGAAAAGCCAGAGATCTTTGGCCGGGCCTTGATCTTTGTCGGCCTGGCCGAAGGTGTGGCGATTTACGGGCTGATCATCGCTTTTATGATTTTGAGCAGTTGACGAGGGTTTATGAAACCGTTGGTGATCGGTAACCAGGTCGCCGTGTGGGGCTTTGCTCTCACCGGCGTGCGCGGTCAGGTGGTTGAGACCGCCGAAGCGCTGCATCAGGCGTTGGATGAGGCGCTGGCCGATGAGGCTGTGGGCATCGTGTTGGTGACCGAGGACGTCGCCAAAATGGCGCGTCAGCGCGTGGATACGTTGATGGCGCGCAGCACTGTTCCTCTGGTGGTGGAAATTCCGGGGCCTCAAGGTCCGTCTCCTGACCGTCCAGCGCTGAGTCAAATGCTCCGGCAGACTATTGGGGTAAAGATATGAAACGAAACGACGTTCAAGGCCTCAGAAAAGCCATTATGGCAGAAGCCAAGGCAGAGACTTCTCAGATACTGCAGGACGCCGAGGCCAAAGCGCGCAGCGTCCGAGAGCAGGCTCGATCCCAGGCTGAGGCCAAACGTGAGCAGATACTCGAGCGTGCGCACCAAGAGGTTGGGGATGGTTGCAGCCACACCATCGCCATGGCCCAGTTGGAAGCGCAGACGCTCAAGTTAAAACGGCGTGAGCAATTGTTAGAGCGCACGTTCGCTCAAGCGCGCCAGCGTTTGGCCGCGCTGCCCCAGTCACCGGATTACGCGCAGGTGGCACGTTGTCTGGTCAAAGAGGCCGCGGCCTGCTTGCTCCCTCCCCCTGGGGGGAGGCTAGGAGGGGGGCCAGATCAGGAGCTGGTGTTGCTGGCTGATCAGGAAACACGGACGGTTTTGAGTGACGAGGTGTTGGCTGACCTGGAAAATGAACTTGGTCTGCGCCTGCTTGTCGGTGAGCCCCTGACGCGAGGGGTGGGTGTGGTGTTGAGGACTGTTGATGGCCATCGACAGTTCGATAACACGTTGGGGACCCGCTTGTCCCGTATGCGGGATGCCTTGCGCGCCCCCATCTATCACATCTTGATGGGAGGGGAGCCGTGAGCATCTACAAGAGTACGAGTGATCAGCGCCAGGTGGGGCAGGTGGTGTGGGTCAATGGCCCGGTGGTGCGTGCGCGCGGTTCGCAGCAGATCGGCATGCTCGAAGTAGTCAAGGTCGGTGAGGAGCATCTGGTCGGCGAGGTCATTGGACTAGAGCGGGACATTAGCACGATCCAGGTGTACGAAGAAACCGCGGGGTTGCATCCTGGCGCGCCTATTTATGGCACCGGGATGTCACTTTCGGTCGAACTGGGACCGGGCCTGATGCAGAGTATTTTTGATGGGATCCAGCGTCCGTTGCCCGTGCTAGAGTTGCGTAGCGGCGCTTTTATCGGGCGAGGCATCAAGGTCACGCCACTCTATCGTAAGGACAAGTGGGCCTTTACGCCCCGTGTCCAGGTGGGGGACAGCGTTCAAGGCGGCGCGATCCTGGGCGTGGTGCCAGAAACAGAGTTGATCGAACATCGCATCATGGTCCCGCCTGACCTGGCAGGCAAGTTGACCTGGGTGGCCCCGGCCGGGGAATATACGATTGAGGACCCCATCGCCCGCCTGGAAGCGCAAGAGGAAAAAGTGCACACGCTCACAATGTTGCAACGCTGGCCGGTACGTCGCCCGCGCCCTTATGACCATCGTCGCCCGCCCAACGAGTTGTTGGTGACGGGACAACGGGTGTTGGACACTTTTTTCCCGTTGGTCAAGGGTGGCACGGCTGCCATACCGGGGGGCTTTGGTGCAGGCAAGACGATCACTCAGCACCAGATCGCCAAGTGGAGCGACGCGGATGTGGTCATCTATGTGGGTTGCGGTGAGCGGGGCAACGAAATGACCGAGGTGTTGCAAGAGTTCCCAGAACTCACGGATCCACGCAGCGGCCGTCCCTTGATGGAGCGTACCATTCTCATCGCCAACACTTCAAATATGCCGGTGGCGGCCCGCGAGGCCAGCATTTACACCGGCATCACGTTGGCTGAATATTATCGCGACATGGGCTATCACGTGGCCATGATGGCCGATTCAACTTCGCGCTGGGCGGAGGCGCTGCGCGAGATTTCGGGCCGCCTGGAAGAGATGCCGGCCGAAGAAGGCTACCCGGCTTATTTGGCGGCGCGCCTGGCCGAGTTTTATGAGCGTGCCGGGCGGGTGACCACGTTGGGTGGGGGGTGTGGCTCGGTCAGCGTCATCGGCGCGGTCAGTCCTCCCGGCGGTGACTTTTCCGAGCCGGTCACGCAGCACACCCGCCGCTTTATCCGTTGTTTTTGGGCGTTGGACAAGACGCTGGCGTCGGCCCGTCACTTTCCGGCCATCAATTGGTTGAACAGTTATAGCGAGTACGTGAACGAGGTCGTGGGCTGGTGGCGGGAACAAGGGTACGAGGACTGGCACGCGACACGCGAGCAGGCGCTAGATATTCTCCAGCACGAGAGTCACTTGCAACAAATCGTCAAGCTGGTCGGCCCTGATGCGCTGCCCGACGATCAGCGTTTGATTTTAGAGACCGCGCGCTTGCTCCGGGAGGGCTTTTTGCAGCAGAATGCGCTCGACCCGGTGGATTCATATGCGAGTATTGAGAAACAGTCGCGTATGCTCCAGGTCATCTTGCACTTTCATCACCGCGCCACGCGCATCATCGCCAAGGGCTGTCCTATTGTGATCATTCACGATCTTTCGGTCGTGAGCCGTATCGTGCGCATGAAGGAGAATGTGGGCAACGATCAGGTGGAGAAAATTGACGAAATCCTCCAGATGCTGAACGAGCAGATGGACCAGGTAGAGGAGGATTACGCGTGATCGAAAGAGCAGCGTACGGTGGACAAGAGGTTGCTGGGGCGGCGCGCATTGAGGGACCCATCGTGGTGGTCGAGGGGGTCAGCGGCGTGGGGTATGACGAGGTCGCTCAAGTCATCGACGCGCAAGGGCGAGTCCGACGGGGGCGGGTGCTGGAGGTCGGTGAAGGGCTGGCTGTGGTCGAGGTCTTTGCAGGGACGACCGGCCTCTCTATTCAAGAGACGCACGTCCGCTTTTTGGGCGAGTCGATGCACTTGTCGGTTTCGGCAGAGATGCTGGGTCGCGTCTTTGACGGGTTGGGCAACCCGATCGATGGCGGGCCGCAGCCGCTGGCCGAGCGTTGGGCCGACATTAACGGTCAACCGATCAACCCCACTGCCCGTATCTATCCGCGCGACACGATTCAGACCGGCATTTCGGCCATAGACGGCATGAATACGCTGGTGCTGGGCCAAAAGTTGCCGCTCTTGTCCGGTAGCGGCTTGCCTCACGATCGGTTGGCGGCGCAGATTGTGCGACAGGCGGCGTTGCCCACCCTTGGAATCGGTGAGCAACGTCCGCAGGGGGCTGTGTGTCCGGCGCCGACGGACCCTGCCGGGGAAGGGCAGTTTGTCGTCGTCTTTGCCGCTTTGGGCGTCAAGCACGACGTGGCCGAGTTTTTCCGCGAGTCTTTTGCCGGCAGCGGCGCGCTGATGCGCGTGGCGATGTTTCTCAACCTGGCCGACGATCCGCCTATCGAGCAACTCGTGACGCCGCGGGCGGCCTTGACGCTGGCCGAGCACTTGGCCTTTGAGCGTAACATGCATGTGCTGGTGGTATTGACCGACATGACCAACTATTGTGAGGCCTTGCGCCAGATTTCCAATGTGCGGGGCGAGGTGCCCAGTCGCAAGGGGTATCCGGGTTATCTTTACAGCGATCTGGCCGCGCTGTACGAGCGCACGGGTCGTATCAAGGGCAGCAGCGGCTCGATCACCCAGTTGCCTATTTTGACCATGCCCAACGATGACATTACGCACCCGGTGCCTGATCTCACCGGTTATATTACCGAGGGCCAGACGGTGCTCAGCCGCAAGCTGTTTCAGCAGGGCATCTATCCACCCATCAGCGTATTGCCTTCCTTGTCGCGGTTGATGAAGGACAGCATCGGTGAGGGGCATACCCGCGCCGACCACGCGCATCTCTCGGCGCAGCTCTATGCCGCTTATGCGCACGTTCAGGACATCCGGGCTCTGGCCTCGGTCATCGGTGAGGCAGAACTGACCACGGTTGATCAGTATTACCTCCAGTTCGGCGAGGCCTTTGAGCGACAGTTCGTCGGGCAAGGCTATGAGGAAAACCGTACCTTTGAGCAGACGTTGAACTGTGGCTGGCGGATGCTCTCTATTCTTCCGCGCGAAGAGCTAACCCGCCTCCGCGATAAAGAGATCGATCAATATTACCGGAGAGAGGCCTATGGCACGGCTTGACGTCGCCCCTACGCGCAGCAACCTGCTCAGCATCCGCGAGAATCTCGAGTTTGCGCGCGAGGGATATGAGATTTTGGATAAAAAGCGCGAAGTGTTGACCATTGAGCTCATTCACGTGGCGCACGACGCCACGGTACTTCAAGAGCGGGTGTGGAAACTGCTTGAACAAGCATACGAAGCGCTAGATGTGGCGCGTCTCTCTATGGGCCGGGAGCACCTTGAATGGGCCGCCCTCTCGGTGAACCAGACCATTGAGGTGCGGATCAAGCTGCAAAGCGTGATGGGTGTGGTCATTCCTACTGTAGAGAGTAGCGGTGCACCGCCCGAGATACCCTATGGGTTGGGCAACACCACTGTCTCGTTGGATGAAGCGGCGGCACGTTTTACTCGTGTCTTGACCGAGATTCCTGCCCTATCTGAGACAATGACGACGGTGTGGCGGCTGGCGCGCGAGTTGCAAAAGACCCAGCGGCGCGTGAACGCGCTGCAGTATATCTTTATCCCCCAGTACGAAGAGACGGAAGCTTTTATCGAGAGCGCCCTGGAGGAACGGGAGCGCGAGGAAATCTTTCGGCTCAAGCGCATCAAATCCCGAGTCGCTCGACCGGAGGTCGGCGGGCCGTCGACGCGCGAATACACCCAGCCTACTCGCGACATTTCTGGTGGACGGTCGGCGATTTATCGCGATACTGGCGGGGGCAAGATGACGACGACCGATTTTGGCTAGTGTGATGCGGGAGGTTATCGATGGAAGTAACGAGTCCTTTCACGCATATCCTGGTCCCCGTCGATGGATCAGATGCATCGATCAACGCCGGGCGGACCGCGATTCAGATCGCCACGATGCACCGCATACCCATCACTTTTGTGTACGTGGTGGACAGCGCCATTGCCGAGGAAATTGTGGAATCGATCTCCAAGCCCGCCGAGGTGGTGCGACAAGAACTGGAGAGTAAAGGGTGGCGCTATCTGGAATACCTCTCACGCCTGGCGAGCGAGCGAGACCTGCGCACTGAAAAGGTGATCCGCCACGGCATTCCCCACGGTGAGATTTCCGACCTGGCGCGTGAGCGGGGCGTGGACCTGATCGTCATGGGGCAGGTGGGCCGTCGTGGCCCGCGGCGCGCGCTGATTGGCAGCGTGGCCGAACGGGTGATCGAATACGCCCCCTGTTCGGTGCTCGTCGTCCGTTACACCTCGCCGCGGCGTTGATCGCCTAGCGCCAGCGCAGCGCCCAGCGGTAGATCCGGTAGCGCAGCGAGCGGTAGACCCGGTCCCAAGCGCCAATCGTGCGGCAAAGTCGGCCACCAAAGCCACGTTTGAAGCGATAGACGCCCCATAGGCCGTCCTGACGTGTGGTGAATTGTGCCTCCAGCGTTTCGTCGTCATAATCAGGCACGCCCCACAGATCATAGGTCGTGCATCCCCTGTCTTTGGCCCAGCCCATCGCGGCCCACTGTAACGCATAGGGCGCCATCAAGTTGCGGTGAATGTCGGAAGAGGCGCCGTAAAAGTACCAGGCGGTCTTGTTCAGGGCAAAGGCCATCAACCCTGCCAATGGGTCTCCCTCATAGTCGGCTAGAAAGAGCGCGACCTGATCACGGGAGCTAAAGAGTTTAAAAGCGCGGCGATAATAGTCGGCGCTGTGTATGCCAAATTCATTGCGGGAACCGGTCGCTTTTATCAGCTTGTTAAAGGTCTCAATGTCAGCGGCGCTGCCCTGGTACACGTTGACACCCTTGCGGCCGGCCAGGCGAATATTATAGCGCGTTTTGCTCTTCATTGCTGCCAGTATGTCTTTTTGATCAAGAGTCAGGTCCACCACCAACGTGCGGCGCGGCTGCACCGTGGTCGCGCCCGGCGCAAAGCCCGCTTGCTCTAACGCGGCGGCGTGCGCCGCGTTAGAGTAGGCGGGCAGTTCAGGTTCGACCGTCAAGGCGATGGCGCCGCGGGCTTGCGCTATTTGATCCAAGGCCGTCACCAGCGCCTGGACCTGTGCTTTATCTTGCCAGTCCACCAGGGGGCCTTTAGGGACGTAGGCCAGTGTGCCCAGACCCAGGGGCAAGCGACGATAGAGCAATTGGGCCCCGGCGACCAGCTCTTGGCCCGAGTCAGCGATGGCGACGCGCTCGTCCGCCCACCCAAATTGGCTTTTGAGCGTGCCCCAAGGTGTGGTTTGCAAGAGATGCGCCTGGGGATGAGCGATGGAAAAACGATCCCACGTTTCTTTGCTCGGATGGATGGGTTGCGTGGATGGCATGGTAAACGTTTGGCTCCTTCTGGTTGGTGATTTACGATAAAAAAGGCGCCGGCTCTAGCAGCGCGATGCACGCTTTGAACCGTTCGCACGGATATTCTAACACAAAGCGCCGCGTTGGCCTAGCGGAAACACTTTGCGTAGGGCGCACCCGAGTTGAGCCTACAAGCCAACAGGTTGGCTGTACCGATGTCTCCCACCCCCCAAAGAGCAGTGATTGTATTTGCCCTGGACCTGTGGTAGAATGCGCGCTATTGTAAAGGGGACGGGTGTCCGGCGTCACCTTTATCGCGGTGAGAGAAAGTGGAAATCCTGAGGCAGAGTTTAGCAGGTGGCAGGCTGTGAAATCCGGAGACAAGCATCAAAAAGTTGCGAGCATGGCGCTGATCCGCATGTTTTCGCAGGTCGGCTGTGTCACGGTGATGATCGTCGCCGTAGCGTTAGTGTTGGGTTTGTGGTTGGACAGCACTTTTGACACCCGGCCGTTGTTTACCATCGTGGTGTTGTTGGTGAGTGTGCCGGTGAACGTGTTCCTGTTGGTGCAGATTGCGCGTTCCACGGCGGCGCGCCTTTCCGCTCTCCCCGAGTCCCCGCAGGACGCGCCATCGGACCAGGCGTGACTGTAACCGGCACTAGATCATTTTAATGCTATTCTCGGATAGTACCACGTTATTCCCGGCTTGATGTTCCAGCCATAGCAGGAGGGTATTTATGAATCGGCGGCAAGGATGTTTGGAGGGTTTGCTCAAACTCTTTTTGCTCAACGTCCTCTTTGACTGGTTACAGGACAATTTGGGATGGGGACGTGGTGGCTGTGGAGGCTGCGGCTGTGGCATCATCCTGTTGTTGATTTTTATGGTGCTGGCGTGCCGTATCATCTTTAACACTGACTGGATGCCCTGCTTCTAGGCACAAAGAGCGATCGCGCGATAGCGTCCGCGCGATCGCTCTTGCGTGGGAGATCCCGCGCGGTTACAGATCATAAATTTCGGCGTATTTTTCCTTCACATAGGCGACAAAGGGTTCGGCCCGCATTTGGTCGCCGGTCACACGTCGCGTTAGTTCTGCCGGGGTGTACTTGTTGCCGTGGAAATGGATGTTCTGCACGAGCCACGTGTGCAAGGTGTCAAACTGCCCAGCTTCTATTTGGGAGGGGATGGTGGGCTGCGCTTTGACCGCCTGGTTGAAAAACTGCACTGAGAGCAGATTGCCCAGCGTATAAGTGGGAAAGTAGCCCATCATGCCGTCGGCCCAATGAATGTCTTGTAGCACCCCCCGGGCGTCGTCGGGTGGGACGATGCCCAGATAGGCTTCCATCCTGTCTTTCCAGGCCTGGGGCAGGTCGGCTACAGACATGCGACCCTCCAACAGTTCCACTTCGAGCTCGAACCGTAAAAAGATGTGCATATTATAAGTGACCTCATCCGCTTCTACCCGGATGTAGGAGGGTTGTACCTGGTTGATGGCGCGATAAAAGGTCTCCAGATTCACGTGACCGAACTGGTCTGGAAAGGTGCATTGCAGCCGGGGAAAATAATAGCGCCAAAAGCCATGGCTGCGCCCGATGATATTCTCCCACAGGCGGGACTGGGATTCATGCACGCCCAGAGATGCCGAGCTGCCCAGAGAAGTGCGGGCCAGGTCACTCCGGATGCCTTGCTCATACATGCCGTGTCCTGCTTCGTGGACAGAGCCAAACAGCGCCGACTGGAGCTTGTGGCGGTTCACCCGCGTGGTCAGTCGCACATCGTCAGGGGCAAAAGAGATGGTAAAGGGATGTAGGGACATATCCTGACGGCCGCGCTTGAAATCAAAGCCGATGTCTTTTAACACCATCCGTCCAAATGCCAGTTGCGCCTCTGCGTCAAATTCCTGATCCAAAAAGGCGTCGTCGATGTGACCGTTCTGGGCCGCCATGGCTTCTATCAGCGGCACCGATTCTGTCTTTAACGGCTCGAACAAGCGGTGCAGGTCTGCCGTCTTGACCTCAGGCTCGTACTGGTCCAGCAGCGCGTCATAGAGATGGTCCTCGTATCCCAATGCCTCTGCCAGTTGGATGTTGAGGTCGATGTTTTTTTTCAGTAACGGCGCAAACAGATCAAAATCGGACGCATCGCGGGCGCGGGCCCATGCTTCCTGGGCCAGCGTACTGACCCGGGCGCGTTCGGCGACCAAAGCAGGGGGCACGCTGCGCAATTTCTTATAGTAGCGGGTTGTCACTCGTATCAGGCTGGCGTCGTCCGAGTCATAGTCTAGCTCGTCTTGCAATGGCTGCAGCGCCTCTAACAGCGTCCCGGTCTCGTCAGCCACGAACAGTTGATGGGCCATCGAGGCCAACGTGGATAGTTGCTCGGACCGGGCTGCTGCCCCGCCTGGTGGCATATAGGTGCGTTGGTCCCACGCCAGCACGGCGGCGGCTTTTCGCAGATCGTGAATCTGGCCCAGGCGAGTATTTAACTGTTCTAGTTTTTCTTGCATTTATTTGCTCCTTTGATCAGTCTTTGGTGGTTCCTGCAACGGACACCACCTAAATCATACCTTGTTTTGAGAAACTTGTCCAGCGTG
>CAZSJU010000010.1:10353-25866 GCA_964607235.1 uncultured Anaerolineae bacterium | reverse complement strand
GGTAGCCGGTTCTAATTTAACCATGCCGTCGGCTTGATCTTGCTGAACGGGCTGGACAGGTTGTGGTGCTGCAAGAGGTTCGGGGGGGGCGAGTTCCATAGCCATAGTATGTCTCCTTGATTATTGATATGCGCGTTCGATGCTTTGAATCATACCTTCAAGCACTTCGTAGCTTGGCGGTTCAATGACATTCACCAGACTGTTGGGCAGTGAGAGCTGCTTGTCTTTAGTGAATTCGTAAAAGTAGGCCACGTCCTGGTTACGGAAGCCGTGTTCAATGGCCAATCGCTGCAAGTCGGGATCCTCTTGCAGCAGTTGTCCCAGTTGCTCGCCGCCCTCGCCAAGGGGAATGAGGAGATGCTTGGTAAAGAGCGTGGGTTCGGGATAGATGAGCACCATTTCGGGCCGCATCCCCCCATCAGGGGCAGCGGCCATAGCGATAAACTGTGCTTCGTAGATCATAACCAACGGTGCTTTTCCCATGCCCATGATTTGATAGTCTGTGAACGGGACCGCCGAACTGTTTTCCACAAAGCCCTGTTCGAGAAACAGGTGGGTCATCAATGGCAGTAACTGGTTGACCTCGACGTTGCTTTGCACGACACTGTTGTTGTTTGCCACAAAGCTGGCCAGAGACAAGTACATCGCGGCCGAGTTTGACGTGCGGACGTCGGTTGAAGAGATCAGGATGCGCTTGTTTACGTCGTAAGCGTCATTGTCCGGCAAGTCGCTCCACCGCTTGGCTGCTGCAAAGGTCTCTATAAAGCGTGCCATGTCTAGCGTATAGTAGCCGCCCTGGTCTTTAACCATCCCGTTGGCTTGCAGCAGGTCGGCGATGGGTTTCCAAGATGCGATGGCCATTGGAGTGAAAAAGACGTCGTAGGATTGGCTGACCCCTTGTTCGCGCCGTATTTTTTCTGCTGCCGGCACGCCGGCGGGAAAGACAAAATCGTATTGCTCTAGATCAAAGCTGGTGGCAATTTGACGCGATCCGGCTTTTTCCACCTCTACTTCCAGGCCGCCCTTGCGTAAGGCCTTTATCACGTCAGGGTCTTGAAAGAACTCTGTTTTTTCAGAGCCGATCAGGCCGCGTACAGTGATGACCCGCCGCGAGTCTGCTTGTTCCCGGACAGAGAGGAATATGGCAATGCCTACCCCGACTACCAAGACGACGAGTAGCAGCGGGCCCAGTATACGTTTCATCGTTGAACTCCTTTTGTTCTCTATAGATGTGGGCCGGGCTTTTCTTGGGTCTCGTTTTCCAGCGATGAATTTATGGACAAGATAAATGCCATAACGAGCCACAGCGCAAGGCCTACCGGCAACAACACGTCAGAGTATGCACCTGTCAGTTTAGACAGGTAAGCATAGCATAACTTTTTTAACAAAATGTTAAGAGCAAGTTAATGTATTGTTATGGAGGAGGTGGTGCGATGTGGTTTATCGTTCTGCCGCGAGGGTAGTGTTTTTATCAATCTGCGCTGAACAGCGCAATATCGCTACCAGAATGGTGGTGGCGATCAACAGGTTGATGACGATGGCGAGCATTGCCGCTTGTGGCCCAATGTGTTCAAATAGATTTCCGGCCAGCCAGGGCAGTGTCATCCCGCCGATGCTGGCGCCGACAAAGAACCAACGGGTGGTTTTACTATCGAGGTGCATGCGGCGTTCAACCAGCGCGATGGCGGTGGGAAAGATTGAGGCCATTGAAAATCCCAGTCCAAACGTACCCGGCCATATGGTCGCGTTTATCTGCGGGGAGGCGAGAATCAAGCCCAGGCTTGCGAGACAGCCTGCCAGGTCAATCAGCAGGATGGACCGTGGTTTAGAGCGTGCGGCGATGGGGATAGATAGCAGTCGACCCAGGGTCAAGGCGCCCCAAAAGAGCGAGGTCAGGTAGGCGGCGGTTGTACTGTCGCTGAGGTCTAGCGCCACGGCATAGGTGAAGATCCAGCCGCCAAAGCTGATTTCTGCGCCGACATACAGGAGCAAGAACACTGCGACCAGGATAATGAGCGTCTGTGACGTTGCCCGAGACGAGTTTGTCTGTACCGGGTGGTGTTGGGACGTTTGGCTTGGCAGTGGGCTTGGTACGCGCAGCAGCCATAGGGCCACCGGTATCATAAATACCGCCAGCATTCCATAGGCCCACGTGATATCTCCGCTGATCAATACGGCCTGGGCGACGATGATTGGGGATAGAAAAGAGCCTAATCCAAAAAAGAAATGCAGCCCATTCATAAAAGGTCCCACCTGCTGGGGGTGCGCCCAGATAATCAGGCTGTTGATGCCTACGTTCAACATGCCTTCGGCTGTCCCCAGGAGCAGTAAGACCAGGGCCAACAACCACAATACACGCATCAGTGGGACCAGCATCGTCATAGCCGCAGCAAAAATCAGGGCTGCGGCCACCACGGGATGTCCCCGAATTCGGTCGTATACGCGTCCCCCTTGAAAGGCCCCCAGCATGACGCCTATGGAGCGGGCGGTGAAAATAAAGCCGATCTGATTTATTTGTGTGTGGGTCCGTTCCGCCAGGCTGGGCAGGGTTGGCCCAAATGCAGCGGAAATCAGTCCCAGGGCGACGTTCAACGCAAAGTAGCCTAGTGTTTGAAGTGTTTGAAGTGTTTGATGTGTGTTTGTGGATTTTGGTCTCATCTATTGGCGCTTCTTGCGCGGTTCAGCCGGGATTGGCTTGTCAGACTGGACGGTTTATGGTAAAATGGCACCCGTGCCTTGGGGGATAGTTCAACGGCAGAACGGTGGACTCTGGATCCATTAATCCTGGTTCAAATCCAGGTCCCCCAGCTAGCGTTTCACAGATGAGCGCCAGGAAATGGCTTTTGCTACCCAAAGTAGCCGCCATTTTCTGGCGCCCTCGTCGTTTCCCAGGAGCCTTGCTATTTCTTTTTCCGCTTTTGTCTTTGCCTCTTTTGTATCTTGGCCCAGGTGTCCCTCAATTCGATGGTGCGGTTAAATACCAAGTTGTCTGGTGTGGAATCGACCGTGTCGACGCAAAAGTAACCCTGACGCTCAAACTGGCAGACACTTCCTGGTTTGGCGTTCGCCAGACTTGGCTCGACCTGGCACGACGTCAGCACCTCTAGCGACTGCGGGTTCAAGTAATCCGTAAAGTCTTGACCCTCTTGCACGTCGAGAGGATTCTCTTCTGTAAAGAACCGATCATACAGGCGCACGGTGGCCGGTACCGCGTGCGCCGCCGACACCCAATGTAGCGTGGCTTTGACCTTGCGCCCATCCGGGGAAGAGCCGCCTCGGGTCGCTGGATCGATGGTGCAGCGCAGTTCGACGATTTCGCCGTTTTCGTCCTTGATGACCCGTTCGCATGTCATAAAATAGGCATATCGTAGCCGTACTTCTCGACCGGGCGCCAGGCGGTAGAACTTTTTAGGCGGGTCCTCGCGAAAATCTTCCTGCTCGATGTATATCACGCGTGAGAAAGGCACCTTGCGCGTCCCCATACTGGTATCTTCGGGGTTGTTGATGGCCTCCATCTCTTCCACTTGATCCTTTGGATAGTTTTCAATGACCACTCGCAAGGGGCGCAATACCCCCATCACCCGGGGCGCGCGTGTGTTCAAGTCGTCGCGGATGCAGTGCTCGAGCAAGGCAACGTCGACGACGCTGTTCCGCTTGGCCAGGCCTATCACGTCGCAAAAAGTGCGGATCGATTCCGGTGTATAGCCGCGCCGGCGCAAACCTGACAGTGTGGGCAGTCTTGGATCATTCCAGCCGCTGACGTACCCCTCTTGGACCAAGCGCAATAGTTTGCGTTTGCTCATCACGGTGTAGCTCAGGTTGAGGCGGGCGAACTCAATTTGCTGCGGGTGGCAGCCGACGTCTAGGTGTTCCAGGAACCAATTGTACAGCGGGCGGTGGTTTTCAAATTCCAGCGAGCAGAGCGAGTGCGTGATGCCCTCTATGCAGTCAGAGAGGGTGTGAGCAAAGTCGTACATGGGGTATATGCACCATTTGTCACCTGTCCGATGGTGCGGGACGTGCATAATGCGGTATAGGACCGGGTCCCGCAGGTTCAGGTTAGGGGAGGCCATATCGATTTTGGCCCTGAGCACGCGCGCGCCGTCCTCAAATTCGCCGGCCCGCATACGTTCAAACAGGTCCAGGTTCTCTTGGACTGGACGCGTGCGATAAGGGCTGTCCTTGCCCGGTTCGGTCAAGGTGCCCCGGTATGCCCGGATTTCTTCTGGACTCAAATCGCAGACGTAGGCGTGGCCCGCCTGGATGAGCTGTACGGCGTATGCATAGAGCTGATCGAAATAGTCAGAGGCGTAAAAGAGCCGATCGTCCCAACTGTACCCGAGCCACTGGATATCCTCTTGGATGGATTCGACGTACTCTACTTCTTCCTTGCTTGGATTGGTATCGTCAAATCGTAAATTGCAGAGGCCGTCAAATTCTTCAGCCACGCCAAAGTTGACGCAAATGGCCTTGGCATGTCCGATGTGCAGGTAGCCATTGGGCTCAGGTGGAAAGCGCGTGTGCACGCGCCCCTTATTCTTGTTGTTCTTGACGTCTTCCAAGATGATTTCTCGGATAAAGTCAGAGGGGGTGGGAGAATCAGTTTGGGTCATATTCGCAACTCCTCATTTTTACGCTCTGGCATATTTTCTACGCGTCCTTTTTCCTTTGGTCAAAAGGTGATTATATCATGGCTAAAATGCTAAAGCAAAGGATTGTTGAACGGGATAATTGGAGGGGTGGGTCAATGTGGGCGCTCTCTTGACGAATCCGCCAAGTTCCAATATAATATGCATCGAAAAGATATGTATCGGATAGTGCTATACTGGCCGTTCTCATAGGTTTTTGTCATTTCGAGTCTAATGAATCAACGCTCTATGTTGGGGCAAAAATCTAGGATCATTGGTCAACAGTCCCAGATTTGGTAGTTGTGACCCACCTTCGTCTTTGTAGGTCGTGCCAGGCAATAAACAAATCTTTTGTTTTTTATGGGTTTGGGTTTCAAATCTAGATAACGCCTTTGTCGCAGACCTGGTTCAAGCCGAAGATGAGATCGGGGGTTTCGGTTTGTCAGGTCTGTTTTCATCGCAAGGCGCCTACAGATCTTTTGTCAAGTGGTCTGGTCAGGTTGCCGTCCTCGCTGTGCAGGGTGGCGATGAGGGGTGGCGGGATTTGAACGCGCCCACGATACATTTCGCTTGGTGCGCAGCTTTGAATCATAGTAGGAGGAAAGACGTTAAAAATGACGAGTGTGGTGTTAAAATCGGGTGAATCACCAGAGAGCTTGTTGCGTCGCTTTCGCAAGCAGGTGACCAAGTCTGGGGTCTTGAGAGATGCCAAGAAAAAGCGCTATTTTGTTTCCAAAAGTGAGCAGCGACGCATCGCCAAGCGCAAAGCGATGCGCCGGGAGCGTAGACGCAAGTCGCGAGGACCAGGACGCGGACACAGGAACTGATTCATCTGTGGTTGGAATATAATGCCATTGATCGCAGCCGCGTCATCAGCATTGTGCATTCAGGGCCTGTCTCTGAACAAGAGGAGCAAGTTGTTGGCTGGGCAAATAAAAGATTGGTTCACCGAGTCTTATGATTACGAGCGCCCACGCCGAGGGCAGATTCGGAAGGGCGTGATTCTCAGTGTTAAAGATCAAGGCATCATTGTTGATGTTGGCCTGAAACGCGATGGCTTTGTGCCCCAGCGAGATATCGAGCGCTTGGGCGCTAAAGCGGTATCCCAGTTAAAACCTGGTCAAGAGGTGAGCGCGCGTATTGTGCGCCCTGAGGACCGGGAGGGGGATCTTGTGCTGTCGCTGTATCAGGCGCTTTCCGCTCAAGATTGGTCCAAGGCTGGAGAACTGTTGCAGAGCGGCGAAATCTGGCAGTGCCAGGTCATCGCATCCAACAAGGGTGGCCTGGTTGTCCAATTTGGTCGCCTTCAGGGCTTTGTGCCGGGGTCCCATCTTTGGTCACCGGGCAGTAGAAGGCTGTCGCCTCATCAGCGGCTAGAGCTGTTTGAACAATATGTCGGAAAAGTGCTTGATCTAAAAGTCATAGAGGTTAACAGTGATAGGCGTCGTCTTGTCTTTTCGGAACGCCTCGCCCGGCAGCAACTGCGCGAACAGTGTAAGGAGCGCCTGCTGAACGAGTTGGCGGAGGGGGAGATTTGCAAGGGGACGGTTTGTCGATTGTGTGACTTTGGCGCGTTTGTTGACCTGGGCGGCGCGGACGGACTCGTGCATCTTTCCGAGCTGTCGTGGCAGCACGTGGATCATCCCCAGGAGTTACTCCAAGTTGGTCAGGAGATTGAGACTTTTGTGCTGAGTCTCGACCATGAGCGTGGCCGCATTGGCCTCAGCTTGAAGCGCTTGCAGCCTAATCCCTGGGATGTGATCGACGCGACTTTTACTGAGGGGCAAATAGTATCTGGGGTTGTGACCAATGTCCTGGATTTCGGTGCTTTTGCCGAACTGGAGGTCGGCGTGGAAGGACTGATCCACGTTAGCGAGTTGGCGGACCCGCCCCCAGAGGATTCACGGGCACTCGTGCAGCAAGGAGATGAGTTGGTGTTGCGCATTCTGCGCATCGAAGCATCCCGCCGGCGCATCGGATTGAGTCTAAAGCAGGTGTCCGAACAAGAACGTGGCGAATGGTTGGCTCGACAAACTGCGTCAGAGCCCAGCGATAACATATCGCTGGAGGGAGGGGCTGACGTTGCCCAGGAACAAGCTCTAGTCCTGGCCCAAGAGGCAGAGCCGGAGGTCATTGCCGGCGTGCCTGAACGAATATGAGATACAGGAGGTCGTGTTATGAATTTCTCGGTCGGTGATAAGGTCATGCACCCCAAAGTCGGTGCGGGGCAAATTACCGGCGTAGAACATCGCGAGTTGGTGCAAGGATTTGAACACTATTATGTGATAAAGTTGTTGTCACAGAACTCGACTTTGTATACTCCCATTTCCAAGATGAACGATTTGGGGGTGCGTTTGGTGATGTCCCACAATAAATTTAGGCGAGTGGTCGATACGCTGCGCAGCACGCCCAGTCTTTTATCCAAAAACTTTAAACAGCGTCAAGGCCGGGTTCGGGAAAAGATTGATACGGGCTTGCCGATTGAATTGGCTGAGGTCGTGCGTGATCTTACTTATCTAAAGGAACACAAGCGTCTTACCAAAGTGGACCAGGATTTGTTGTCAAAGGGGCGAGAACTCTTGGCGACAGAGATGGCACTGGCCACTGATACAGACGTGGCAGAGATTCTTGAGACCATCGACACGGCGTTGAGTGTTGCTGTGGCAGAAGAACTTGAGGAGTCGCAAGTTTGAATTAGATGAAATAGATGCGTGCTAGTATTTTGATACGAGAGTGGCATTGGAGGAAACACTTGTGTCAGATTTGAAACAGTCTGTCGTATGTCAACGGTGTGGTCGTGGCTTTGTGTTGACTATTTCTTATTGTAATTTTTTGGCGCGACGAGGCGCCAAGATGGCGACGCCAGTGCTGTGTATGACTTGTTTTTTGCGAGAGGGCCCGTTGCCCAAGCAGCATGGTAAAGTCAAGTGGTTCAACGCGCGCAAACATTATGGGTTCATCATCACTGACAAGGGCCAGGATGTCTTTTTTCATCAGAAGCAGCTCCTGGGTGGTGAGAGAGCCGAGCCACACGAAGGGCAATCTGTGTTATTTCACAAACATTATGCAACAAAGGGACCCGAAGCGCTAAATGTGGAATTGGTCTAAAGCATAGCGTATTGCTTAAACGACAGCCCTGAGAGAATTTCTCTCAGGGCTGTCGTTTTGATTGATAACACCAGCCAGTTATGATTTGCGATTCTTCAAGCCGAGCAGTTTACGGATGCGATTGGCATCTACTTGAGACACGGACTGATATTTGTCAAAGGCGCGACGAACGCGCTTTGACTTGGTGCGTCGCAAGTGGCTGCGGCGTTGTTTGAGCCGTAGCAGTTTGCGTTTCTTGGTCACCTTGAAGCGTTTGGCTGTGCTTTTATGTGTCTTCATTTTAGGCATGATAAATTATCCTTTCTATTCCAAGTTGTTCCCTCCACCGCTCTTCTATTCTATCAAAAATTGTTGTAGTTGGTATTGTGGAGCGGCCAGACGTATTTTGGCCAGCGCGGCGCGCTCGATTTGGCGGATGCGCTCGCGCGAAAGGCCAAGTTTCTGTGCGACTTGTTTTAACGTGCGCGTTTGTCCGTCTTGTAACCCATAGCGCAGGCGCAAGATGCGCGCTTCCCGAGCGCTAAGCTTGCGCAGCAGCTTTTCCAAGGTTTCGTTCAAGAGGAGGCTATCTGTAACCTCTTCGGGTTCCTCAACATGTTTGTCTTCGATAAAGCTGCCCAGCTCTGTATCCCCATCTTCGCCGATGGGTTTCTCTAGCGATAGCGGCTGGCTAGCCCAGCGCATCATCTGGCGGATCTTGTGTGGCGACTCGCCCATCTCTTGGGCGATTTCCTCCGGCGTCGGTCGCTCACCGTGTTCCTTTTCCAGACGTTGTGACACCCGAATCATTTCGCGGATGCGCCCTCCCATATGCACCGGAATACGGATGACGCGTCCTTGATTGGCCAGCGAGCGGGTGACCGCTTGTCGAATCCACCAGGTGGCGTAGGTGCTAAAACGGTTGCCACTGCGGTGATCGTAGCGGTCGACGGCACGCATCAGGCCCACGTTGCCATTTTGGATCAAGTCGGTAAAAGGGACGCCGTACCCACGGTAACGTTTGGCAATGCTGACGACCAGACGCGTGTTCGCACGGCCCAGACGCTCCCGGGCATGCTGACCTGCCTTGACTTTGGTCTGGAGTTGCTTGTGCTCTGTCGGGGTATGCGTGTTTTCTTGGAGCGTTTTTTGCGCTTGGCGCCCTTTTTCGATTTGTTGAGCCAGATTGATCTCTTGATCAAAGGTCAGCAGTGGCTCTTGAGCTTGCTCAGCCAGGTAAATGCTGAGCAAGTTGTCAGCTTGGATATCTTCTAATACCCATTGGTCTTGTTGTTTTTCCACTAGTTTTATCGCACCTCAGTTCTATTTCTTTTAATTCCAATCTCTCTGCGCTAACCGGGGATGATTTTGCATTTTCCGACAATATGCCCGTATGTGTCCAGCCCGATCAGCTGGATGCAGAGCGATGGTTACACCGTATAGCTTGTTATCGCTTTTTTCGCTGTAAACGTCGACGTTGCCGGCGTATAGCTTTGCGCTTGGCGATGCGCCGTTTTTCGCTGTCGGAAACGAAATAGCGTTTTTTCCTCACTGTTGACAGGATACGCGATTTGTTTACTTTTTTGCGAAAGCGACGGAGCAGGCTTTGTTGCGATTCTCCGGATCGTAAAGTAACGCTTGCCATTCTTGTTTCACCTCCTATAAGAGATTGTTTTCCAGGGTTTACTCTCGTACCAATAAAACGGACCCGCTCAGTTGCTAGCCGCACCGTTGTCGGTTTTGGTCTGAACCAGGTCCCGCGAGAGTTGGATCAATTGTTGAAAAGTGGAGATACGCTAGTTGCTATGTACATCCTCCGCAGGTATCACCTGCTGTGACAACTGATCCAAAGTATTATCCAGCCAGCTTAACTCGGCGTCAGCCAAGGACAAGCCGTATTCTAGCGCTAGGTGTTGCTCAAACGCTGGATCGCCATTGGATTGCCCGTTATCTTGCCTCAAAGCATCGCGATGGGCCAAAACCTGGCTGCGCCGCTGCTCGAGGTGTTCGATCAGCCCACCCGGCGAAAAGTTGTATGCCAGGATTAAACGCATCACAAACTCTTTGAGCGACACGCTTGAGCTGCCGAGTTGGCTCACCCACTTTTCCAGTCTTTGCCTACCCCTTGTGGTGATGCTATACACCTTGCGGGTTGGCTTGTCAGGGCGAGAAATGACCTCAACTGTCGCCAGCTCGTCCTTGAGCAACGCGTGTAGGGCTGGATAAAGACTACCGAAACTGGGGCTGCCAACCAACCAATCCAAGCTTTCGAGTGTACGCTTGATGTCGTATCCGGACATGGGTTGTTGATTGAGCAGGCCCAAGACGATATTTCGAAAACTCACGGCATCACTGTGTATTATATCGCTATTAGATACATATCTTTTCGATATATAATTGTACCAGAATTCCTCTGGGTTGTCAAGGCGGGAAAAATTTTTGAACGGTTCTTGGACTTGACAGGTCGGACAACAACGCATATACTTGCAGCAGGGTCTCGTTTGTGCGGATGGCTGGTATGGTCGGGTGTGCGCGAGCCGCCTTGGCCGTATTGGGGGAAGCCCATCTTGGTGCCAGCGCCGTAGATTGCTGTTGGGGTTAACCTCAAGACTGGAGAAATTATGAGCGACGAACAATACTTTTATCCTAACAAGTGGGCTCGTATCGTGTTGACTTCGGCCGAAGAGATTGTCGGCGAGAAGGGTATGGCCCCTTTGCTCAATATGGCCAAGATGCCAGAGTTTATTAACAACTATCCACCTGACGATATGGAAAAAGAATTCCCTTTCGATCAAGTTGGGCAACTCCAGCAAGCCATCTGGGATATGTACGGTCCCCGGGGGGCGCGGGTGTTTGCGACTCGGGCGGGCGAGCAATCTTTTGAGGATGGCGTTGGGCAGTTTGGTAGTTTGGCTAACGCTGCTCAGGCCGCTATGAAGATTGGCTCTTTGGAAGCGCGCATAAAGATTGGGCTGGGTTTCTTTGCCAAGCTGTTTAACCAGGTGACAGATCAGGTTGTCTCGGTGAGTGAGGACGGCGAGAACTTTGTCTGGGTTATTGAGCGCTGCCCGGTGTGTTGGGGGCGCAAGGCAGATCAGCCGGTGTGCCACCTCGCCATCGGCGTACTACGGGCTGGTCTGGCATGGGCCACGGATGGCAAGCAGTTCCGTATCGCCGAGACAGAGTGCAAGGCGATGGGGGACGAGAACTGTGTCATAAAGATCGAAAAAAAGCCGCTGGACTAGCGCTTTAGGGGGGAATCTGGAGGGCTATGCCTGACTAACCGGTAGAGGCATCCCTCCACGAGGCCCATTTTTTCTGTGGGCCAACCGCTCCTTGTCCAATTTGACTTTTATATCTACGGGGCCGTCGTATCGTCAAAGAAGAGTTCATGCCATTGTTGAGAGATCGAGTCGGCATCGGCGCCTGGATCGAGTCTGGCCTGTTTGGTTAAGGACATTTCCTCAATTTTTTCGTCATATAGTGGAATGGCGGCGACTTGACCGGGTAACGACATGCGCGCGTCCACTCGGGCCCACTGTTCCAGATAGGTGTCGCTGGCAACAAAGTCAAGTTGTTCCTGCAGTGCTTGATGTTCTGTTTCCTTTGCGGCAATCTCTTGTTCTAGGCGTGTTTTTTCCTCATGCATCCGCTGAATGATACCGATGCGTCCGGTGATGTCTACCATCAGCGGCAAGATGAGAATGAGGGCGGCGATCAGTAGAAATTGCCAGCTTTTGGACTCGCGTAGCTTTTCAATCACAGTGTCACTCTTTTTTTTTCACAAAAGCCCCAAACTCACGCTGAGCTTGGGGCCTTTTTAGTGCCGAAGGTGGGATTTGAACCCACACGGGCGTAATGCCCACTGCGCCCTGAACGCAGCGCGTCTGCCTGTTCCGCCACTTCGGCTCGCGACTTATTGTACACGAACTCTTTTATTTGTCAAGGTGTAACCAGCTCTAACCCCTCTGATTCGGCGTCGCTACGAATCATTCGCCGGAGATTCACGTACCAATCGGCGATGCCCAAGAAACGGTCGCCGGGACGAACGATAGGGCCGACGTGAACGCCGTACACGTATTCGTCCACCGCATAGGTGTAGACGGGTTGATAGAGCAGTAACGCCGGTACGTCTTGGGCAAACAGTTGTTGGAATCGATCGTATAACTCTTTGCGTGCCGCTTGATCGGGGGTCAAGCGCGCGGTTTCAAGGATCTCGCTCATATCTCGATTGTCATAGCCGGCATAATTTTGTCCTGGTGGCTCGATCCGTGTCTGGTGCCAAAAGGGATAGGGGTCGGGATCTCCGGACAAGGTGAGATCGAGGTCGACGAGCGCGGCTTGATAATGGCGTGGCATCAAGCGCTCGCTTAGTAGACCGGCCGCGACGGGCTCTACGTTCACACGTATCCCCAAGCGTCCCCATTGGCGAGCGACCTCTTGTGCCACAGCGATGCGGGATGGATTGTCATGCACCAGCAACGAGAAGGAGAGTGATCGGCCTTCTTTGAACCAGGACCCAACTGTGGGGGTCAAGGTGTCGGTGTCAGTGAGGGAGGCCGAGGTGTCCAGGCCCGTCGCTTGCCAACCTGCCTCTTTTAGCAAGCTGATGGCTTTTTCGGGGTCGTATTCATAGGTGGGCACCGTCGAGTCGTAAGCCCAAGAGTCCGGTAGGACAGGGCTGTGTGCGACGATGGCTTGTCCATTCAATACCTGGTCAATCAACGCCTGCCGGTCGAGCGCATACAGCAGCGCCTGACGGATTTCCCGCTCGCTAAAGAACGGCGCCGTTTCGCTGGCCAGGTTGAGATAGATGAGCGTATGCTGCGGCAGCGCAGAGGTGAACAGTTGTAGGCTTGGGTTGGCTCGCGCCTGGTCCAGGTTATCTGGCGCGACGCGGCCGATGCCTTGCACTTTATCATCCAGGTAGGCCTGGTAGACGGCCTGATAGCTGGGATAGAACTTGAACTGGATGCGAGAGATGAGCGGTTTGGGGCCAAAATAGACTGGGTTGGCGTTCAGGATGATGTGCGCTATTTGGCCGGTTTCGGTGACCACCTGGCCGATGCTATAGATACCGGTGCCGACCGGGTTTAGGTTGAAGGGGTGGTCGGGCAGTTCGCTGGCAGAGACGCCCTCTAGTATGTGTTGAGGCAGTATGCCAAAGGTGGTATAGTCGATAAAGGGCGCAAAGGGTTGGTCCAGCTCGAAACGGATTGTCCTTTCGTCGACGGCAGTGACGGCGACTGAGCGCCAGAGTTCGCCCCAGTCGGGACGGCCCGGGTAGTTGGGGTCTTGGAGTAGCTGGATCGTAAAGACGACGTCGGAAGCCGTGACGAGTTTGCGGTCGTGCCAACGGGCATCTGGTCGCAGGTAGAAGGTATAGGTTAGCCCATCGGGCGATACTTCCCAGCGTTCTGCCAGGTCGGGGACTATTAGGCCGTGATGGTCTATGCGCGTCAGGCCGTTGAATATCAGCGAGCACAGGTCACCGTCTACCTCATAAGTCTGGCAGAGGATGGGGTTGATGTACTGTGGTGTGCCGGCCAGCCCTTCAACATAGGTGCCGCCCTGGTTAGCCACCCAGACCGTGGTGAAATTTAGGGCCATGTAGACCAATAGCCCAATGAGCAGCGCAACCCCTACCAGCACCAGGAGGATTTGCCAGCGGATGTGTTTAACCACGAGAGTATGTGTCGGTGTAGCTTGGGTTATTCAGCGACGATGACGTTGATGATCGCCATAACAAAGAATACTAGCGACAGGCCGATGGTGGCGTTGAACAGGGTCTTTTCCACGCCACGGCGCGTCTTGTAAATACCGCTTTCGCTGCCACCGAACAGGCTACCTACTCCGGACCCTTTGGTCTGGAAGAGAATGATGGTGATTAGCGCCACTGAAATGATGATCTGCACGATGCTCAGAAATGGTGTCAATTTGGACTCCTTGATAATTTTGTATGGGTACGCGGCGAGATTATAACACGGGCCGGGCTATATGACAAGGTAACCTGACCCTCTTTTTGTTTCAGGTAAGGGGGTCAACAAGAGAGGGTCAGGTTATGGTTTGTTTTAGAGCGATTACCGGTTGGCTGCCACCAGGTCAGGGATTTGTTCAGGGTGTTTGGCAACCTGGACGCCAACCGCTTCCAGGGCTGCGATCTTGTCGGCCGCCAGGCCACTGCCCCCTTGGATGATCGCGCCGGCGTGTCCCATGCGCTTCCCCGGCGGTGCAGTGCGACCGGCGATAAAGGCGGTCACGGGTTTGCTCATCTTGGTAGCGATGAATTCAGCGGCTCGCTCTTCATCGTTGCCGCCAATCTCGCCGATGAGCACGACCTGTTCGGTCAAGGGGTCATCCTCGAAAAGGGTCAAGATGTTGATAAAGTTGGAGCCAATGATGGGGTCACCGCCAATGCCGACGCACGTGCTTTGGCCGATGCCGCGTAATGTCAGCGCGTATACCACTTCGTAGGTGAGAGTGCCGCTACGGGAGACGACGCCTACGGGTCCGGGCTTGTGGATGGCGCCGGGCATGATGCCGACTTTGGATTCGCCGGGCGTGATGAGGCCGGGGCAGTTGGGGCCGATGAGCCGTGTGCCTTTTTGGTCGAGGTAGGCGCAGGTACGGATCATGTCCTGGGTGGGGACGCCCTCGGTGATGCAAACGACCAATGGCAATCCGGCGTCGGCGGCTTCTAGTATCGCGTCGGCGGCAAAGCGCGCGGGGACATAGATGATGGAGGCGTTGGCGTTGGTGGCCTCGACGGCCTCTTGGACGGTGTCAAAGACGGGGACCTTGCCGGCGGCCCATTGGCCACCTTTGCCGGGTGTGACGCCGGCGACGACCTGGGTGCCATAGGCCATCATTTCTTGGGTGTGAAAGGTTCCTTCCTTGCCGGTGATGCCTTGTACCAGCAGGCGGGTGTGTTTGTCTATGAGGATGCTCATTTTATTGTTCTCCTTTGGCAGGCTCGTCTTTTGTCAGGCTGGGGCGATGTCTGCCTTGCTGGCCGCGACGGCCTTTTGAGCCGCATCGGCCAGGGTTTGGGCGGTGATCAGCTTGTAGGGGGATTGGTCCAGGATGGCGCGACCTTGTTCTTCGTTGGTGCCGACCAGCCGGGCGACCATTGGCAGGTTGGGCTGGACCTGGTCTAGCGCCGCGAGGATGCCCTGGGCGACCTGGTCACAGCGGGTGATGCCACCAAAGATGTTGAACAAGACGGCTTTGACCTTGGGATCGGCGAGGATGATGCGCAGCGCTGTGGCGACCTTGTCGGCGCCGGCGCCCCCCCCAATGTCTAAAAAGTTGGCCGGTGAGCCGTCAAAGAGTTTTGTCAGGTCCATAGTGGTCATGGCCAAGCCGGCGCCGTTGACCATGCAGCCGATTTCGCCGTCGAGGTCGACGTAACTGAGTCCGGCCAGGCGCGCTTCTCTTTCGGACTCGGCTTCTTCGTCGAGGTCGCGCATCTCGGCCAGGTCGGGGTGGCGGAACAGGGCGTTGTCGTCAATGAGCATTTTGCCGTCGACCGCGAGCAATTTGCCGTCTTTGTCGACGATGAGGGGGTTGATCTCGGCCAGCGAGGCATCGTAGGCTTGAAAGGCCTGGTACAGCCCGTTAGCGACCTTGGCGAACGCGCGGAATTGTTCGCGGGGCAGGCCAATGCCCATCGCGATTTGATTGGCCTGGTAGCCGCGTAGGCCGAGGAACGGGTCTATGGTGATGCGGATGATAGCTTGCGGGTTTTCCTGGGCGACTTGTTCGATTTCGACCCCGCCCTCGGAAGAGGCCATCATGA
>CAZSJU010000010.1:0-10253 GCA_964607235.1 uncultured Anaerolineae bacterium | reverse complement strand
TTGGGGTGAGCTGGCGACTTGGCCTTGGGGGATGGGAACGCCAAATTTGGCAAAGAGCCTTTTGGATTGGTACTCGTGTAGTTTCATGTGGAGCCTCCTTTGCGTTGAAAGAATCACTCAGCATCGAGGTTAATCGATGGGAAGCGCAACAAACGGTGATTGGCGGCATCGCTGACCCACAGATTATCTTGGGGATCCAGGACGAGGCCGGTGGGAGATTGGAAGATGGTGCTGCCGGGTCCGCCTAGCACGGCGATGGGCGTTCCTGTTGTGTCAAAGATGATGATGCGCGGGCCTTCTGGGTCGCTGGCATAGAGGTGTCCTGCGGTGTCGGTGGCGAGGAAGGGTTTGTTGACCACGGATTGCCCTTGCCAACCGGCGACGGGCCATTGCTGCACGAATTCGCCTTGGAGGTTAAAGGCCTGGATGCGCTGGTTCCAGGTGTCGGCGACATAGATGCGGTCGGGGTGGGCGATGGTCAGCCCCACGGGTTCGTCCAGACGGCCCTCGACGATGCCGGGACCGCCAAAGGAGAATGCGTGGTTAAAGTCGTTGTCAAAGACCTGAACGCGTTTGTTTCCTGTGTCACTGACATAGATGTAGCCCTGTTGATCTAGCGCGACGTCGCGCGGCCCGTAGAATTGTGCAGGGGCAGAGGAGGCGGAACCGCTGATTTGGCCAAAGGTGCCAAATTTGCCGATAAATTCTCCGCTGGGACTAAAGACCTGGACACGATGGTTCCAGGTGTCGGCGACATAGAGTTTCCCATCGGGTCCCACGTCTAGCCCCCAGGGTTCGCAGAATTGGCCGTCGGCACTGGCTAACGGCAGGTTGGCGTCGTTGAGGCAGCCGGGTTTCCAGTTGGTCACGTCGCGCCACCAGGTTGAGTCCAGGGTTTGTACGACCTGCCCTGTGGGTGAGAGCTTGACGATGCGATGGTTGTTAGTGTCGGCGACATAGATAAAGCCCTCTGGGTCCACCGCCATGCCATGGGGGCTGTTGAAATTACCGGACTGGCCCAACTCGCTCACGACCAGGTCGGCGGAGAGGGGGCGTGTCAGGTCCGCATAGTCAACGATGGAGGGAATTTCAGAGGGCGCGCTGGGTTCAGGCTCACCGCTATAAGGAACCAAAGCGAGGGGGGCGGCGGTTTCGCTCCACACGCGGGTTGTTATGTCGCGCCGGATGCAGAAGCGAAAGCCATCCCGCAGCGGCCATTCGGAGAGGCGCACCGTCTTGCCGGTGGCTTGTTCATATTTGCGATAGTCACGGCGAAAGATAATATCCCACATGGCGGCGCGCATCTGGGGGTTGGTCAGCGCGTAGCTTATGCGCTCCCAGTTCAGGTTGTAATAGTCCTGCATGGGCCACCATAAAAAATTGTATTGGTTGCATGCATAGTTGTCGCCCAGATAGGGCTCGATACCTGACCATTCGGCGTCCCCGGCGATGATGACGGATTTTTCCACGTCTGCGCGGCTGGGGGGTTTGGGCAGTTGGACCGCATTGGGATAGTTGCGCAGGTACCAGATAAAGGGATAAGAGCCGTCGGCGGTATAGCCGATGTCGAGGGAGAGGTCTCCGCTGGTGCGCCGGGAAATGTCCTCGATCTGTCGCATCGCGTCGCGCACGTCGGGTGTAGAGTGGGCGTAGACCAGGAATTCGTTGGCATAGTCATAGTTGACATAGGTGAAGGCCCAGGCGGTGCGAATCGTCAATATTGCCAGCAGGCCCAGCGCCAGGGCGGCCAGGGCACGCGCGATGGCGCCAGGGCTGATACGTCGTTGTAGCCCGTACCCGACCCCACCCACAGTGGCCAGGACGAGCAAGGCGGCGAGGAACTGCATTGTGGTGTTTAACTGGGTCAGGCCGTTTCCGGAGAAGGGCCGTGGGGGGGTGAGCCAGGGGCTGATGACCTGTACCAGGGCGGCCAGTCCGACGGGGGCGATGAGGAACAGGACCCAGCCGCCGCGGCGGAAGAGGGTGCGCCAGTTGGTGCTGTCGATGAGCTTGCCGACGATCCATCCGCTAGCCAGCGTCATGGGCAGCGCAAAGTGAGTGGTGAGCCAGGGCATCTTTTCGCCGGCGATGGTATAGGCGACCCAGGTTAGCAGGGTCCAGAAGAGCAGAAATAGGACGAAAATGCTCAGTTTGGCCCTTTGGAACCAAGACTTGACGACGTACAGGGCGGCGGCGACAAAGCCAAGCAGGGGCAGGTACTCGTAAAGCGGGACCAGCAGGGCATAATAGTAAAGAGGTTGGCTGCCGCGTTGCACCTCTTGTTGCTCCAGCCAGTAGCCCAGAGAGCCGACCATGCCGCTGGCCAGGCCGTTGCCGTTGGTAAAGACGGTGGTGAACAATACGATAAAGATGACATAGAAGGCGAGGGCAGATGGCAACCAGCGCCGCCAGTCCCACCACACACCCACGGCGACAGAGGTCGCCAATAGGATAAAGACAAAGCCGGCGGAGCGCAACATGCCTGCCTCAGAGTAGTCGAGGGCGTTAAATGCGGCATCGACGCCAAAGAGCGCCTTGGAGATGATGCCAGACAGGCCGGTGATAAAAAACGGACCCAGGAAAGGCAAAGCAAAGCTACCGATAAAGAGGATCAGGTCGAGCGCCGGCCGTTCGCCGCGCCGGAAGGGCATCCAGCGGTCTAGAACTTGATAGACGCCCCACCCGGCCAGCAGCGCGATGGCGGCCAGGATGACGGTTTGTAGCAAGATTTTGATGCGGGTCAGCCGAATGGCGACGCGGGCGCCGCTCTCTTCATATTCGATGGCGGTGTCGTTGGCGACGATAGGCAGGGGGCGTTGGCAGCGGTTGTCGATGAGCTGGCAGTTGCTTTCGGGACAATTCATCTCGCCAGGGGCGGCGCCGGGCACGGGGGCCTGGCCACAGTCTTGGTAGCGGGTAGGAAAGAGTTCAAAGAGGGTGAGGCTGAACAGGAGCAGCCCCATCGTGAGCAGGATGACACCAAGCACGCCCCCCAGGGTTAGGATGAGGTGACGATGAGACATAGAGGCCAGCAGCAGCGCGACGTAGCCTAGCAGGACGAGGAGCACGAGTCCGGCGGCCAGTCCTGCCCCCCAGCTCAGGGCGCGGGCTATGCCGTTGGCGGGCGGCTCGACCACCTCTGTTAACTCGGGGGCGACAGGGGCGGGCGGCTGATCCACGAGGGATGCAACCGCAAGGAGCAGGAAGGACAGGGCCAGGGCTGCCAGGGCGATCCACAACAGGGTTTTGGACCATCTTTCCCATTTGGCTTCGGGCCAACGGGGGGCGCCCAGTCGGGCAAAGAAGAGTATCACCAGGAATAGGCCCAAGATGGCGATATAGATAAAGGCGACCTCTTTGGTCGCGAACATCAGGGAGAGCGCGGCAGCCAGGATGAGCAAATAGCGCGTTTCCCCCTCAAATGTGAGGGGTTGCTGGTAGGACGGCGACGCATTGGAATTGGCTACCTCACGCCTTCTCAAATAGCTGAAAATGGCCCACACGGCGATAACAGTCCAGACGATGATGGGGATGTCGTGACGGATGTAGCGCGAGTAGTAGAGTAGGGAGGGGGAGATGAGCAAGAGAAAGGCGGTCACCAGCGCGCCGCTGCGTCCCAGCCAGCGCCGTAACAAGTAGGGCAGTGCGACGAGCATGATGCCCATCACAGCGGGTAACAACCGTGCCGCCAGGTCCGAGTCGCCGAACAAGTAATAGTTCAGCGCGGTGGCGTGGAACAAAAAGGGACCGTGGGAGAGGGGGGTGTGGGCGTATCCGCGGCCCTGGAACAGGTACCAGCTCCACTGCACGTGCACGGTCTCGTCGTGGCTCATCACGCGGGTGCCCAAATCCCACAGACGCGAGAGAGCGGCCAGAGCGATGAACAACCCGTACAATGCCTTTTCCCGGTCTAGCTTGATGGCACTCAAGAGGGGTCGATCAAGCCAGTCGGGTTGGGGGGCCGGCGAGATTTCTTTATCATATGGGCTAAAGGGGGTCATTGGGTCGCTTTTCAGCATTGACGATACTCCGTAAAGACTCGAATTGGGTCGGTTTGGTGTTCGGCGTTCAATTTATGTTATGACCTTTTATTGGATCAGGTCTTTTCTGAGCCACAGCACGATGCGTTCCTCCGCTGGACGCTGAGGGCTGTGGCGGAAGATGAGCCATTGGGCCAATGCACTGCAGTCAAGCTGACGTACCTGGTCGAACTCGAACTGGGCAATGTGCCATTGGCAGGCTAGATTTTGAGTGTCCCAGCGTTGCCTCAACAGGAAACTCTGACCGACGTAGGCCTCTCCCAGTTGGGGTGGGTTGGTGGAGGTATAGGGCGTGATGATGGCTGAGGTGGCGATGGGTTTCTCGGTGCCTTCCAGGGCGAACGTGCTGGCGGGGGCATAGTGGGTTTGAAAGTCGCGCAGCGCCCAGGCCAACACCGGTTCGTCGCTCAGCAGGGTGATGTCAATTTCAATTTCAATGGCGTGGGCGTCCCCACGGTGCTTGTTAGCGAGGGTGGTCAGCGTTTGGTTGAGCTGCCGTATCTGGTGGTCGGTGGGTATGGTTAGCAATGGTTCACGCGGGTCGGCGGGTCGATTTTGGCTGACGCCCCAGGCGGTGGAGAGGGTAAAGAAAACCAATGCCAGCATAGTAGAAAGGGCCAGGCTGCGCAAGGCTGGCCCAAAACCCTGGAGCAGGCCGATGCCTAGGGCCAGCATCAGCAGCAAGAGGAGCGTGGACAGCGCGAGGCCCAGATAGGTGGGCAGGGCGGCATTGGAAAGTGGCAGTTGGGTATACTGGCCGGGACGGCTGGTATAGGTGGCGAGGTTGAGCAGCAGATAGACCCACAGGGGCAGGCTGACGGCCAGATAGAGGCCTTCGTTGAGCCATTGGCCCCAGCGACGTAGGTCTTGGATCAATGTGTCCAGAGCCAGTCCCCCCAGACAAGCCAGGGGGGCTATGACGAGCAGGACGTCGCCCGGCCCACGCCCCGGACGGATCCAGGCCAAGACCAGGGCGGCGACGCTCCACGACGCTAAAAAGCGAATGGCGGCATTGCCGTGATTGATGCCCCGCTTGATGCCCAAAAGGCCGGTCAATAGGATCAGCGGTTCGTAGGTGATCAGGATGAGCCAGGGATAGCCCGCGCTCAGGCTGTCGGGCCAGCGGACGAACCCGCCGAGCCAGTCGGTGAGTAGCCTGGCGGCGGCGCCAAGCCCCTGGGGGTGCCAGAAAAAGGCGGTGCTCAACAGGACAAAGGCGCCGGCCAGCACGCCGGCCGCATAGTAAACCAGGTTTGGCAACGTTCGATTTGAGAAGGCCTGCCAGGCGGTGCGCAGTTGGTGGCGGGCCTGTGGGTCGATTTCAACGAGTAAAAGTATCATCAGCCCGATAGCCATAGCAAGCAGCGCCGAGTAGGCCAGGGAGCTGGCAACGAGGGTGAGGGCCAGCCCCAATGGGATCAGCCAAAATGTCCAGGGCACATCAGTGGGTATGTCAGTGACGCCGTCGATGGCTGTTTCCTTGTGCGCCGTCTGGTGATCCACAAAGCGCCACAGCCCGCTTGCACACAGCATTGACCCTAACGCGACGAGGATGTCGCCCGAGGCGGTGCGGGATAGGGTGAGCGCCGTGGGGGAAAGGGCCAGCAGTGTTCCGGCTGCCAGCGCACCTAGCCGGCCGATTCGTCGGCGCAGCAGGGCCGGCGTCAGCGTCAATGCAGCGCCTGCCAGAGCTGGCAGCAGGCGCGCGGTGATGGCGTCGGCGCCAAAAACGAGAAAGGCGAACCACTGGGCGGAGAACACGAGCGGACTGTAAGGAGGCGTGCCGAGTTGGTCCAACCCGTGGGCGAAACGCCAGGCGGCCAGCGCGCCGCGCGCTTCGGCGGCGTTGAGCAACGCCGCGTCGAGGCGAAATAGCCGCAATCCCAAGGTGATGACCAGCAACAGTCCCCACAGGGTGATATCGATGGTGAGCCAGGGGAGCGGGCTGGATAGGGCCGTGGCGTTGATGTGATGCGACTGGTTGTTGGTCGTCATCCATTCATTCCTTTGGCAGTCAGGTGCAACGCACCGAAAAACAGGTGCATCGCACCTATGTCTTTATTGGATCGTGTTGGTTTGAAGATTATCACCGGCTTGCAGTGACGCTTGGCGCCGCTGGTAAATCTTGACGCCATCGCGCTCATATACGACTTGCATCAGACGTTCCAGGTTCTGCAAGGCGTCCGCAGAAAATTCGGCGCGCTCCAAGGAGCCAACATAGACGTAGGTTATATCATATTCATCTAGCAAGGTCAAGGTTCGTTGGGGGTCTGCGCTGGTGAACAGTTCCTGAATGGCAGCAGTGCGTTTATCTTGCTCGATGGTGTTGCCGCGCCACTGGCGTTCGTGCCCCGCCCAGCCTAGCAGGGTTGGCAGGCCGGTCTGGGCCGATACGCGTCCCTCGTATTGGTAAGCGCCGCCGGGCTTTTCGAGAATGACGGGCGCGCCTTCAACGTGCTTGTTCAGCCATTGGATCGCGGCATAGTCAGCGGGGTAATCCTGCGCCATGTAAGCGGTCCCGTCGAGGGTGGGCGCTTTTGGAAACTCTTGAACCCGGTCAGGCACTGCCAACAATGGATAGACCAACCCCAGGGCAATGTTAAGGGCCAACCCACCCCCAAAAAGCCAGCGCGGCAGCGCGCGTAATCCTCCGTCCTCGGCCAGCAGCACGTAAACGGCCCCGGCAGCCGCAATCGCCCATAGCACCCAGGCCTGGTAATAGAATTTAAAGATGGTGTTGATCCGTACCCCAAAGACGTCTTTTAGATACACATATTCAGGGGCTAGCGTCATCACTGCGCCGGCGATGATGAGCAGCAACGAGAGCTGAGCCGTCCGGCTGAATGCCGGTGTATGCGCTGTCTCGTGCGTGGATTTGCAAGTCTGTAGGATCGGGAGCAGCAACGCGGTCACGGCGCTGATCATGCCCGTCAGTAGCAGCGTGACCCAAGGGGTGCTGAGGCGCATACCCAGGTAGCGCAGGGCGATGCTAGAAGGCGCTTGGTCTGCCAGGCCAGGGGCGATGAGACCGCGCACCGACGGCGATAGGATGATGGCTAGAGCGGTCGCCAACAGCAGGCCCAGGGCGAGCAAGAGCACGAGCGCGCCAACCCATAGGCCAGCACGGAGTGCCAGCGTGCGCGCACGCCAGGCGCGCGCGATGCCCCACACCAGGAAGGGGATGAGGATGAATAATAGCGGTCCAAACATCACCACGAAATGGGCCAGGCGGGTGGACGAGTGAACGTGCGCCAACAGCCCGCCGGCCTGCGACTGAAAGCCGATGTAAAAGGGCGCATATAGTAACAGCCCGCCGATGGCGAGCGTCCCCGCCAGGGTGAGGATAGGGCGCAGGTGGGGACGCAGGCCCTCTAGTGGACGTGCCGGTTTGTCGTCCTCTGACGGCGGGGCGGCCCAGGGACGACCGAGACGTCCCAGTATATAGGCCCCTATGGCAACCAGCCATTGGATCGGCAGATCCCAGGTGTTGAGAAAGCCGAGCGCGCCGAATATGAGGGTGAACAGGAACAGTTCCACCCTATTTTCTCTGTCCAACGAGAGGGCGCGCGGATCTGTTTCGCGCCGGCCCCATTCAAAGAGTGTCAGTGACATCGTCAAGACCAGCATGATAAAGGGCAGCGCCAAGACGTGCGGGTGCATATCGCCCAGGAGAAAGCTGAAAAAGGGAAACTCGTCAATGTTTTCGCGCCGGTGGGGGGACGGTTCGGCGGCTTTGTCAAACCGGTTGGGCCAGTCTTGCAAATTATAGTCAAAGATGACGCGCGAGGCGCGCCACCACCACCAGCCGGAACGGGTGGCCCGCACGCCGGTTTCCTGAGGAGGCGGTTGATCCAGGTCGGCGATGTCTAGCCACTCCCATACCTCCGGGCTGCCCAGGCCGTTCCAGTGGGCGGCTTCTAGGGCGCCCGCCAGGTTGCTCAGCAGTACCAGGAACACGGTGCCCAGCAGTGCGATCGCGACCCACGTGCCCAGCTTGGATTGGGGTGACGCCTCTCCGGTTTCCTCGTCCCTGATGCGGCCTGGGGGCGCTCCTTTGCGCGCGACCAGGTTGTATACCACGCTGAACGCGCCGGTCGCCGTCAGGGCGAACAGCAGCCCTCCGCCAAGATTAAAGCCGACTGACGGCGGCACTCCGGACAAGCGGATGAGGATGGACATTAACAAATAGCCGAAATAGTAATAGCTGATGGCAAACCCGGAGAGCCAGGGATCGAGCGGCGGCAAGGTCTCGCTGCGGCGGATGCCGTTCAGGAAGGCCAGCTCCATAAATTTTTCGCCGCCGGCGGTCATGATACGGGGCACGTGGGCGCGGTAGAGCGCCCCGGCGACGAACGTGGCGGCAAAGACCAGTTCGGTCACCAGTATCAGCTTCCAGTTGGCGCGCAGCCAGGCGGACAGCGCCAAGTCGGCGCGCGGATGAAGCGTAGCGCGGCGGTAAAAGAGCAGGGATATGAGGGCAATGGCGGCGAGCGCCAGCCACATGCTGCCGCTCTCGTTGCGTAAAAAGCCCAGGACGTTTAGCAGCCAAAAAAGATAGCCGGGCAAGAGCAGCCCAAGGGCTTTGTTGACCCCATAACCTCGGTCGGACAAGGGGCGGAATAGTCGCAGGGTCAGGGGCAGCACGGATAGCCCAAAGAGTTGAACCAGAACCCACCAGATGAGCACTGCAGTCAGGTCAGACATAGGCGTGTTATCCGTTGCCGGCTAGCGGACGACTTCATAGATGGTCACTCCCTCATTGGTATAGACAGGGCGCAACAGGCCTAGCTCGGCCATTTTGGTAAATTTTTCAATGCCGATGGGTTCGTACGTGATGCGTTCCAGGTCGCCCAGGTAGACCAGGCTGACGTCGTAGCGGTCCAGGATCTCTTGAGCCAGCCAGGGGTCGGGGGTGTTGTACAGTTGGTCGACGTCACGCTCGCGTTGGTTGATGAGATCCGTCTTTAGGATGGACCGTTGCTGGGTTTGATGCCAGGGATAGCCGATGATGATGGGCAGGCCGGTATAGGTGGCGACGCGCGCGCGCAGGGAGCGGTAGGGTTGCGCCTCGGCGCCTTCGGCGACCACCGGCGAGCCGTGGACGTTTTCGCGTAGCCATAATAGCGCCTGGTAATCCCACTCTAACGGGAAGCGTTCGCCATCCGGGGCGCCGGGGCCATATTGCACGTCGCTGACGGTCTCCATCCAGGCCATGCCGTTCAGACCCGGTCCGACTTCGCGCGCCCAACGGTCGTGAATTTTGGCCCGGGTGGCGAGGATGGGATAGAGCGCGGCCAGCGCGATCAACAGCACCAGGACCCCTTTCCAGATACGCCAGTGGGTGGGGGTGGGTCGGGAGGTCGGGGCAGGGTTGGTTGCTCCGTCGGTGTCCGCCGGTTGGGCGTCGTCAGGGTCAGGCATTTTGGAGATTGCTTTGTCGCAAAAAGACGCTCCTCGCAATGACAGAGTATCGGGCCGAGTTGCGTCGGTGTCAAAGTGATCGTCTGTGTCAGACGTTGTGTCGGTTGCAGAGGTTACGTCGGCCTCTGGCGTGGGGTGGCGCCTTTGCGCTTTGATGGCGTCAAGCACCCAAATCGTGCAAGCGGCGGCGCTGGTCCCGAGCAGGAGCCACACTTGTAGATAGAATTTAAAGACGGTGTTCATGCGGCCGATGTCGCCCTTGAGCACGAGCATCTCGACCAGTAACGTCAGGGCAAGCCCGACGCCGCTGAGCAGGGCCATCAGGCGCCCTGGCAAGTCCGTCTGTTCCCGAGTGAGGACCAACAGCGTTAGAATGCCAGCCGGCAAGATGAGCAGCGCGACGGAATAGCCCAAGGTCAGCGCCAGCAGCACGGCGCCGAGCAGAGCGGTCAGGCCGCCCGTCACCAGGAGATGGTCGGTGGGTTCAAAGGGGTCGCGAAGCCAGGCCCTGACTTTTGCTGGGGGCCTCACGAGACGCAGCAGCAGCCAGGTGAGGATGGGGAACAGGAACAGGCCGTGTATGACCAGGTAGGCCCATATGGGGGTCTTGGAGCCTTGCCACAGTTCGACGCTGCTGTACGCCGTGGCATAGCGGTTGATGTAGGGCAGGAAGAACAGGGTGCTCAAGGCGGCCAGAGCGGCCAAGCGGCCGCCGATGGCGAGGACGGCATTTTTCGATTTTGATTCCGATCTGTCGTTGCGAGGCGCGTTTTTTTGCGACGACACTTGCAC
>CAZSJU010000009.1:26887-28535 GCA_964607235.1 uncultured Anaerolineae bacterium | reverse complement strand
ACGTGTTGCGGCTGCTCTTCATCCCGCGTGTCCTTGTCCCGCGCCGGGTCGCTGCCCATCAAAAACTCGCCGGCCGGGATACGCACCAGCTCGGGCTTGAATGTCTGGCGCACAAACACCGTTTCGTATCGGCGCCGCATGCCCTCCAGGTCACTAGCCGCGCGTTGCAACGCATAAATGAGCGCCGGCACGTCCTCCAGCATGATTGGCATCCTGACACCGATGGCGTGGTTCACCAGCTTTAAGGTCGGATAATAATCTGGGTGTAGTTCAATGACGAGGTCCTTTCCGACAGTATACCGCTTTTGACTCATGTCTACCACCCCCTGTTCTCACCGTCACGCGAATTCGCTAGGTTAATGCGACGATTCCCCTACACCGCGCGGTGTTTTGTCGGCGTCCCCCCTGACACAAATTTTACACGAAAAGCGCCTAGCCAGCAAACAGACATACAACGCACTGCAAGACCCGGCCGTTTGACTTTTGGGCCATCTACAGTACAATGCCCATCATTACACAGTAGCGCACGTCGTACACCATAGCCTGAAGAAAGGAGATAAAACATGCAATACGAAATCAATGGGACAGTCATGCCCACCCTGGACATCACCCTCCAAGCTGGCGAAACGGTCTTTACCGAAAGAGGTGGGATGGCCTGGATGAGCGGGAAAATCAAGATGGATACCAGCACGCAGGGCGGCTTGCTCAAGGGTATCGGGCGCCGCCTGGCTGGCGAGTCCTTTTTCATGACCACCTATCGCTGCGAGAGCGGGCAGGCAATGATCACCTTTACCCCGGAAGCGCCGGGCACCATCCTGCCGTTCGAACTCACCGCCGGCCAGACGCTGATCTGCCAAAAAGACGCCTTTATGTGCGCCCAAGAGTCGGTCAATGTTGAAATGCACTTTCGCAAAAAACTAGGCACCGGCCTGTTTGGCGGCGAAGGCTTTATCCTGCAAAAGGTCAGTGGGCCGGGCACCGTGTTTCTGGAAATCACGGGTGAAGTCCGCGAGTATGATTTGCAAGCCGGCCAACAGATGAATATTGACCCCGGCCACATCGCCCTGTTTGAACCGAGCGTCAAGTATGACCTGGAACGGGTCAAGGGTGTGAAAAACATCTTTTTTGCCGGCGAGGGGCTATTCCTGGCCAAGCTCACCGGCCCGGGACACATCTGGCTACAGAGCATGCCGCTGTCCAACCTGGCCGCCGCGATCCAGACGATGCTGCCCACCGGACAATAGCACCATAAGCGCAAAAAGAAATGATCTAGACACCGGCAGGCGGCGCGCGCCGCCTGCCGGTTGACGTCTCTGGCGTGCCCCGCCTAGGCCAAAATCCACAGCCAGGCCAGAGCGCCCCCGACGCCCGCCGAGAGTCCCCCGAAAAGCAACGCGCCCACCCGCACCGCGCGCGGCTCTCTTTCAACAGCCATGGTCCGGACAAACGCGACGCCCAAAAGTGTCCACAATAACCACACCACGTAAACCGCCCACTGCCCCAGCGTAAACGCGAGCGCCCTGCTGTCCAACAGAGACTGCATGCCCCACAGCGCCGCCATAAATAACGCGCTGAGCGTACTCCACATTAGCACCATCGTCGTCGGCCTCCTGCACCTTGTCAAAACAAGGCCTTATCAAAATAAGGC
>CAZSJU010000009.1:25413-26787 GCA_964607235.1 uncultured Anaerolineae bacterium | reverse complement strand
GGCGCCCCTTTGAACTCACCATAGAACCACTTGTGCGCCTCGGTCATCAGCGCCTGGTGCGGCCCCTTGATCGTGGCCGGCAAAGCAAGAGATTTGTGCAGCCAGTTCTTGGGCTTGGTCCAGGGACACGACGTCATGCACAAACTACAGTCGCTGCCCACCGCGTGCCAGTAGCGATAGCATTTTTCCGCGTCCAGCTTCCATTTCTTGATCCCGTTAAACACGACCTTGTCGCCGGTGGGGATGGCGCCAATCGGACAATTCTCGGCGCAAATCTTGCAATGCGTACAAAAGGACTGCACGCCGAGATCAACAGGAGGGTCGTGGGCCAAAGGCATATCCGTCGTAACGATGGCCAGGCGCACCCCCAGGCCCAGCTCCTTGGTGATCAGATAACCGGCGCGGGAAAGCTCCCCCAACCCGCAGTCAACGGCAACCGGCACACAGATGACGCGATAATTGTAAAGGTGGTGCGCCCGGGCGGAATACCCCAACATACGCAGATATTGCGCCAGTTGCACCGCCACCCAGGCGCCGGTCGCATATCCCTTGGCCGTCGCCAACAAGACCGGAAAGTCTGGGGCGCTGCGGATCAGGCCATAGTCCATATCGAACCCCATTGCAATGGCGTGGGGATGATGTCGCAGGTCCACCGGCTGGCCCCACTTTTGAAAGCCTTCCCGGTCTCCATAGGAGCGGCCCACGTGGCTATAGACCCACTCTTGGCGCAACGGGCCGATCTTGACCAGGTTTGCCCCCAACAAGCGCGCCAACGCCTTGACTTTTTCGGCCGCACGCTGGGGGGCGATCTCGACTTGCTCAGGCGCCGGCGCCCCATCGACAAAGCGCTCTGCGCCGAGCTCGCGGGTGACTGCAAACTGTGCCTCAAACATGGCGACGTCGACGCCCCCCCGCTGGCCCAGTTCGGCCAAGCGCCCCACTTTGGTATCATACGCCAGGTGCTCCGGGTGCGCCGCATAATAGGCTTGATACTGTGGCGCGTCGACGCCAAAACAACGCAAGAGATCCTTGCGTGCAAACAATATTTCCCGCTCATCCCACTGCTGCACAGCGCCAACCCGGTCCTGCTCATACGTGGGTCGCTCTACCTGGGTAAAAGCGGTGACGCCTTGGAACCACCGGCCCAGCCTGGATAAAAAACTATCCGAGGTGGACGGCGCTGCATCCTTTGCCGCCGCGGATCGACGCGCTGTGCTCGATTGATCGCCCATAAGTCTTTCCAACCCTCTTTAAGATTTGTAACCGTTCAGGTGAATGAGAAAAAGACCTCGGAGGTCTGAACGCTTGTTGATTGATCGGTCAATTCAAGTATAAACGACGCTTGAAAAAAGTCAAACCTGTGACAAAAGACAC
>CAZSJU010000009.1:21663-25313 GCA_964607235.1 uncultured Anaerolineae bacterium | reverse complement strand
CCACATCACGGTCCTTAGCAACGCGCTAGACGTCGCCTGGATATTGTACCAGGGCGCTTCGCTACCCCTCATCGTCACCGGCGGTCCGGTGACCCGCAGCAGCGGCGCCCTGGCGGGACAGCTCACACTGCAAGCGCTGGAAACGTTACGGGCGGACCGGCTCATCATTGAGGTCGCTGGTGTCAGCCCGCTAGAAGGGCTGACCAGTGACGAACTGGCCCAGGCAGAGGTCATCCGGGCACTTTTTCATAAAGTCCCGCTGGTCGTGGTACTGACCACGGCGGAACGACTGGGACGGGTGGGCGCGGCCTGGCTGGGTCCCGTCAGTGCGGCCGACGTGATCATCACAGGACGCGACGCCCCTTCGGCCATCGCTTGGGACTTGTCAGAGACCGGCGTCAAGGTCAAGCTGGTATAAATCGATAGACACATAGGCGCCCGCGCCGTCCGTTGGATGGTATCGGGGTCACACATTAACCATATGATCAGGAGGAAAGAATGGCAAGCATAACTTATGAGCACGTATGGAAGCGCTTTGGCGACATTGTCGCCGTCCAAGACCTCGACATCTTTATCGAGGACAAAGAGTTCCTGGTTTTTGTCGGCCCTTCGGGTTGCGGCAAGAGCACGAGCCTGCGCCTGTTGGCCGGCCTTGAGGAAATCAGCGACGGGCAAATTCTCATCGGCGACCGCGTCGTGAACGATGTGCCGCCCAAGGACCGCGACATCGCGATGGTCTTTCAGAGCTACGCCCTGTACCCACACATGTCGGTCTATGACAATATGGCGTTTGGGCTCAAGCTGCGCAAGACCCCCAAGTCTGACATTGACCGCCGGGTCAAAGAAGCCGCCGACATCCTGGGCATCGGCAACCTGCTGGACCGCAAACCCAAGCAGCTCTCCGGTGGCCAGCGACAGCGCGTGGCGGTAGGCCGGGCCATTGTGCGCGAGCCGTCCGTCTTTTTGATGGACGAGCCCCTCTCCAACCTGGACGCCAAGCTGCGCGTTCAAGCGCGCGCCGAGATCAGCAAGCTCCATCAGCGGCTCGAGACCACCTTTATCTATGTGACCCACGACCAGGTCGAGGCGATGACCATGGGCACGCGCATTGCCGTGTTAAAAGATGGCATCTTGCAGCAAATCGACAGCCCTAAAAACCTATACGACTATCCGGCGAACATCTTTGTCGGTGGCTTTATCGGTTCCCCCTCTATGAACTACTTTGAGGCCACCCTCACCGCCAGCGACGGCAAGGTCTTTGTCGATACCGGCATCTTTCGCGTTCAAGTCCCTGACGAAAAAGCCGCATTCTATAAACAATATGCAGGCAAGCAGGTCATGTTTGGCATCCGCCCCGAGGACATCCACGACCCCGAGTACACACCGCCGGGCTTCCACCGCCAGTTGATCAAGGGCCAGGTGGACGTGACCGAGCTGATGGGTAACGAGGTCATTGTGTACATTATTAGCGGCGACCATCAATTCCTGGCACGCATCGACCCTCGCACCAACTTTCGCGTGGGTAACGAGGTGGATCTGGTGTTAAACACGAGCAACATGCACATTTTTGACCGCGAGACCGAGAACGCGATCCGCCCGGATTAACGCTTTTATCCGACCCAGGTGCGCCACACGCGTGTGGCGCACGCGAGATCACGGGATCGCCGTAACCGAACAATATCACAACGAGGGTCAGAGTGTACTGTGTTCAAAATACTCTGGCCCTCGCAATGCGTCAATAAAGTAAAAAAGGAGTGAGATATGGCAAATTTTGAGTTAATGCGCAAATTGGCCCAGCCTGCGGACCGTCGCATCGTGTTATTGGTGATGGACGGGTTGGGAGGGTTGCCCCACACCGGCGAGGGCCCCGACTATGGCAAAACAGAACTGGAAGCGGCCCACACACCCAACCTGGACAAACTGGCCCAACAGGGTACCACAGGGCTGAGCAACCCCATCGCGACCGGCATCACTCCCGGCAGCGGGCCGGCACACCTGGCGCTCTTTGGCTATGATCCCATCCAGTATGACGTTGGCCGGGGTGTCCTTTCTGCCCTGGGCGTTGGCTTTGACCTGCAACCCCAAGACGTGGCGGCGCGCGGCAACTTTTGCACCGTGGACGAGGACGGCGTGATCACCGACCGGCGCGCGGGCCGTATCCCCACGGAAAAAGGGGCCGAACTGTGCGAACTGTTGAGCCAGATTGAACTGGAAGGCGTGCAAACTTTTATCCAGCCGGTCAAAGAATACCGCTTTGTGCTGGTGCTGCGCGGTGAGGGATTGTCCCCCGAGTTACCGGACACCGACCCCCAGGAAGTAGGCGCACGCCCCTTGCCAGCCACGGCCGAGGCGCCCCAGGCGCAACACACCGCCGACCTGGTCAACCAGTGGATCGCCAAGGCCAAAGACCTGCTGGCGGACAAGCAACCCGCCAACATGCTCACCTTGCGCGGCTTTGCCAAGGACCCCGCCCTTCCCAAGTTTGAGGACGTTTATAAACTGAACGCGGCGGCCGTCGCCGTGTACCCGATGTATCGGGGCGTATCCCGGCTGGTAGGCATGGACATCGTGCCTGTCGAACACCCGGTCAGTAACGAATTCCACACGGTCGCCGAGCACTGGGACAGGTACGACTTTTTCTTTGTCCACGTCAAATACACCGACAGCCGAGGAGAAGACGGCGACTATGCAGCCAAAAAGGCCGTGATCGAAGAGGTGGACGAGGCATTGCCGATTCTGCTGGACCTCAAGCCAGACGTGCTAATCGTCACCGGGGACCACTCGACGCCCAGCCAGCTCAAGAGCCATAGCTGGCATCCGGTGCCGACGTTGCTATGGGCGCCAAAAACCGTCCTGCCCGACACCGCTACGGCCTTTGGTGAACGCGAGTGCAGCCGTGGCGGTTTGGGAACCTTTGCGGCCACCGACCTGATGCCGCTGGCGTTGGCGCACGCCGAGCGCCTGGCCAAGTATGGGGCCTAAACCCTAGTCAGATCCACCGAGGTCTTGCAAGTCCGTCCGGACTTGCAAGACCTTTTTTTTGCGCCACCACCAGGCCACCGCCCCCAGCGCCAACAACTCGACCACCGTCAACCCGGCGATAATGACCGCTGCGTCAAACCAAAATTGCGTGGGGAACAAGCGAATCAGCGTGTCATCGTTGTAAAAGAGCCAGGTGCTGCCCTCAAAAAAGATGTGGTGAAAGCGGGTGAAAAAACTCGCAAAGCTTATCGAGATGTACAAGCCCAGAGACAACGCCAGCGCCAGGGTCACCGTGACGCTGACCAGAACGGCGTTCAGCAAGGCGTCCCAGCGCTTCCACCCCAGCAGGACGCCCTCCACGCCCAAAATTCCCAGCGCCACCCAGAAAACCACCTGCGCCCCGTTAAACACCTGGCGCACGTCGCGCATGTGGCGAATTTCCCGCGCGTTAAAAGCGGGGGCGTCCAATTCTCTAAAACGCGCTTCCTCCATGACCTGCATCCCGCGCGGTCCAATGATGGAGGCCAGGGCCTGCTCGGCCAGCGCCGTCCGCTCGGCCTTGGAGAGCGGATAGCCGTCTGGCGGGATCGCCGTATCGGTGGGGAAACTTGGGCGAGCATATTCGTAATGCACAAAACGCTCGTGCATTAACAACTGCACGTTACCCA
>CAZSJU010000009.1:12805-21563 GCA_964607235.1 uncultured Anaerolineae bacterium | reverse complement strand
CGAGCATATTCGTAATGCACAAAACGCTCGTGCATTAACAACTGCACGTTACCCAGCAACAAGGACAATGGTAACGCCAGCGCCACCAAGCATTGTAAAATCTTTGTCAAGCTGTTCGGCATCATCCCCCTACTCACCTTGCAAAAAATAACGCACCACGATTTGATTGGTCAACCGCTCGACCGGTGCACGGTCATCGGTAAAGACCATGCCATTGCCCACCACCGGCCACCAGTCGCTCAAGGCGCGCTCGCCCACCGGCCTCAAGAAAGAATCGTCCAGCGCGTCCAGGTTGGTCGCCAGGTTATCAATAGTGGTCGGCTGGACGGTCGCATAGATGATGGCATTGAACGCGTCGGGAACCGGCACCACGTGCGTAGAGGGAAACACCACCTCCAAGGTCGCGACCATCGCCTCCACCAGCCGATAGTCGCTCTCGGTGCGCCCCACGTTGATGACCAACACACCGTCCTGGCTCAGACGATCGCGCGCTTGTCGAAAAAACTCGACCGTCGTCAGATGCCAGGGGATATAAGGCAGCCGGTAGGCATCCACGGCGATCACGTCGTAGCATTGATCGCTGTGCGCCAAAAAGTAGCGCCCGTCGGCCACGACCGTGTTCAAATTGGGCATGTCCATGTCAAAGAACTCACGGCCGGCGCGCACGATTTCCCCATCAATCTCGACGCCATCCATGGACAGCGGGCCATAGACGGCGTTATACTGACGGGCGATGGTCCCCGCCGCCAATCCAATAATTGCAACCCGTTCCACCTGCCCTTTTTCAAAAGGCGGTGGATTGAACAACGGCGCGAGTAGAAAATAATCCCAGGTAAAACCGGTCAACAGGCGCTCAGGGTGATAGAGCGAGTGCCAGCCTTGACCCTCATTCAACAAAAGATAGCGCCAGCCCTGCGCATCCTCTACCACCTGAATCAGATTATATGCCGACTCTTTCTCAAACAGCAGCGTTTGGCCCTCATCTACCGGCTTGATCGGCCCCGGCAACGCCAACAGAGCCAAGGCCGCCAATACCAGCGGCATCCACAGGTAGCGCCACCAACGCCCGCCGGCGCGCGCCAACCCGAGCAGCGCCACAACCATCAATACCCCGGCAAAGATGAGAAAGGTCCGCGTCGTGCCCACCGTCGGGATCAATAACAGCACCGGTGTAAAATTGCCCACAATGCTGCCCAACGTCGAGACGGCATACATCTTGCCTGAAATATCACCCGCCTCGCTCACGTGCTGCAACGCCAGCCGGATCGCAAAGGGCGAGACACAGCCCAAAAGTGTGATCGGTAACGCAAACAACACCAACACGCTGACAAAAGAGCCACCAATGACCGCGATGTTGGCCGACAATGTGTCAGGGCTGGGAAAAGCCCGCGCCGCCACGTTCAAAATCGGGTCAGACACGAGCGGGATAAGGCCGGCGCTAAAAGCGGCCCACGTCAACAGCCGGTAAAAGGTCGTAAAGTAGGGCGAACGGTCAGCCCAACGCCCGCCGATAAAGTAACCCAGCGCAAGATAGACCAGAATCAAGCCGATGACGTTGGCCCACACGATATTAGAGGTGCCAAATACCGCTTCCAACAAGCGCGCAGCCGCCAACTCGACCCCCAGGGTCGTCATACCGCTGCTAAAGACAGCCAGGTAAAGATAACGCGAATGCTTTGACACAGTTCTCCATCCAATTCAAAGGTGCCAGACACCGGCATGGCATCTGGCACCCGATACGTTAAAATCCTGAAACGCCAATCTAACGAGTACGCACGATCAACCCTTGCCTATTCTCCGCGGACATGCTATCTGATGTTGACGGTAAACGAGGCATAGACAAAGTTACCGTCATCCTTTTGTACCTCGAGCCGAAAGACTGTGTCATCGCTGATCGAAAACTCTTTAGAGCCGCTTGCACTATGCGTATCAAACGCACTGCCGGCAAACAATTTTACAGTGTTGTTCTTGGCACAACGCACGTCCCAAAAGATGCTGAAATTTTGTCCGGCCGCCACGTCATAAGTGGTGGACACAAAGCGGTCGATGACCGGGTCGCCGCACCCCTGTCCGCTGACATTGACCGTCACGCTGTGATTGCTCTGGCTGCTATCATGGTTGACCACTGTCGCCTCATAGGTCGTGCTGACGCTGGGGCAAACCTGGCGCGTGCCATTGCCCGGCACACCTTCTTTATCATAGCCATACCCGAAAGAGATATAAAGCGCTCGGATGTCGGCGAAATCCCAACGCAGTGTCGTGCACTGACCTGCGGCGAGACTGCTCTGATCGACACGCAGACCGGTCGCCGGCGTCGCTGTAACCGGTACAGGGGTCGCCGTGGGTGGAACCGGCGTGTCGGTCGGCGCCGGCGGCGGCGGCGCGCTGACCACCGGCGCATTATACGCCTCGGAATTCGCCGTCACCACCGCGTTGGCGATCCACGCCGTCCCGCCTTGAAAACTAATCTGCCACCAGGAACTATCATTGTTGCGCCCGGTCACGTCGGCGCGCTCACCCTCTCTCAGCCCCCCGGCAACGGCATAGTTGGTGCCAGGACCGCTCCGCAAGTTGGCGTTCAGATTGGCCGTCACCGCGGCCGACTCTGGGGCCGGTGTCGCAGTCGCCTGGGGCGGCTGGGTCGGTGCTACGGTCGGCGACGCGGCCGGTTCGCCGCCGGCGTCGCTGGTCGACGTTATGGTCGGCATGTCGGCGGATTGCACCTGCACCGTGACGACGGGCGACGCACCCATCTGCCCGGCCGCGTCATAAACGCGGGCTTGCAAGGTGTGCGAACCGATGCTCGCGGCCGACCAACCAAACAACTCGCGCGTCGTGGTCAGCATTGACCCCTCGGGCACGACCCGACTCTCAATCAGTGAATTATCAAGGTACAGTTCGACACGCTTGACTGCCTGGTCATCCATAGCTATCACTTCTACCTGGACGACCTGCCCCGGCGGGATGACCGTTTGATTAAGTGGCTGAGCGATCGTGGCAGTCGGCGGTTGAGTGTCTGATATAGCCGTCGGCGCTTCCTCTCCACCACCACACCCCACCAACGTGATCAAAAAGACCGACACACAAAAGCATATCAACGACTTTTCCCAACGCTTCATTCCTTTCCTCCCTCCCCCCATGCTTTACTAATTCGCAGACAAGATTTTGCTGACTAGCATATTGCCCAATATCGCCAACCCGTCAGTGACCATATAGTGATGCGCGTTCGCGTCAAAGAGAATGGAGGCCCGGGAAGGAAAATCTTGATCTCCCAACCAATAGACCGCCGCCATATCAACGCGGGGCAGCACACGCAGGACAAACCCAGCGTCTCCCAAGTTCAACCGCATCCCGCCCAAAGCACGACAAGCCGTGGCAAAGCCATCAACGTCCATAGGCCAACGCTTGGTCAAGCGATTAGGGGCATACCCTTGAAACGCGCGATGATAAAAGGCGCCATCCGGCAACTCGCGAAAACTGATCCAGCGCTCGGCCAAACCCGCGCCATCGGCGGTCTGCAAGTAGGTCAAAACCAGACTCTGGAAAAAAGAGGGGACAGCCTCCCCGTTCGCCTTGTACACCTCAAAGGTCTGCGCATCAACCATGTACGGCTGGAACAACATCTGCACACACAGCCGACCATCTTGCAGCTTTGTGCCGCTGCGTCTGGCAATGTCTTTTGGCGCAAGTTGCCTCAACGCCTCTTGTATTTCCACAACCTTGGGCGCCAACTTGTCTCTCCAAAGTTTGATCGTTTGTCGATCTCGTTTATCTTGCAACATCACCCCTCAACTTTCTGCCAAAAGCCCCAGGGCAGCAGTAAAGGAACGCCAGCCCATGCCGTTCTAATCCTACAGCACACATCGACCACCGGCGTTCCACCCATCACAAATACCGCTTTTAGTGACGCAGCACTGTCCGTAACTGCTCCACAGCCCAATCCAGCTCGTCACGTTTGATAATCAACGGAGGCGCCAGACGGATGACGTGCTTGTGCGTCTCTTTGCACAACATCCCCCGTTCGGCCAACGCTTCACAAAAAGGTCGCGCGCCGCCCACCTCGTGCTTTAACTCCACGGCGACAAACAACCCCCGCCCCCGGACCTCTTGGATGTACGGGCTGTCAATGGCGCACAAACTGTCAAGCAAGTAGGCCCCTTGGATCGCGGACTGCTGAATCATGTCCTCCTCGACCAGCGCTTTGAGCGCCGCCCGGGCCACAGCACAAGCCAGCGGATTGCCGCCAAAGGTGCTGCCGTGTTCACCAGGCTTGAACACACCCAATATGTCGCGGCTCGACAACACGGCCGAGACCGGGTACAACCCACCCGAGAGCGCCTTGCCAATGATAGTGACGTCAGCTTTGACGCCCTCGTGTTCGCTGGCGAACAGCTTGCCCGATCTTCCCAACCCCGACTGGATCTCATCAGTGACCAATAACGCGTTATGTTGACGACAAAGCGCCTGTGCCCGCTTTAAATAGCCGTCCGGAGGAATACGAATGCCGCTCTCCCCCTGAATAGGCTCAACCATAAAAGCGACGACAGTGTCACCATGTTCGTCCAGCGCGGATTCCAAAGCCTCAGCGTCGCCAAAGGGTATCGTGATAAACCCCGGTGTGAACGGCCCAAAATTTACACGGTACTCGGACTCGGTCGAGCAACTGATGATGGTGACCGTGCGACCGTGAAAGTTGCCCGCGCAGATGATGATCTTGGCCTGGTCTTCCGGCACCCCTTTGACGGTATAGCCCCACTTGCGCACCGCCTTGATCGCCGTCTCTACCGCTTCGGCGCCCGAGTTCATAGGCAAAGACATCTCATAGCCGGTCAGTTCGGACAATTCTTTATACAACAATGGGAGCTGATCGTTACGAAAAGCGCGGGAAGTCAACGTAAGTACTTGAGATTGGTCAATCATTGCCTGAACAATGCGCGGGTGGCAATGCCCCTGGTTCAAGGCCGAATAGGCACTCAGGCAGTCCAGGTATTTCTTGCCCTCCACGTCCCACACCCAGACGCCTTGTCCGCGCGCAATAATCACGTCGAGCGGTTTGTAATTGTGCGCGCCATACCGCTCTTCGATCTGAATGTATTCTCGCGTGTTCACATCTCCCTCCAAATCATCATATTGATTGTTGGTTTTCACAAGCGCTCAAAAGTGAACGTCTGCACCTGTTATCATTATAGCCAAAGCAACACTCACCACAACAGTGACGTTCATCCTATTTTTGTCACCTCTTGACGCGCAGGTTCTTGATGCCGGTGCGCTCCCGTTCTGCGGCCTCGTACGCGGTCAACCAATCCGGGCCTGCTTCTGCCTCGGCGCGCAGCCGGTCCAGTTCAGCGTGATAACCGGCGCGGTTGGTTAATCCAGCGCCGCAACAGGCGCGCGCCCATCGCCGTACGGTGCAGTCCAGCACGCTCAAGACCTTGCACCTGCCCATCTCACAAAGTACGGGTCAATTCCAAATTACGGCGCGTGCGGTACTGGCGCAGCATTGAGGTTTCACGCGCCATACTCACCTCTCTGCGCCGGAAAGGCGCCGGTGCGCCAAATTGTCCAAGGCCACAGCCACGTTGCGCTGCAATCCCGCTCGCTTGACACGCTTGATCGGGCTGTCCTTGAAACGGCGGCGAAACGCCGCGTCGTCCAGCGCCAGCAATTCACCCAAGTCCGGCGCCGGCATGCCAGGACGCGGGGCAAAAGCCGCTTTATCCGTCGGCCGGGCAAACCGATTCCAGGGGCAGACTTGTTGGCACACGTCACAGCCAAAAATCCAATCCCCGACCTGCCGACGCAACCCGTCCGGGATGGGGGTCTCTTTTAGCTCGATCGTCAAATAAGCGATGCAGCGCGCGGCGTCGAGAGTACGATCAGGCAATATGCAACCGGTGGGGCAGGCCTCTATGCAACGGGTGCATGTGCCACAATGCTCGGCCATAAAAGGCTCATCGTAGGTCAACTCGAGGTCGAGCAACAGCTCACCCAGGAACAACCATGACCCCAACCGAGGATGGATCAGCATGGTATTCTTGCCGATCCAACCCAACCCCGCGCGCACAGCCAGCTCGCGCTCCAACAGCGGCCCGGTATCCACATAGCGGCGCCACGCCACGGGGCGACCGGCCTCGGACGCAACGAATGCGCCCAAGGTATCCAGCCATGCCCACATCACCTCGTGATAATCATCGCCCCAGGCATAGCGGGAAACGCGCCCTCTCTTTTGACCTTCTACCGGCGTTGGGAGCGGTCCCTGATAATAGTTCAAGGCCACCACCACAGCCGAACGGGCCTGCGGCATAATCTGCCGTGGGTCACGCCGCTTGGCGATGGCATCCGGACGGGAAAGATAAGCCATCTGTCCTGCATAGCCCTGAGCCAACCAGCGCTCGTAAAAATCCCCTTGGGCGCTGGGCAATAGCGGGGCGACACCGACCCAGTCAAACCCGAGGGCATATGCCTTTTCTTTGATGCGTTGGGTCAGGCTTTGTCTCATCACAGGGGGCAGTATAGTGCAGGGCATATCAAGTGTCAACCATGTCAGGATGAGACTTTTGACACACTGCGCAAGCGGCTCATACCATGTTTCTTGACAGCTCGTCCGCGTCGATATACAATCCATTCAATCCAAACAGCGAGGTGAAAATGAGTGATAAACCGTTCAACTATGGTGGGCAGGCCGTCCTGGAAGGCGTAATGATGCGCGGGTCAAGGGCGGTGGCCGTGGCCGTGCGCAACCCCCAAGGGGAAATCGTGACGCATATCGAGCCGGTCAATCAAATGCTATACAACGGCCCAATCAGCCGTATCCCCTTCTTGCGCGGCTTGACCACGCTGTGGGATGCCCTGGTGTTGGGCATGCGCGGCTTGATGTTCTCAGCCGACGTGGCGCTAGAAGAAGAGGAACAAGAGATCAGTTTCAGCGGCCCCATTGCCTGGGGCACGATGGCGCTCTCGTTCACCTTTGGCATTGGGCTATTTTTCGTCTTGCCGTCGCTGGTGGTGGGCCTGGTAGACCGCTGGATCAGCTCCAGCCTGTTCAGCAACCTGGTAGAGGGGCTCATCCGGCTCTTGCTGTTTGTGGGTTACGTGTGGGTGATCGGGCTGATGCCCGACATCAAACGGGTCTTTGCTTATCATGGCGCTGAACACAAGACGATTAACGCTTATGAAGCCGGCGCCGAACTGACCCCGCCCTCCGTCCAGCGCTTCACGACGATGCACCCACGCTGCGGCACTGCCTTTTTGCTGTCCGTGATGGTGATCTCGGTGTTGCTGTTCTCGCTGTTCGGGCGTCCGGCGCTATGGTTGCGCGTTCTCTCGCGCATCTTGCTCATCCCCGTTGTGGCAGGTATCAGCTATGAGTATCTGCGTTTCAGCGCCCGTCACATAGACAAACCCTGGATGCGCGCGCTGGTGACCCCTAACCTGGCCTTGCAAAAACTCACCACGCGCGAACCCGAGCTGGACATGCTAGAGGTAGCGATCAGCTCTTTTAATCACATGATGAGCGCCGAAAAGGCAAAAGCAGAAATCTACGAAGCGCAGGCCAGGGGCGTCACGGCGTCCTGAACCCGATCAGCGCTTGATTAACGTGTCTGTTCCCGGACCCAGGCAGCGATGTCTGGGTCTTCTGCAATACTGGCGCCGATGGTCAAGCGCTGCCACTCATGCTGGATCAGTTGACCAGCGGCGTCAAAAGTAAGCTGAGCGATGCCCAGCCTGCGCCCGGCGTTTCCGGCCGAGGACTCGTCGGCGTGCACGATCAACGTCCCCGTATTTTCGGCCTGCCAGGCCGTGTTAAACGCCAGTTGACCGCCGCTGATGATCAAGTCAATACCTTCCACCGTCTCGGCGATCTGTTGATCTGTCGTCGATCCTGCTTGAGATAACAAGATGATAATGTCGGCCTGGGGCGCCAATGCGGCCACAGCTTCCTGCGCCGCTTCCACAGGATCCAACACGGCGATTTCAGATGTCCCCCGGCCCCCGCTCAAGCCAATGACGCCCACCAGATAACCGTCCATCTCGAACAAGACAAAGGGCGACGCCACCAACTCTTTGGATCCCGAGATCACGGCATTGGCCGACAGCACGGCAAACTCGGCCTCAGCCATCCGCTCTTGCAACACGGCCAGCCCTAGAGCAAGGTCTTTCGGCCCCAAGGCCATCGCATCGTATCCCATCCGGTTCATCGCCATCACGCTGGTCTGCCCTTGGGAGCGCTGCGCCAGCGGCCGGTCACCAACCAGGCTATTTCCGGCATCCAACACCAGCAACGCGCCGCCTTTTTCCCGCTCCTGCTTTATCACAGTGGCCCGCCGGGCCACACCCCCGATGGGAGAACCTCAGCCGCAAGGTAACAAGTAACCCCAAGTATCGTTGGTATGCAACACCCCCAGCGCCAAGGCAACATCGGGTCGTGCAGCTATCGTTGGCCGCACGGTGGGAGAGGGTGCGGGAGAAGGGGTCAGAGAAGGTGTAGGGAGAGGAGAGACTAAAGTCATCGGCAGTGGAGAAGCGAATGCCGTCCCCAGAGGTGAGGAGAGCGGCGAACTTGCTTGTGTCGGTTCTGGTTCGGACTCGGATCGACAACCGACCAGGCCTATCAAGATCACCAACAAGCCGGCCAACCACCCATTCGAGATAAACGCGCTAAAAGATCGATCTGTTCGACTCATCCTATATTCACCTTACTTTAAGATGCCAGCAGTGTAGCACAATATGATCAAAACGGAAAACGCCCGCTCCAGTT